>JBBSKW010000001.1:0-60321 GCA_038256005.1 Pyrinomonadales bacterium
AGACTACGGAATTCGCGGCCGAGCCTCGGCCCTGTGAGAGTATTCCTTCGTTCGTGCAAAAATCTGAGATATCGCTGACGACCAGAAAATATCCCGCCAGCTTTTTCATCTCGATTATTCTGAGTTCTTTATCGAGCCGAGCCTGTATCTGAAGCCGCGTCGCTTTGCTGCTTTTTCGATATCTTTCGATCGCCCGCTGCTCGACCTTCTTTCGCAAAAGCGAATCCATCGTCTCGCCTGTCAGTAAAGGATAATCCGGGAAATTGTATGAAAGCTCGTCCAACGAAAACTTGATGCGTGACGCGATCTCGGATGTTATATTGACGGCGCCCGGCTGATCCTCGAAAAGAGCCGCCATTTGATCGTTTGTTTTTAGATAACGCTCGCCGTTCTCTGAAAGCAGCTTGCCGGCATCATAGATCGTGCAGTGGTTCTTTATGCAGGTGAAAACATCGAAGAGCTGTCGATCACTTTTATCAGCGTAATACGGGCCGTTGCTGGCAAAGAAAGGCACCTTTAGTTTATGGGCCAGGCCAAGCAAAGATTGATTTATCGATTCTTCACTTCGGAGATGGTGCCGCTGAAGTTCGACGTAAAGCCGGTCTTCGAAAACGTATTTGAGCCAAGCCAGATCCGCCTGGCCGCGGCCCGTTTTGATGCTGTTATGCATAAATCCATCGGCACCGCCGGTGTAGCACAACAGGTTTTCGGAATGCTGTTCGACATCTTTCCGCGTCGCAAAATGCTCGCCTTTCTTGTTGCGAAGCTTGACCGTTGTGATCAGCCGGCTTAGGTTTTGATAGCCTTTTAGATCGATAGGAACCAGCGGCAAAAGGCTGCCGTCTTCAAGCGTGATCTCAGAACCAATGATGGGCCTAATTCCTTTTTCTTTTGCTTCGAAATGAAACCGGACTGCACCCGAAACGGTATCGCGATCGAGTAAAGCGACCGTGTGCAGACCTAATGCAGCGGCGCGGTCTATTAGGCCTTCCGGTTGTGAACCGGAAGAAAGAAAGCTGAACGCCGAACGCGTATGTAGTTCGCAAAAGGACATTGCTAATCGTATTCACCGATGAGAAACCATTCGTGCCCGACCTTGCAAAGACGGTAAACGCCTTGGGCTTCGACCTCGACATCCCATTCCTGTGTCTTCCAGGAGTTTTCCCACCATTTCGAATTTGCACGCCAGACGCCGCTGTATTCGATAACGTGTCCGCTGAAATATTTCGTTCGTAAAAAGACCAAGCGGCCTTCGCGAACAAGTACTTCAGCTCGGATCGGCGGCCGAAAATAACTAAAAGCTATGATCGGTTTCGCCGGCCCACTCTCAATGCTTTCACGGCCCGCCGGCATTGCTTCTGCATCCAAAGTGAATGCCTCTGCTGCTCGTTGATCAATGATCACCGGCACTCCGACATTCTCTTCCCCGACCAGCTTTTTCAATTTGTTTACCGTTAAGAGCAGGCTCTGCGGTTCGGGTCGTGAGACGGCATACAAGCCCGTTTGCGACGGCCGCGGCTTGGTGAAATGCGCAATAACATTTACCGCTTTGATCCCCGCTTCCGGCGGATCCAGCGAAACCCGAAGGTTTATAAGCTTTAGCCAGAACGATCGCTCAAGCGTTGGGAAAGAGGTTTTTATCTGGTACTTTCGTTTGGTTCTATTCGATAGCTCGAACAAAAGATCCAGTTGTTCGGTGCTCAAGCCAATATGCGCGATCCGGACAAAAAGATCGTCGAGTCCGTGGTTGAGCAGAAATATCAACTGCTCGAAATCTTCCACCGGCGAATCGAGAAGATAGCTCCATGACGACTCACTTTCCTTAAGGTTTGGCGTAAGCACCGCTGAGCTTTTTTGCTCGGCGATATCGATAATTTCTTCGAATTCGCGGCCGTATCGCCCGATCAATTCTTCGCGCGGTATCTCGATCAGATCTTCGACCCGCCGCAGCCCAAGATCAGTGAAAACATTAAGCGTGTCCCGTTCTATCGGCAGATCGCTGAGCGGCAGCTTTTGAAATGTATCGGGCGAATGAACAACGTTGCTTACACCATCATTCTGGCGGGCAAGCAACGTAGCGGTTTCGATCGTTTCCGCAACGGCGACGCTACCCGGCACGTTATGCTTTTGTAATTCCTCAAGTATCTTGCGGGCTATCAACGACCGCTTGCCGATCAGACGCTCGAGTCCGCTTACGTCGAACAAAATGCCGTCATCAAGCACTTCTATCGAATAAGCAAACTGATGCGCGACAGAGACCAAGGCCTCTTTGTCCTCTTTTGCATTCGGCGAAACTATACAGGCATATGATCTAGACATTGCGGTAATCCGCCTCGATCCGAGCCGGGATCGGGCGGCCGTAAAACTGTTTTCGTGAATGCATTGCGATATGAAATTCGCGGAGCAATTTGAATCGTCCGCTGCCGGACCATTCCGTCCGCTCACGTGAAAAAACGAATGCACTCTGCGATGCCGAACCGGTAACGGGCTCGTCGGCGGTTGCTATGACAAGCGTCGGCGTGTCTTTTACTCGGGTTCGGTAGCGGTACCAATACGTCTTTGGAACTAACTGGAGTTTGCTCGCGGGCAGTCCGTTCAAATTGAGCCATATCGCCCCAAACCCTTTAGCCTGAACAAGATGGTCCGCCGCAGTGAACGCCTTTTCGATATCGCCAGCACACTTAACCCATAAAAGATTTTCGAGCTTTACGCCCGCAAGTACGGCCGAAGGCGGATCGAATCCTCCGGCTGAATCAACCACCGCACATATTTCGCCTGCCGTCGTAAGCTTTGCGATAATGGAAAGCGTTAGGCTAGCTTTCCCTGAACTTGGCCCACCCGATATTTCGGCAACAGAGCCGCGGAAAAATGCGATTCCCACTGATTCGAGAAGGATTTCCTCGGTATGCCGCTGCTCTTCTTTTAATTGGGACGCCGGTTTTACCAGACTTAAATTCCGCATATCGATTCTGCCTTAATGTGCTATATTTAAGAATATATTGCACAGATGCAACACTTGTCAAAGAATTATTGATGGTTAACCGGATCACTGACCGTCAAAAGCCGGCGTGATACAATCACCGCTAAGAACATGCAGGAAAACCCTTTGCTACAAGCATTATTCGAGAATGAACGCGGTCCTGTGACCGTGTCGGAACTGAATTCCGACATCAAATCGGTGATCGAACGAAGCTTCGCAAGCGTTTGGGTCGAGGGCGAGATCACGAATTTTCATTCGGCAGCCTCAGGGCATTGGTATTTTTCATTGACCGAAGGCGGGTCATTTCTCAAAGCCGCATGTTTCAAAGGCCAGAATTTTCGGATCCGTTTCAAACCGACCGACGGCCTACAAGTAAGGGTTCGCGGGCGAATAACGACGTACGAAGCTCGTGGCGAATATCAGATCATCGTAGAATCGCTCGAACCGGTCGGTGAAGGTGCACTTGCCGTTGCATTCGAGCAGATCAAAGCAAGATTGCAGAAAGAAGGGCTTTTTGATGAATCTATCAAACGCCCGATTCCACCATTTCCCCGCCGAGTTGGGGTTGTCACATCGCCAACCGGTGCTGCACTACAAGATATTTTGACCGTACTCGAACGCCGTGCAAGATCGGTCAGCATCGTGATCGTTCCAACGCTGGTCCAGGGTGAGCGAGCCGGTGAACAAATAACCAACGGAATTCGAATGGCTAACGAATTCAACGCAACCGCTTCGGACGCGGAGAAGATCGATGTGCTGATAGTCGGTCGCGGCGGTGGTTCGGCTGAAGATCTTTGGGCATTCAATGAAGAGCTGGTCGCACGGGCAATTCGCGAATCGAACATTCCGGTGATATCGGCGGTCGGCCACGAAATAGATTTCACGATCGCCGATTTCGTCGCCGATCTGCGGGCCCCGACTCCATCCGCTGCCGCCGAGATCGTTGCAAGAGCAGAAGCAGATATAGTTGAACATCTACGCCGCTCGACCGCCGAGCTGATACGTTCGATGAATATGCGACTATTAACCGCGCATGGAGAAGTACGATCGCTTGCAATGGCAACGGTCTTTGCAGAATTTCCGGCAAGGCTTCGCGAGAAACGGCATCAAATCGAACGATCGATATCTGACACGACACAGATCATTGGTCGGACTTTACAAGATCGATCAAAAGAACTTCGCGACGTTTCGCTTCGACTGTCGCCCGTAGGTTTGGCAAGAAAAGTCGGTGAGAACAAACGTACTTTGGGCATTCTGGACCAACGCACTAGAGCAACCGGAACTGCTTTGATCAGAAAGCGGCAAGTGCATATCGAAACGGCAATGGCACAACTAGATGCAATGTCGCCATTGCGCGTTTTGGATCGCGGCTATTCGATAACCCAGACCATAGATGAGACGATCGTTCGCGATGCGGAGCCGCTGGCTCCGGGCGACAAACTTACAATTCGCCTAGCTCGCGGACGAGTCGATGCTTCGGTCACAGATGTTTTTCCGGCGGAATAGAGAGGTTCAACGTAATTGAAGAAAGCATTTTTGATCACCGCCACCGTGTTGGCATCGTTGGTATTGATCGCTTCGATCTCGGCATATTTTTATTGGCGGAGCTTTGAAGACACACCGCAATATTCGCTCGCATTGCTGATCGACAGTTCGCGACGAGGCGACGACCAGGCATTTGCTCAATTCGTCGATACCGACACGGTAGTCGAGAATTTTCTTCCGCAGATCACATCGAAAGCCGCCGCGATGTACGGTCGCGGAATGCCGCCCGCAGTGCTCGACCAACTTCTCAAGATCGCATCACCGATCTTGCCGATCGCGAAAGAACGGGCACGGACCGAGCTTCCAAGGCTGTTGAGAAATGAAACTCAGCGGTTTTCCGAAGTACCTTTTGCGGCGATGGTCTTGGGAGCGGATAAATATTTGGACATCAAAACTGATGGCGAACTCGCTACAGTAACTTCGCGGCTACCCGAACACAAATTTGAAGTGCAGATGAAAAAGAACGGAGAACGGTGGAAGATCGTCAGTGTTCGCGACGAAGCACTTGCGACGCGGATCGCACAGTCAGTAGGCCAACAATTGATCGGAGCCGCGAGAAATACCGACCCTAAGAACGCCGGAAAGAGTTTGGGAGTTAAAGACCTGAAATCATTAATAAAACAGGCTGAGATCTTTTTTGAATAGTTATGGCAAAGACGTTTGAAGAATCACTCGACGAACTCGAGCAGATCGTCGGAAAACTTGAGGAAGGCGATATGGCCCTTGAAGAAAGCCTCGCTCTATTTGAACGCGGCGTAAAGCTATCGAGAGATTGCCGCGATAGATTAACAAAGGCCGAGCGCCGGATCGAAGTCTTGATGAAAGATTCGAGCGGCGAGATCGGCCTTGAAGAAATCGAACTGCCTGACTAAATTCTGCGTTCGCTTACGGCTGTTCCTGCGTTGCCTTTGCGGCTTTTCGCTGTTGGATCAGATCGCACGATTGATAAGCTCCCGAAGGATCGACCGCTGTGTTGCCTACCTCAACATGCTGCAGTTTTCCTTCCGTATCGACAACGAACGTTGCTCGGCGTCCGTATCCGGACTCTTCGTTGTAAAGCCCGAATGCTTTTGAGACCTCTCGTTTCCAGTCGCTGAGCAGTGGAAACGTGACTCCAAGCTGCTTTGCGAACTCTTTGTTGGAAGCGAAGCTATCCATTGAAATTCCAATTACCTGTGTTTCTTTTGCGTCGAATTTTGCGATATCAGCCTGATACGCTTTTAGTTCGGCCGCTCAGCCACCGGTGAAGGCGAGCACATAGAAGGCAAGGACGACGTTCTTCTTGCCGCGAAAATCACTGATTTTTACCTTATTTCCGGCAGTATCATTCAGCTCAAAATCCGGTGCGGCATCGCCTACTTTTAGGGCTGTGTAAGGCGCAGGCTTTGACTGGGCGATAACGCCTAATGAGCTCACGCAAACGAATAAAAAGGTTAATACGAGACGTTTCAATTCAGTTGACCTCAGACAAGAAAAGTTCGTGATCTAAAGGCTAAGATAGCACAATCGATCACGAACTTATATTATTCACTAACTTTTGGCAGAAAGAACTTAATCTCTCGAACTGAAAATGCTCAGGATATACCAAAAGAGCAACGCGATTCCGGCGAACAACGTCAGTGAAGCTGCGACGTGTTGTTTCGGATTATACTGGTGCAAAACCTGCGACGTGTTGTAAAGGATCGCAGTTCCCGCAAACGCGACCATCACGAATGCGAATACGCTACCGAGCGAAAATCCGAAAAGTGCACTAGCGACGATAAACCCAAGAGCCGCAAAGCCGCCGATCGCTACGATCGGACCAAGCCAAGAAAAGTCTGCCTTGGTAATGAAAACGGTCGCCGTAATTCCCAAAAATAATCCGAGCGTTACGATGCCCGCCTTCGGAATTACTGAAGCGTCTGAGTAAGTAGCCGCGATGAATATCATCGGCACAAATATAACCGCTTCAGCCAAGACGAAAATACCTAGCCCGACGTACTGCATTGCCGTCGACGTATCCGACATCGCCCATTTGTTTGCAAGGTACGAAACACCCATAAATAGGCCGAGCACGACAAGCCAACCCATGCTGCCGCCCATAAACATGATCGAAGCGATCTGGTATGCCGCCCCTGAAACGAATAGAAACGTTTCAACGACAACAAACGCGAGAATTGCCGCGGCAAGCAACATGTAAGTCTTGCGAATGAATTGAGCCCGTTCTGCCGGCATCGCGTCCGCTACTGAATTGCCAAATGATGTTGAGTATTCGTTCATATATTCCTAGCATTTAGATTCCGATCGTGCTGGATTGTTTGCATCCTTCCTGAAGAGTCCGATCTAGTACACATTTACGATCTATCTACCAATGTAACTATTGTATAACGAAAACGACGGCTTGAAAAGAAGATTAGAAGATTGAAAAGGTTCTCAACGGTGTTCCAAAGAATACTACAAGTTTAAAGGCGGAAAAGGCACCAAATACGTCTCCCACACCGTACAAAGCACCTTTTCCATTTCCGGATTCACCGACCGTGGAGATCGACTCATCCGAAACCTGTGTGAATGCCTACAAAGCCAATTTAACTCTAACTCCGAGAACCTGGCAACATTCTGATTCAATTTTACTTTTCTATTAGGGGCGAAAAAACAATTGTATATTTGTAGCGGAACATGTCAAGTGTTCGGACCTATTTTCGAAAAACTACCTGGTCGACCTCGCGGTTCAAAATGCGATAGTTATCTACTTCCAGCAACCTGTATGCGAGCATTCGCATGTTCGATCCGTTCACGGATGGCTTCAGTATTCTCGCTTGGTTCGGTGGCGACCGAAGCAAGCTCTTTCTCAGCTTCTTCGCGGTCAATCTTGGCAGCATTCAGATCAACATCGTCGGCGTTCTCCGCAAAGTCCGTCATTACTGAAACGAGGTTATTGCTCACCTCAACAAACCCCGTCGAAACAGCCAACTTTTCAACGTTGCCCTTTTCCGAATACGTTAGAATCCCCGGCTTCAATGCCGAGATCAGCGGGGCGTGGGCGGACATTATTCCAGCCTCGCCGTTTGCAGTCGGAACGGTGACCGATTCGACCTCGGCTTCAACAACTTTTCGCTCGGGAGTTACTACTTCAAGTTTCAACATAAATCTAAGCAATAATGTTCAAAGTTCATGGTTTAAGGTTCAAAGTTCAACCAAAAATATTAAACCGTGAACCCGAAACCTTGAACTGACTTTAGGCGGCAGCGGCCATTTTCTTGGCCTTTTCTCTTGCCTGTTCGTTGGTGCCGACCATGTAGAATGACTGCTCGGGCAGATCGTCGCACTTGCCTTCCAAAATTTCTCGGAAGCCTTTGATCGTATCTTCGATCTTGACGTATTCGCCCTTCAACCCGGTGAACTGTTCACCCACGAAGAACGGCTGCGAGAAGAAACGCTGGATCTTACGTGCACGGGCAACGGTCAGTTTGTCGTCTTCCGAAAGCTCGTCCAATCCAAGAATTGCGATGATATCCTGCAAATCCTTATAACGCTGCAGAATACGCTTAACTTCTTGGGCCGTATTGTAATGTTCATCGCCGACGATCTGGGGATCGAGAATTCGCGAGTTTGATGCAAGCGGGTCAACGGCAGGGTAAATGCCAAGTTCCACGATCTGTCGCGATAAAGCCGTAACAGCATCAAGGTGGGCAAAGGTCGTGGCCGGAGCCGGATCGGTATAGTCGTCGGCGGGCACGTAAACGGCCTGGATCGACGTGATAGCACCGGTTTTGGTCGAAGTGATGCGTTCCTGCATCTCGCCCATTTCCGAAGCGAGCGTTGGCTGATATCCCACAGCAGACGGCATACGGCCGAGAAGTGCGGACACTTCCGAACCCGCCTGCGTAAATCTAAAAATGTTATCGACGAAGAACAGCACGTCGTTGCCTTGATCACGGAAGTGCTCAGCAACGGTCAGTCCCGACAATGCCACACGGAGACGTGCTCCGGGAGGTTCAGTCATCTGTCCGTAAACGAGTGCTACTTTCGATCCAGGAATTTCGGCTTTGTCGACCTTTGAAAGGTCAAATTCGCCGGTCTCTTCCATGTGATCATTGAAAGCGTCTCCGTACTTGATCACCTTTGATTCGACCATTTCGCGTAACAGATCGTTCCCTTCTCGGGTTCGTTCACCCACGCCGGCGAATACCGAATATCCGTCGGAACCGATCGCGACGTTATTGATCAACTCCATGATCAGAACCGTTTTACCAACGCCCGCACCGCCGAACAGACCGATCTTTCCGCCGCGAAGAAACGGCTGAACAAGATCGATCACCTTGATGCCCGTTTCGAACATCTCGAGTGTTGTCGCCTGTTCGTCAAAGCTCGGTGCATGGCGATGAATTCCAGCACGCGTTTCGCTGTTCACCGGCCCGAGTTCATCGACCGGGTCACCGATCACGTTCATCACACGGCCAAGCGTCGCGGGTCCGACCGGCACCGTTATCGGCCCGCCAAGATCGATCACCTTCATTCCGCGGACCATTCCGTCGGTCGGCAGCATCGAAACCGCACGCACACGGCCTTCGCCAAGGTGCTGCTGAACTTCGGCAACAACATCGACCGCATTTTCAACGTCAAAACCTTCTGATGAAATACGAAGTGCCTGGTGGATCGGCGGAAGATAATCCTGGAATTCGACGTCAACGACCGGCCCGATGATCTGTACTACTTTACCGACTTTCACGTCCCCGTTATTAGCCATTTGTATTAAAGTGCTCCTGTAATAATAGAAAAATCGCCTGATTTACAAAGGAATAAGAATAGCATAGGAATCGAGGGAGCCGCAAAGGCATAGCGGGATTTCTATAACCCGCGGCGGGTGAATATCACCCCTCTAGTACGTGCGAAATACGTACGCGGCCGGAGGAATCGAATAGTGCGTGCCGATTCGATGTTAAAGCAGTTTGGGATCGCAGTGGAGAAAACGGTGTAGTTTGAGACCGTGCGCGTTGAAAAGTTCGGCCAAGAACCGATGCTCGTGCTTGAGCTCGTCTCGCAGGAAAAGAAATGGCCGCCTCTAATTGAACATAAAGGCGACCGTTCTTGTTATTGATTTATTGATGAACCCGGTCCGAACCGGATATTTTTACAAGCTTGTTATAAACGCCGAGAAGAAGAAACGGTGAAACCCATTGGCCAATGAAGCGGCTTTTTTCAGAATTGCCTGTCATTTCAAAATAAGCAGAGACACCGATCGCGCCGATCGCTGCCCAAAGAAAAATGTCCGATGGCAACTTTGCCGTTTGTTCCTCGATCGTTCGTGCGACGATCCCTTCCGAGTGCTTCTCAGCCTCGGGCGTTGTAGTAGTCTGTTGTGTTGCTGTTCCGATCATTTAATATACGTCCCCTTGTTCGAATTGTGTTGAGGCCATATCCCCAAATTCCTGGCGAACATCGCCTTATCAACCTAAACTTTCTTCAAAACTATAGGCTTATGCGCCGCCCTAGCGCCGCCCTTTTCGCTCTCAACCAGGTACTTCGGGTCATCACTTGAAGCCTTAACCTCGTAAGTGTTTATCTTCGTCGGCGAGGTAAGTTTATTTGGACCGTTCCGGTCGTTTTTCTCTGCGAAGTTTCCCATTCGACCTTGTCGTCTTTTTTTAAGATCTTAGCCTTTAGCTTTCGCGGCTCCTTTGTGTCCCGAACCGCCTGGATTTTTGCCTCCGCCGTCTTGTTTATTCACGGTCGCCCAAGCACGGGCCTCGGCCTCATCTTTTGAAACCCCTTTTTCTTCATAGGCTTGGACGATGTGGCCGGCCTTTCGTTCCTGCTTCGCGGTGTACTTACTTGTTCCGTCTTTCTTGGTCGGCATAGTTTCCTCTTAGAGAATTCCTAAAACGCCTTCGGCAGCCGGAACGCGAGTTCGTTCGCGGTTGATGAAGGTCTGTGCGATGACGAAAAGGTTCTCGGACTCGGACTCGATTTCATTACTTCGTATCTTTTGATGAGCACGAAAGATCGATGCCGCAAATCGGTTGCGGTCCACACCGTCAGTTCCCTGCCGCTGCTTCTTTTTCACTGTGGTAGCTGGTCGAAATTGAAACATCGCTGTTACCCCATTTAAGTCTGAATTCTTTTCGTACACGTTGCCGCTTGTTAACGCCTTCGCGGCAAGACGCGTGCCATTCGGTTTGTTCGCAAATGTTACGCACTCGGCGGAATTCCATTGACACCAAGCAGGCGTTCTTGTAGCCTCAAACCTGAATCAAAATCGCATTTGCCGGGACTATTTAATTGAGCAATCTTCGAAAACTCGAACTACCGCCACAGGGCCTGAACACGCTTTTCGGTGTACAGGATCAAAACATTAAGTATCTGGAAACGCTTCTCGACGTGAGCATCGGCGCTCGAGGCAACGAGCTGTTGATCGATGGCGATCCGGCCGATATCGATACGGTCGAAGAGATATTGCGCGATTTCGGCAAACTCTTTGCCGAAGGGCAAACGTTCACCGATAACGAACTGAAAGACGCTTTCAAGCAGATCGCAGAAGATCGTGCATATAGTCTGATGGACCACTTCCAGCGAAATCGGTTCAATCCGTCCGGCAAGAAATCGATCGCGCCGAAAACGGCGAATCAGCGGAAGTATCTTGATGCGATCGCCTCAAACGATCTTGTGTTTGGGATCGGCGTTGCCGGAACAGGAAAGAGCTATCTGGCCGTTGCGATGGCGGTCGACGCATTATTGAAGAAACAAGTTTCGCGAATTATTTTGACGCGTCCTGCGGTCGAAGCGGGCGAACGGCTTGGGTTTTTGCCGGGCGATCTGCAGGAGAAAGTTGATCCGTATCTTCGACCGTTGTACGACGCCTTATTCGATCTGGTCGATGCGGAAAAGGTCACAAAAATGCTCGAAAAACGCATTATCGAGATCGCTCCGCTTGCATTCATGCGCGGACGAACTCTTGCTGACGCATTCATCATTCTCGACGAAGCTCAGAACACCACCAGCGAACAAATGAAAATGTTCCTGACCCGCATCGGCTTCGGGTCCAAAGCCGTCGTCACCGGCGACCGCACTCAGATCGACCTGCCCCGCGGCCAAAAAAGCGGCATCAAGGAAGCCGAACTGGTTCTGAAAGATCTCGACGGCATCGAGTTTGTCTATTTCACCGATAAAGACGTCGTTCGACATAAATTGGTTCAGATGATCGTCCGTGCGTATGAAGACTACGATACTGACGAGGACGGCGCCCAGTGATCGTTAACCTGCAGCGAAAGATAAAACTGGACGGTCGATCATTCGAGAGGTTTATAGAAAAGATACAAGCTGTTGAAGAAGCTGGCGGTCGAGAATTCTCGGTCGCCTTTGTTTCAGACCGCCGGATGAAAGAATTGAACAAGCTCTTTCGCGGCAAAGAGGATACGACCGACGTTCTTTCCTTCCCGCACGAACCTGACGAATTCGATCCAGACAAAGAAAACCTTGGCGACATCGTAATATCTGTCGAACAAGCACTTCGCCAGGCCGAGCTAAATGGTCTCACTCTCGAATTGGAGATTAAGCAACTGATCCTACATGGTGTGTTGCACCTGTGCGCCTACGATCACGAAACCGACAACGGGGAGATGAACGCACGCGAACTCGAACTGCGCGAAAATCTCGGAATTTAGCCCCATATCTACGCATATAAACGCTGGTCAGAAAATTCTTATCTGCGTCCATCCGTGTTAATCTGTGGCTAATTTTCTTATGGCTGAACAACAAAAAACCGCTGAGCCGTGCGTGATGGTCATCTTTGGAGCGACCGGTGATCTTACTAAACGTAAGCTCTTCCCTGCCCTTTATAATCTGGCGAAAGACGGCCATTTGCCCGACAACTTCGCGATCGTCGGGGTTGGGCGTCAGGAGATGCTGTCGGAGGAATTTCGCGATGAAATGACCGCGAACCTGAAAGAGTTCGCCGGGACGAAAGGCGATGCCGAGCATATCAAATGGTTTTGCGAACGTACGTTTTACACCGGCGGAGATTTTGATGACGATAAAAAGCTGTTCAACGATCTGAAAGATCTTCTTCGCGACGTGACCACCGCCCACAACATCCCCGAAAACTATTTTTATTACATGGCGATCCCACCGAATCTTTTTGCCAATGTGGCACAGAAGATCGTAAAGAATGGGCTGGGCAAAGAGGAGAACGGAAATTGGAGGCGGTTTATTTTTGAGAAGCCGTTCGGTCACGATCTCGGTTCGGCAAAAAAGCTGAATGCCGATCTGTTGAAGATCTTGAAAGAGCGGCAGATCTACCGCATCGATCATTATCTTGGAAAAGAGACGGTGCAGAATTTACTAGTTTTTCGATTTGGAAACAGCATCTGGGAACCTATCTGGAATCGCAATTACATTGATCTCGTTCAGATCACGGTTGCCGAAACACTAGGCGTTGAACAGCGCGGCGGTTATTACGACACGGCCGGTGCCTTACGCGACATGATCCCGAACCACATTTTCCAGCTAATGACGCTGACAGCCATGGAACCGCCCGTCTCATTCGAAGCCGATTCCGTCCGCGACGAACAGGTTAAGATCTTGCAAGCGATAAAGACCTTCACGCCGGAAGAAGCTTTGCATAATGCAGTTCGCGGCCAATATGGAGAAGGCAAGTTCGGTGCAAAGAAAGTTCCTGCCTACAAAACCGAAGAAAGCGTGTCGCCCGAATCGCCTACCGAAACATACGCCGCACTAAAACTAGACATCGACAATTGGCGTTGGGCTGACGTGCCGTTTTACGTGCGAACGGGAAAGCGTCTGGCGGCAAAACATTCGAGTATCGTTATTCAATTCAAGAAAGCTCCGTTCGTACTGTTTCGCGACACCTCCATCGAAAGGCTCACGACCAATCGCATCGAGATCCACATTCAGCCCGACGAAGGCATCACGCTGCACTTCGGTGCTAAGGTCCCCGGGCCGATCGTGCAGATGGGCGCGGTCGACATGGATTTCAACTACGTTGACCACTTTGGCGAACAGATCTCGACCGGTTACGAGCGATTATTGTTCGACTGTATGATCGGCGACGCAACGCTTTTTCAGCGTGCCGACATGGTCGAATCGAGTTGGGCTATTGTCACGCCGATAATTGACGTCTGGACGGCAATTCCACCGCGAGACTTCCCGAATTACGGGTCGGGCGGTTGGGGGCCTGCGGATGCGGACGAACTGTTGGCCCGCGACGGCCGAAAGTGGAAGAATACCGAACATCCGATGGCTGCCAAGTAACAGTTGCATTTCTGCGTGCGGCAACTTAACATTCAGTTTCATTAAGTATGTTAATTGAGATAGTCGTCGGTGCACTGGTCCTTATCGCTCTCGTGTTTCTCGCGTCGGTCGATCTTGCGTTTTCACACCTTTCCGATCTCAGCCTACGGCGCCTTTCGTCCGAGTCGGACGACACGCTCAACACACGTTCGACACAGCTGTTAAGAACTATCCTCGCCGATCGCCCACGATTCCGTTTCGCTCTCTCCTCAGCGATCCAAGCGCTTCTGATCGGGTTCACTGTGCTTGTCACATGGATGGTGCTCAACTGGACGAACGATCGTACCCTACTCTTAGTTTATGCTCTGGTGATCGGCCTTTTCGTGACGGCCGTCTTCCGTCAGATCCTTCCGCGATTGTTGGTTCGCGATAAGCCAGAGCGCAAGTTGTTAGTGCTCCTTCCGATCGTTCGCCCGCTTTACGCCGCTGCGACGGTGCTGACGAGTCCATTCGCAGGATTCTTTACGGTCAAGGAAACTTCGAAGATCGACATGACCGTCAACCCGGATTCGCCCGATGATGATGACGGCTATGACGAAGGCTTTCAAGCACTAATGGAAGTCGGCGAGGCCGAAGGCATCTTTGAAGAAGACGAACGTGAATTGATCGAATCGGTCGTTGAGTTTAGCGACACGCGTGCGGGTGAAATAATGACGCCGCGAACGGAAATTTGTGGTATCGCGGCAGGAACAACGGTTCGAGCGGCCCGCGATGTGATGATCGAGGAAAAGTACTCGCGGCTGCCTGTATATCGCGATTCGATCGATAACATCGAGGGAATTATTTACGTTCGGGATCTACTGACCGCTTGGGCAAGCGGACGAGAAGACGACCCGATAGACAGCATGCTTCGTGACGTTTATCTTGTCCCTGAGACTAAGTCCGCGGCTGATCTGCTCAAGACGATGCAGGTCGAACATGTGCAGATCGCGATCGTAATTGATGAATACGGTGGCGTGGCCGGCATCGTGACTTTGGAAGACATCATCGAAGAGATCGTTGGCGAGATCGAAGATGAGGACATCGAAGAAGAAGAAATAATCGAGATCATAGAGGGCGAAGCTGGATATTATGATGTTCTTGGGTCGACCGAGATCGACAAGATCGAACGCCTATTCGACATCGAGCTGGAAGACGACGATTACACGACCGTTGCCGGAATGGTCACGAGCGAGGCCGGTTATGTCCCGAAGCAAGATGAAGAATTGATAATTCGCGGCCTGAATATCACTATTCTTCGCGCAGAAGAAAAGCGTATCAATTTCCTACGACTAAGGCTTGCAGACCCGGACGCTGAGGTAGCCGTTGACAAATCGTCAACCCAAGCCTGATCTATTAAGGCGTTAAAAATCGGGCGCGGAAAACGCGTTCTAAACTGCGACGTTCAGCGCATCGGCCGAACCTACATTTAGAACGCGTAATTTACTCGGAAGCGAAACGTTTACCCTTCCCAACTATTCCGATACTACGTCGACTGCCCCAGTCTTCGCGTCGGAATTTTTTGCACTCCGCGGTACTGGTTTATCGTAGCCTTTTCTTGGGATCAAAATAATTCGGTCAAGTTTGATCGGATGCCGCGACATATTGGCGGCCATTTGATCGCCATTGCCTTCAGAGTAATCGAATGAATAGGTGTACTGCCCCGCTGCAAGCCGTTTACAGAGCTGATCCTCAAGGTGAAAGACGAAAGCATCGGCGTAAATGCCAAGCCCTTCATCAACCTGTCCGATCACATTCTCTTCGTCGCCTTCCAAATATACGGGGATCGCTTCAAGGTGTTCACATCGTCCATATAGCTGTCCGAGAACGTGTCGCCGCGAAACCGAAAGAGTTTTAATTTCCGTCTGTCGGTTCAATACAGCCACGGCCGGGTCAATTGTTTCTGATTCCATTTTCTGCTCCTAAACTCTGGGGGAGTGTGGGCCTATAAGCCGCTTCAAAATAAAAACGGTGCCGACAACTTTCGCTTTCGGCACCGTTTCAACCTAAATTAAAGGCTTACCAGCGTTTTCCGCCGCCGTAGCCGCCGCCACCGCCGCCGCCACGGTTACCACCGCCGCCGCCGCCGTAACCACCACCACCACCGCCGCGACCACCGCGATCTTCGCGGGGTTTAGCTTCGTTAACTTTAAGATTTCGGCCGTTTACTTCTTTGCCGTCAAGCTGTGCGATAGCTTCATCGCCTTCCGACTTCGACGACATTTCGACGAATCCAAATCCGCGTGAGCGGCCGGTTTCACGATCTTCGACGACGTTCGCCGATTCGACCGTTCCGTGTGCTGCAAAAAGATCACTGAGATCCTGATTCGATGTACCAAAATCCAAATTACCTACGTAAAGTTTCGTTGACATTATTATTTATCCTTTCCCGCCTAGGGGAATTTCTTAGAAGCTGCGAATTGGACTTATTTGGCCACGAATTCGGATACTCAAATTTCGAGAGTTACTTCTGACTTACTGACAAGGCCCGCTCTCAAATCTGATCCAAAACCGTTAAGAAAAGGCGCATCGTTCAATGCGAGAGTAGGATTACCTTTTCAGGATGCACCTTTCGTTATTAAATAGCAAGCCGGCACGCGGGAAATCGGGGCTTTGGAGAAGTATCCGTCATGGATAATTCTTAAACCTTCTAAAGCTTATTTGCGTTTAGGCTGTTTAAGTTTAGTATTTAGAAATTCGTTTTGCGGCCCGTTCGCTTCGGGCAACTAAATATATACAAACTCCGTCAAGCAAATCTTAAAGATGAAAAAACGATCGATCCTTTTTCTGGCGTTGTATTGCGTCATTCTTTCCATCAACTCATTTGCTCAAGTGGAACCAAAGTTCGACTTTTACGACCGCGGCCCTTACCGCGAAAATGTGCCCAAACCGCAAAAGACGCTTCGGTTTGACGTGGGCGAGCAGCACACGACCTATGGGCAAATGGAGCAGGTCATATTTGGCATTGCGAATGCCGCACCCGACCGCGTCAAGATATTTGAGATCGGGACGACGAATGAAAATCGGATGCAGTATGTCGTCGCGATCTCCTCGCCCGAGAATATGGTCCGGCTTGATGAGATAAAGGCGAATACAGTTAAGCTTGCCGATCCGCGAAATACAAATGCTTCCGAAGCAGCCGCGATCGCAGCGAATACTCCGGCTACGGCTTGGATGGCATATACGATCCACGGAAACGAATCGGCTTCATTCGAGACGTTTATGCAGGTCGTCTATCAGCTTGCCGCATCGAACGAACCCGCGACGCTCGACATTCTAAAGAACAACATAGTCTTGATCGTTACCGGTGAGAACCCCGACGGACATGAACGATTTGCAACCTGGTATAACTCGGTCGCTATCGGAAGCCCAGACCGCAACGCTATCGAAAAACGCGAACCGTGGGCGATCTGGGGCCGAGTCAATCATTACCGATTTAATCTGAATCGCGACACGCTGACCTTTTCGCAAAAGGAATCGCGCAATATGCAGAAGGCGTATTTGGAATGGAATCCGCAGCTCGCCGTCGACCATCACGGACAGACTTCGCAGTTCTTCTTCCCGCCCACGAGTTTGCCGGTAAATCCGAATCTGCCTCAGCCCGCGACGGCGAAATGGGAAGACCGTTACGGCCGCTCGAATGCCGCAGCCTTTGAAAAGAACAATTGGGATTACTACATCCGGGACGTTTTCGACGCATTCTATCCCGGCTATTGGGATATGTACCCGAGCTTGAACGGTGCGACCGGAATGACCTATGAAACAGACGGCGGCGGACCCAAAGGCTTAAATTGGACACGTGACGACGGAACGATCGTTACCTTCAGATCGTCGATCGCAAAACATTACGTTGCGTCACTGGCGACGCTTGAAACGAATGCCAGACACCGCGAAGAGCGGCTGAAGGACTTCTACGAATTTCGTGCGAGAAGCATTGCCGATCATAAAAGTTCGAAACTGAAACGTGTCGTGATCGATCCGTCAAGCGATCGTGTAAAGGCCGCAGAGATGATGGAAATATTGCGTCTCTCGAAGGTTGAAGTAAAGGTCGCAACCGCTCCGTTCACGTCTCCGACCGCTCATACTTATATGGAAAAGGACGCGAAGGCTGCGTCGAAAACATTCCCAGCCGGTTCGTACATTATTGATCTCGATCAGCCGCAACGCATCTACATCAAGTCAGTGCTTGAACAGAACACCCCGCAGACTCAGGCTTTCATTGATGACAATATGGCCCGATTTCGCCGTAACCAACTTCGCGGCAAAGGCCAACCGAAGGAAGATTACGGCTTTTATGACATTACGGCTTGGTCGCTTCCGCTTGCGTTCGGATTAGATGCCTGGTGGACGGAAGAAACGTCGAATGTGGCGAGCAATGCGGTCGATGCTGCATACCTTGAAAATGCAAAACGCGGAACAGTATCATCGCGGGCTTCTGTCGCGTACATCATCCCGTACGAGACCGATTCGACAAGCGCGATGATCATGCGCATGCTGCAGGAAGGGCATAAGATCGCCGTGACAACTCGTCAGTTGAACGCGGGTGGAAAGAACTATCGGCCGGGCACATTTGTCGTTCGTGTTTCGCGTAACAGAGAGGCCATCCACGATGTGGTCGCACGCTATTCGCGGGAAATGGGCGTAAACGTGATCGGCGTAAATTCCGGTTATTCTGACGAAGGCGACACGAGCGTCGGCGGCGAAGCTGTGTTATCGCTTCGTGCACCGAAGATCGCGATCGCTGCTGACGAAGGCGTAAGCCAGGAATCATACGGCGCGATCTGGTGGACATTCGATAAATACGGCGTGAAATTTACGCCGATGACGATCGGCTCGATCCGTAGCGACGGCCTGAAAGATTACAACGTTTTGATCTTGCCCGAAGGCTCGCCGGGAAGATATATGAGCCAGTTCGGAGCAGGCGGAATTGCGACGCTTAAAGAGTTTGCCTCAAACGGCGGGACGATCGTAACCATCAGCGGAGCATCGGTCTTTGCGGCATTGAAAGACGTTGGGCTAACTTCGACCAAGCTGGTCGGCAGCGACGACGACGAACAGAAAGGAAAGGCCGACGGCGACGCGAAAAAAGAACCTACGCCTCCGCCAACTCCCGAACCGACACCGGCTCCGATCAGCGATCAAACTACGGACGTCGGTGCCACACTTCCCGCGATAGCTTCGCCATCAGCAAATTTAAACAATGTACCCGAAGGCCTGGCCGGAGCGATCATGCGTGCGACCGTGGATCAAACTACATACCTAACTTACGGCGTTAACAAGACCGAAATGCCGGTGCTTTTGGCAAGCGGTTATTTCTTTAGGTATTCTAAGGAAGGCACGAACGCCCTTGTGTTTGATGCCAACCCAAAGAAGCCTCTCACCATCTCAGGATTTGTTTGGGAAGGAAATACTGAAAGACTCTTAAAGGGAACGTCTTATGTGATCGATGAAAATCTAGGCCGCGGTCATGTTGTTCTATTCGCCGAGGATCCATTCTTCCGCGGTATGACGCGGGCAAATACACGGCCGTTCTTTAATTCGATCTTGTTCAATCCATTTTGATGTAGCTATTTATGTTTACAGTAAAAGCAGGTTACAGCGACAAGTTCGAACTTCGCTCGGGCGTAGAACAGGTCCGTGAATTCTTTGCGGATCTGACCAACGTCGCCGATCTTATGCCGGGCGTTGCAAGCATCCATACCGACGCAAAAGGCGTTTCCCATTGGAAGATCGAAGCCGATATTCCGGTCGTGGGACAAATGATGCAAAAGTTCAGCGTCGAACTAGCTGAAGTGTCGGAAGAACGCGTTGAGTGGTTTCCGATGCAGGCCGAGACGCAGAATTTCCTGCGGTTCTCGACAGAGTTTTATGAGAAGGCAAAGAATGTAACCTTGGTTCATTTTTCGCAAATGGTCGAATTAAGGCGTAAGAACGCACGTGATCTGCATATGCTTGCCGGACTCGCGGGCGAAACATTGATAAGCAATGAAATGAGCAAAAAGATCACAGAAATGATCAAAATATTTATTCAACGAACAAAGGAGAAGTTAGAGAAATGAAGAATTTATTCGCTTTATTTGTATTTGCGATATCGCTGAGTGTTCCCGCTTTCGGACAAGTGACACTTCCGCCGGTGAGCCAAAAACAGGAGATCGCTCAGACGATCGGAGACACGTCGATCAAGATCGTTTACCATCGCCCAACCGTGCAAGGCCGAAAGATCTGGGACGGTTTGGTTCCTTATGGTGAAGTATGGCGTTCGGGCGCGAATGCGGCCACCGTGTTCGAAGTTTCGAAGGATGTGACGATCAACGGTAAAGCTCTTCCGGCCGGGAAATATTCTCTGCATACAATTCCGACCGCGACCGATTGGACCGTGATCCTGAATAAAGACGACGGACAGTGGGGCAGTTTCTCCTACGATGCCGCGAAAGATGCTGTTCGCGTTCCCTCAACACCAGTTAAAGGCACGTTCAACGAAGCGGTGACTTACTCATTCATTAACCCGAAAGCGGATAGTGTTGACATTCATCTCGCTTGGGAAAATCTGGCGGTACCGTTCACGGTTGGCATCGGGGACATTCACGGTCGGACGCTTGGACAAATTCGAGAAGCTCTGGCTGTTGCTGCTGCTGACAAGAAAACACCACTCCTCAACCAGTTTGCGGGTTATGTCGCTAGCTTCAAGTTGAAGCAGCATTTGGCTGAGGCAATGACGAGCATCGATACCTCGATCGCGGCCCGTGAAACCTTCGGAAATCTTTCGACTAAGGCACGCCTCTTGGCCGAACAAGGTAAAGTCGCCGAAGCAATAACAACGGGTGAAAAGGCGATCGCAACCGGAAAGGCCGCAACTCCGCCGGCAAATCCGAATGCTGTAGCTAACTTCCAGAAAACTGTGGACGAATGGAAGCGAATGTAATTGAACATTTTACGTAAAGTCGCTCTTGCGGCAGATGGTTTTATTGACATCTGCCTTTTTTTTTTTTAAGCTGTCAGTGCGTCTAAAATTAATCATAATGCATTCGTTAATGTGAATGACAGTTTTCCTTTTTCCCAAATAGATTGAATAAGTCAAGGAGTTCAAAGTGAAACAACTACAGTGGTTTACCATCTTTTCCGCACTCATCGTCGTCGGCATTGCCGGTATCCTATTAGGAACTTACAGCACAAATACTTCAGTCGCGCAAACTTCGTCTGAAGTGAAGAGTGATGACCAAATAGTTGAAACTAAAAAGAGGTTTCCAATTATCGGCGAAAATGGACGCTTTGAATTGGATCTCTCTAGTTTGACCCAGAGTGATGGTGATTGGGTGGTCGGAGTTCGCAGGGCGCCTGAAGGAAACAATAGCTTTATTGAAGCCGCAAGAATCTTTTGGCAAGAAGATAAGACTTTTGGTCAGGTTCCGGCCCGAATAGAATCACTTGATTTGAAAACGATGTCGCTTTCAAACGGAAAAGTAATTTTGGGAATGTCGAATCAGGTTTCGAAATCGAGCGTAGCGATTCTTGTTGAAATCAGTGCTGGCAATGAACTGACTATCCGTGGGAGTGACGGGGTGACCACAAATATCTCAGGGGATGAGCAGACGATTGCGAATGGCATCGCGACCTCAGAAGCTCCAAAGGGAATGCATAGTCTGTTTGGAAAACTTTCGAGTCTCAAGTCGGCAAACTTCTATGAGCAGAAAGGCGAGGCTTTAGTAAATATCAAAAAGGTTAAAATAAATGAATGAAAGGTTAATTCTTGGTCTAACGTTTCCTCTCGTTTTTTCGATTTGTCTTATCCTAGGCGCCGCCTCTGGCTCTAAGGTTTCTGCCCAACAAGGCTGTACGTCAACTTCGTATGAGGAAACTAGCGGCGGTTGTTGGAATAATGAAATCGTTTCGGTATGTGGTGGGATCACATGTACTGCGACGCAAGGATACTGTTCTGACGAAAACGGCCCCTATGTTTATTGGCGAACTACCCCGGCTTGTACAAACGTCTAAACCGTAGAGGCTTGCAAACTTCGATTTAACGTTTCTCGTTATCGAGACTATCATCCCGTCAGATTGGAAGAAATCGGATTTGACGGGATGATCTTTTTGTCTTATTATTCTTATTGAAATTGATTTTCATTTTCTTATAGAGATGCAAAACAACACAGCCCTCAAATTCGCACCGGTTTTTTCAGACGAAAAGCGCGTTGATCTTTCGATCGAGAATGGCGAGGCTCGCCTTCAGCTTTCAACGTGGACTGAGGGCCTTGGCTGGTGCACGCAAAAGTCGATGCAGCTCGATGCGGAGATGCTTGATGAAGTTCATCGCGTTATTTCTGCCGCTCGGCTGAAGATCAAGCGAGATACAGCGGATGCCGCATCTGGTAACTTATCGGCCAACGTATTGGAATTTCCGAAGTTCGCTTAATATTTGTAAGAGCCTAAAAAAGAAAGGCCCGGAATTGCTCCGGGCTTTTTTTATTATGGGGGCTGGCATTAGCCGCAACTTCTACCCGTTAACTTACTTCGCGAAGAACGATGCGATCGGTCGTGACTTTTGCCGTACGCTCAGATGTGAGCTTTTCAAGCTCTTCAATGTGCATTTGCTCATCCGATATTTGGCCCTCTAGCCAGAATTTCTGTGGCAGATCGTTGTCATCGCAAGATGCCCAGGCAGACATGTAAACGGCCATCGCTTCCCTTTCGAGCTCGAGACCTTGCTGGAGCATTTCGTCAATCTCCGTCGATTGGCGAATCATCGCGGGCTCAACGGTTGGAACGCCGCCGAGAGCGACGATCTTGTCACCCAACACTTCTGCGTGGTCCTGCGCTTCTTCGGCCTGGTCACGAAACCAACCTTTGAAAACCTCACGGTCTTTGCCAGTTACGAGATAACTGTGTTGCGAATACTGGATAACACCGGCGAGTTCTAACGACAGTGCTTTGTTGAGATTTTCGACTAATTCTGCTCGAGCCATAATATTCCTCCGCGGCCAAGAACGACCGGATTCTTAAACAATACCTATGGAGACCTAAAATGTCAAGCTAAGTGCTTTGTTTTCAAGTATTTAATAATGAAATGCAATTTCAGTTTCAGTCAACTGAGTTCCAAGTTCAATGTTCCAAATTCAAAGTCTAAGGCCGCACCCCCAACCTTGAACCTGGAACTTGAAACACTAACTGAGCTTAGGTGATCGTTCCGCCATCAACAGTTATGACTTCACCGTTCATATAGGAATTGCGTGGGCTAACGATGAACGCAGCAAACTCCGCAAGTTCTTTGGGTTCGCCAAGACGCTTCAGCGAGACCCAGTTCTCGTGGGCCTCTAAAAGCCGTTCGGGCAAGGTGTTACCGAGATCCGTATCAAAAATTCCGGCTGCGATCGCATTTACCGTGATGCCGAAATTCGCGGCTTCGCGGGAAAGGCATTTCGTAAAACCGATCATCGCGGCTTTGGACGTAGCGTAGTGAACGGAGGTCGGAAGTGCTCTAATGGCACCGATGCTAGTGATGTTTAATATGGTTCCGCCGCGCTCCCGGATCATCTGTTTATAGAAAGGCTTTGTTACTGCAAAAAGGCTGTTTACATTCGTATCGACGACCCAGTCCCAGCTTTTATCGGTTGTTGTAGCGAAGTTATCGGGTTTATTCACGGCGGCGTTATTGACAAGGATATCGACCGCTCCCCAAGCTTCCCGGATCTCGCGAGCAATGTGCTTCATCCCAAAGCGGTCGGTCACCGACACCTTATAGGCCAAAGCCTTCCGACCAAAACCTTCAATTATCGACTTCACGTTTTCGGCGAGGTCGTCGTTGCTGTGATAGTTAAAAGCAACATCGGCGCCTTCGCGGGCGAAGACTTCGCAAATGGCTGCGCCGATCCCACGCGTGCCGCCCGACACAAAAGCCCGTTTCCCTTCCAATAAAAGACTCAAATCAAATTCTCCAGTTCGGTCCGAATCCAACTGCAATACAAAAGGTTAATTAAATAGTATGCGACTGACAAGTTGTTGGGGATACAAATCAGCTCAAGCGGCGAGAATCTTAGCTTTTGGAGCATGGTGAGCCGGGAGCAACGCGGTTATCTCTTTAATGATGGCCTCGGTCGAATTTGGGACAGACATAGTTGCCGTTGCGGCACGCAACGCACGGTACTTTTGGGGATCATCAGAAAGCGAACGAACGGTCGCGACAATGTCAGATGATTTCTCAAGCATGATGCCGGCACCACGGCTTTGCAGCAGTTTTACCGTTCCCGCTTCCTGCGGCATTGGAGGAGTTGTCAGATCTGCGATGATTGGCAAATGGCAAGCAAGGGCCTCGAAGGTTGTAAGCCCGCCAAGCTTTGAAACCATCACGTTCGCCGACTGCATTAACTTTTCTATGTCGTCCGAATAGCCGATGACCTTAACCGGAAACTTTGCGGTCTTAGCGATCTCAACCGCCTCGAGCCTAAGCTCTTCGTTCTTACCTGCTAGAAAGATCGCCTGAATGTCCAGTTCGCCGCGAACAAGTTCCTTGAAGATCGCCGGGATATTACCGCCCCCAACCCAGCCCGCGTTTACGAAAACAGTAAACTTATCCGGATCGAGGCCGAAAGCTTTTCGCGCGGTCTGAGCATCCGCTTCGCTAACCTCTCGAAATTTGGGATCAAGCGGCAAGCCCGAGATCTTTATCTTGTCGGAAGACACGCCGTAATCGATAAGCTGTTGCCGTGCGTCGTCGTTTGCTACCAAATATAACGACACATCATCACATGCCCAGCCCTTCCAGAATCCATAGCACGGATCAGTGACGACCGTAACTAGCGGAATCTGATCCTGTAACTTTAACTCGCGAAGAATACGGCCAAAGATGTGCTGTGTTAGAGGATGAACGCTTACAACTATATGCGGACACCATTTTTCGAACGATGCCTTGAGCGGAACAATGCACCGGTTGAGGAAAAATCTGTGGGTCTCCGGCCGGAACCAGTTCACCGCCCAATAGAGATATTTCATCCAGCCCTGCTTATTTCGCAGCAGCCAGTTGTAAACACTTACAAGCTTTTCGGTGATGTGATGCGAATCTTCGATCGCTTTGATTATCCGAACTGTGATCGATTCACCATGCCAAAATCTTTGAAGCCCGACGGCCAACGCCTGAGCGGCAGACCGATGCCCGCCGCCAGTATCGGATGAGATGATCAGGATTTTGGGCGTATTCGGCATTCTTGAGACGAACTTCTAGGCCTTTAACGCGACTTCCCTTGCCGCTGCGAAGCTCATATCCTTCGCGGCTTTCTTCATCTGGCCTTCAAGCTTCTTGATCTTCAGCAAATGGCCCGGATTGAATGGAAGCGACGGATAGTAGCAATTTGACTCGTGCGTACAATGGCAACCGTTACCTGCTTCCTTGCGGCGTTCCTTCATCATGTCGGTCTTCCACGCGGCCTGGAAATTCCAATCGTAATCGCGAAGGTTCAGAACGTCCGGTTTATTCTCACACGATGAAAGCACACCATTATCATAAATAACCGCACCGGCACTACCGGCGTAACACTTCAACTGTGCCTTGTTTTCTTCTTTTGTTTTGGCGATCAGATCGTGCATGTATAAATCGACCGCGGCCTTGAAGAAGCCCGATTTACCACCGTAGTTATTTTTCAGGGCAGCATTCTTCGTGTCGTCCAAGATCATCTGTGAAAGCTGGCCATAACGATTATGGTCAAAGTTCAATTCATTCGGATCCGCTGATGGTGGACGGATGTAGTTAATATTTACCTTGTCCGGCTTAAGGTCATTTTTCAGAAAATCATACCAATCGAAGATAGTGTCTTCGTTCGAACGCATAACGCAAGTACACGTCTGAATATCCAACTGGGGATATTGCTCACGTTTCATTTGCTGAAGCGTCCGTGCAGTGTGGATCGCCTTGTCCCAGCTTCCCTCTTTACGCCGGATCTTCTCGTGTGCGTCCTTCATTCCGTCGATACCAAGTGCGACGGTGACGTTCAGATTCGGACATTCGTCAAGTATCTGCGTAACATCCTGGAAGATCCGCTGATGGATTTGGCCGTTAGACATCAGATAAACAGAGTCGAGCTTGTTGTTTTCGTAAAACGACCTTACGATCTGTGGAAGATCTTTCCTAGTAAAAGGTTCGCCGCCAGCTAGAACAAGCACACCAAGATTACCGCCGAGCGTTTCCGAGATCTTTGCGATCTCATCGGCCTTCATTTGCAGCTTTTTGCGCGGCCGGTCATCAAGCTCTTCGGTAAAAAAGCAATGTGTGCAGCGCATGTCGCAAACGCTTGTTACTAAAATGTTTAGAAACACGGGCGAGATCGGCTTGCCGACAATAATGCTGGCATATCGTTTGAATATCTCGCGAGTTGTAAAGTCCATGAAATCCATTGTTTTTCCCTATCGCTCTTTTGTAGCATTTTCTTTGATGCAAAAACACGCCGCAACATTTCAATTTACTTTATTTGCTACAGTTTCAGCAACGCAGAATAACGGTTAGAATCAAGTTTATGTTCCGCCGAATATACCTAGACAACAGCGCGACAACCGCCATCGACCCGGAAGTTCTCGAGTCGATGATGCCCTACTTGACGGGTAAATTCGGCAATGCGTCGAGCATTCATCATTTCGGCCAGGAAACCCGTTCAGCGGTCGATAAAGCTCGGCACCAGGTCGCGGCCTTATTGAACGCCCGCCCAAATGAGGTCGTCTTTACATCCGGCGGCACCGAATCGAACAATCTGGCGATACGCGGCTTGATCGAACGGAACGCTGACGCCCTCGTCCGCAACTCCTCGACCATCCCGCATATCATCACTAGCGCGATCGAGCACTCGGCCGTCAAAGAGGTCTGTGCTGATCTCGAAAAATCGGGTTGCGAGGTTACTGATCTACCGGTTTATGAAAACGGTTTGGTGAAGATCGATGACGTTAGAAATGCCGTGCGTGAGAATACGGTTTTTATTACGATAATGGTCGCCAACAACGAGATCGGGACCTTGCAGCCGGTTGGCGAGATTGGAAAGTTAGTTCGCTCACTGCGCTCGGACGGCCAAAAGGTCTGGTTTCACACTGACGCGGTTCAGGCGGTCGGGAAAATGCGGGTTGATGTCGAAGCGATGGGATGCGATCTGCTTTCGATCTCGGGTCACAAGATACACGCACCGAAAGGGATCGGTGCCTTGTACGTTCGCCGCGGAACGCGTCTACACGCACAAAATATTGGCGGTCGACAGGAACGAGGAATTCGCGGAGGCACCGAGCCGGTCGCGCAGATAGTTGCATTGGGAAAGGCCGCGGAACTTGCGGGATCACGATTGAATGAAGATCCGGTGAATCTTCGGGCTTTTCGTGACGATCTGGAACAGCGTGTTTTTGAGAATATCGAGGGAGCGACCCTTAACGGCGATCGCGAGATCCGTCTGCCAAATATCTCGAATATCTCGTTCAGCGGCGTCGAAGGCGAAGGTCTGCTGATCAATCTTGATATGCAAGGCATCGCCGTTTCGACCGGTTCCGCCTGCTCGTCCGGCTCCCTCGAACCCTCGCCTGTTATCCGTGCAATCAGCAATGACAACGAAGACCGTGCCCGCGGGGCCATTCGCTTTAGCTTAGGGAAAGATAATACAGCAGAAGACATCGACCGCCTGATCGAGATCCTTCCGGCTTCCATAAGTACTTTGCGGAGACTGTCACCGGCAATTACAAGGCAATAATGTAAAACAGCCCATCGATGATCGACGGGCTGTCCGGTGTGGGATCGAAGGTTTTTATCAAATTTTACTAATCGTTGATTAGGATACCGCAGTTCACGGGGGCAGAATCCTTCAAATCATTGATAAGGATTCCGACGAGATCGTTGATCAGTATGCCGACTAGGTCATTGATCAGGATTCCCCAATCCTTTTTATCTTCATTCGTTGAGCATGTTTCAGTATTCTTGAAACCTGAACCGTTACGGTCATTGATCAGAATTCCAGCGTTTGCCACCGTGGAACCCATTGCGATCATCATTGTGAGTGCGATCGCGGCGACTTTGTTTTTTAGGTTTTTCATTTCTTCAGTTCTCCAGTATTTTGATCGAAGTTCTAAGCTTCGTGATGCAATCTCTAATTCAATACATGTGCCACAATCTGAAAGACTAAATTCGCTCTCTCTAAGTCTCCTATTTTCAATACTTTACATCGTAGGAAAGGTCGATCTTTCTTCTTCTCTCGAAGATACATGGGGTGCGTATTAAGTATTCACTTTTCCTGCCTACGCCGCTAAAGCCAGTAAACTGTGTGAGTTACGCCACTGGATAGTTACTATCCATCTTAAATGTATACGGAGTAGCCAGTTGTAGCGATCCTTGTTCGATTTTCCTAGCTTTTTGGGGAAGTAAGATGGTAGACTTTTATTCGCGCGGATAGTGTCAGCAATCTGCTCAAGTCTCGTACCCACACTTCATAAATTGCAGGCCCAAACTAAACAAGCATCCATAGCGAATATGGATCGAGATAAGATTTCGAACTACACTAAGCTCGTAGTCATCTTTTTCGGCGCCGTGTGTCTTTCATCTGCATTGTTCGTGCTCCCAACCCATAAACTGGATTGGGGGTACTTGCTGATTCTTGCATTTAGTGTTTTCGTTGCGCCGCGAATGAGCGTCTCGCTTCCCAAGTCGAATTTGATCCTGAGTTTTTCCGATGCGGTAGTTTTCCTGACCTTTTTACTCTATGGCGGTGAGTTAGCGATTCTGACTGCCTTTGTCGAAACGGCCGCCAATGCCATCGACCTCCGCCGACGTGGGGTCAAGCTTGCAAAGTGGTTTCTTCCGTTCAATTCGTCGCTTGCGGTGCTTTATACGACGGCCACTTGCGGAACACTCTATCTATTTACAGGCTGGAACGGCACAGTGTTTAATTTATCCAGTACGCGAGAGCTCGCAACGGTACTCGGAGTTCTTTCCCTATCACAATTTTTTGGCTCATCGCTTTTCGCAGCGATATACCAGAAGATACGCTCCAGCGAAAGCGTCTGGACAAATTGGAAATCACAGGGCATCTCGAGTGCATTCGCTCAATTTGCTGGCGCAGGTATTGCGGGCGTTGCATTCCGTGTGATCTCGTTCGCTGACATCACGCTCGCAGTGATTGCGTCGGCCATCTTCGGATTTGCATACTTGAACTATCGAAAGATGATAGGCGAGATCAACTTGTCGATCGAGAACGTCGAAGAAGCCGAACGGCAGAAGGCGGAAACCGAGCGCGTGCGCCGCCGCGAGGCCGAGAAGCACGCCGGCCAGTTGCAACAGTCGCTGGTAAAAGAAGAACGTGCAAATACGGCACTTAGAAAGAGTGAAAAAGATTTTCAACATGCCGCCTTACACGATTCGTTGACCGGACTCGCAAATAGAAAGCAGCTTAATGACATTCTCGTAAAATTGATCGATTCGTACAAGAACGATCCTGGGACATCGTTCCAGGTTCTTTTCCTCGATATCCGCAGTTTTAAGAACATTAATGACACGCTCGGCCACACCGTTGGTGACAAGGTCCTCGCCATCGCCGCAAAGCGTTTCCAACGACTCGTTAATCCACTAGATACGGTCGCACGTATCGGTGGAGATGAGTTCGCGATCATACTCCGAAATGTTTCCACGAGTGCCAAAGCTCATAAGGTTGCTCGTCGGCTTTACGACAGCATAAAGCAGCCGTTCAGCCTGGCGGGGCACAAGATCGCGATCGATCTAAATATTGGCATAGCTCCGTGTGACGCCGAGTACAGTACTCCCGAGGAGATCCTTCGCGATGCGGACATAGCAATGCATTTTGCTAAGGAAAAGAACGACGGGCTAGCCGTATTCACGACCGACCTCCGCTCGAGATTCCAGGAACGCGTCCGTTTTGAAATGGATCTTCGCAATGCGACCGAACGTGGCGAACTTTCGATGCATTATCAGCCGATCGTGTCACTTGACGACGCACGACTAGTTGGTTTTGAGGCTTTGATCCGTTGGTATCACCCGCATTATGGGATGATTCCGCCAAACAAATTTATACCGATCGCTGAGCAGTCTGGTCTGATACAGCCGATCACGGTTTGGATCCTCCAGCAAACATGCGCTCAGCTTGAACAATGGCGCTCGATCGGCCCCGAGTATAACGATCTGATCGTTAGCGTTAATATCTCGGGTAAGCACCTTTCGAATAACGATCTGATCGACGATGTCGAAAATGCATTAGCAACAACCGGCTTACCGGCTAGCTTGTTAAAACTCGAGATCACTGAAAGTTCGGCGATGGAAAATGCCGATCATACGATCACGGTCCTAAACCGGCTGAAACAATTGGGTGTGCAGCTTTCAATAGATGACTTCGGCACTGGTTATTCGAGTTTAAGTTATTTGCAGAGGCTCCCATTCGACACTCTCAAGATCGACCGTTCGTTCGTCAATAATGTAGGCGTGAAAGGAGAGAACTCCGAAATCCTACAAACAATAATTTCGCTTGCTAAGAACCTTCGAATGCGTGTCATCGCAGAAGGCATTGAGACCGAATCACAATTGGCCGTCCTTCGGAACCTCGGCTGCGATTACGGCCAAGGTTATCTGATCGCCAAGCCGAAGTCCGTCGAAGAAACGGAACGGCTACTTTACGCTCGACCCAACTGGCTTAGTTTCGGCATCGAAGACGTTACTTTGGATAAAAGTAACCACGTCACGGATGCTCAACTGCCGGTTTTCTAAGTTCTCGATTACAATTCTTTACATTTGATCTGGTGCGGTTGCGCTTGGTTAACACACCGAGCCGAACTATACTCATTGAAAATCCGATGAATATAGGAGTCCGCAATGTTTAAGAGATCACTTTTTCTTCTGGTCGTAGTCTCTCTGTTTGCCGCTACCGTGCCTGCTCAAAAAGCTAACGGTTACCCAAAGGCAAGAAAGGTCGATCAGGTCGATGATTTCCACGGAATAAAAGTATCCGATCCATACCGATGGATGGAGGATACTGGTTCGGCTGACACGCAGAAATGGATCGAGGATCAGGTCAGCTACACCAACGCATACCTAGCGACTATTCCCGAGCGCGAGAAGATCAAGAACCGCTTGACCGAGATCTGGAATTACGAGCGCATCTCAGCACCTTCGAAGGTTACCGACGGTTTTTACATCTATACAAGAAACGATGGCCTTCAGAATCAGAGCGTGCTATACCGTTCGACATCGAAGGACGATCCGGGAACGATCTTTTTTGACCCGAACAAGCTATCGACCGACGGCACGGTAGCTCTCGGGGGTTCGTCGTTTACCGACGACGGCAAACTCTGGGCATATAGCGTTTCGCGTTCGGGTTCTGATCGAACTGAATGGAAGATCATGAACACCGAAACCGGTGAGCACCTTGCTGATACTCTTCCGCCGAATCGACAAGGTGGTGTTGCCTGGCTGAACGACAATTCTGGATTCTTCTATCAGCGATATCCGGCTGCCGCGGCAGGTGCGGAGCTGCGTGCCGCGAATCGTTTTCCAAAGATCTACTTTCACAAGCTTGGAACACCGCTTTCCGAAGATGAGGTGATCTACGAGCGTCCGGAAGATGGTGAACTAACTTCAGGCGGCGGCGTGACCGAAGACGGCAAGTGGTACGTTATGTCCACATCGAAAGGAACTCAGCGGATGAACGAGATCCACTTTAAAGATCTCACAAAGCCCGATTCAACGATCGTGCCACTTGTCGCAGAACGCACAAACAGTTGGGGGTTTGTCGGTAACGACGGGCCAGTCTTCTATTTCCGCACTGACAAGGACGCCGAACGCGGTAAATTGGTAAGCGTTAATGTTCTTGCACGAACCCGGATCTGGAACGATGTTATTCCGCAATCAGCCGAAACGCTGAACGGCGTCCAGATGATCAATAACCAGTTCGTCGCGAATTATCTGAAGGACGCGTACACGAACATTAAGATCTATGACAAGAACGGCAAGCACGTCCGCGACGTCGCACTTCCGGGAATCGGTTCGGCTGGCGGCTTCGGCGGTAAGCAGGACGCGACCGAAACGTTTTACACATTCTCGAGCTACAACTCGCCACCGACGATCTATCATTACGATATGAAGACCGGCAAGAGCACCGTCTTCCGCAAGACGCCTGTGAAGTTCGACGGTTCGCAGTACGAAGTCAAACAGGTGTTCTATACTAGCAAGGACGGCACGAAAGTTCCGATGTTCATCACGCATAAGAAGGGCCTCAAGCTCGATGGCACGAACCCGACGATCCTTTATGGCTACGGCGGTTTTAACATAAATCAAACGCCGGGCTTTTCGGTCACGCGTGCCGTTTGGATGGAAATGGGCGGCATCTACGCTGTTGCAAACATCCGCGGCGGTGCCGAGTACGGTAAAGAATGGTGGGCAAACGGTGCAGTCCTGAAAAAGCAGAACACCTTCGACGACTTCATCGCCGCCGGTGAATATCTGGTTGCCAACAAATACACCAGTTCGCCGAAGCTTGCCATTCAGGGCGGTTCGAACGGCGGCCTGCTTGTCGGTGCGGTTCTAAATCAGCGGCCGGATCTATTCGGTGCGGCGCTGCCTGCGGTTGGTGTGATGGACATGGTTCGGTTTACTGAATTCACCGTTGGTGCGTTCTGGAAATCCGATTACGGCGATCCGAAGAAGCGTGAGGAATTCAAAGTTCTCTACGCTTATTCACCGCTGCACAACATCAAGCCGGGAACGAAATATCCGGCGACGATGGTCACAACGGCAGATACCGACGACCGCGTCTTCCCTGCTCACAGCTTCAAGTACGCAGCCGCGTTGCAAGAAGCACAGGGAGGCGATAAGCCAATCCTGATCCGCATCGAAACCAAAGCCGGCCACGGCGCCGGTAAACCGGTTTCGAAGCAGATACAGGAACAAGCCGATATCTACGGCTTCCTCGTCAAAAGCTTGGGTATGAAAGTCAATTAGGAAAGGCCCCACGGCATTCAAGCGACGAAAGGCACTCGAAATCGGGTGCCTTTCTTTACGCATCAGCCATGTAGATTCGGGTCGTTCCGGCTTCCCACAACGCAGCTTCGGTAGCGATCTTGAAATAGTCGAGATCCTCGCCTCCGTAAAGTAAATTGAATCCGTCCCAAAGCGTGAAATGCCCGGTTGCACTGCCATTCTTGAACGGCACGCGGAACCCAATTATCCCACGAATACCTTGAAACTTTTTCGCATCTATTGGCTGTTTGGAATATCGTGTTGGCGGGCCATAGACCTTTTCCATATACGTCCAAAAGTCCTTCACTCGTAGGCCATACCAATTCTTGTCGCGGCCTTGGCGTGTGCGAAACTCCTCGGTCCAACGCGGGATCTTATGGTCGTTAAAATTAAGAGGCTTGCTCAGCCGGACAATGCAAGTGTCGTCAATATCCGGACTGTTTACGCTACCGCCGATCTCTTGTTTAACAGATTCAGCCGTCCGTCCTTTTCCGGGATACCACGGAACTAACAGATCGAAATCAGGTAGTACCTTTGCCATAATCACGTCCTCCAAAGGAATCTATTGGGCAAGACGATATCACAAAAATTAATTTGCGGAGAATAAAGGGCGTTTCGATATCTACCTATGAAACGCGCAGAAGTCGCGGGGTTGTTTGCCGTCTTCGAACGTTCGGGCGTCGTGGTCGGGGCAGTTTGCGGTAGCACGCAGGCCGGAGTCGCGGCAGACGATTACGGAAACTTTGCCTGACATCGCAGCCGGAGTAGGGTTTTGCGTCTTCCTGTCCGGAGCTTTATTGCTTTCAGAATCTTCCTGCCACGTCTGCTCTACCTCAGTCGATTCCGTATCGGTTAGAGGAGTTCGTGCGGTCAGATCCTCTTCGGTCAGCAGCAGTCGATTTGGGATCGTGCCGCCGATGAATAATTCAACACGCCGAAACTCCGCCGGGACATTCGTCACAAATATCTCGGGCCGTTCGGGCGCGGTATCGACGGCCCATGCAGGATCGTCGAGTATCGGGTCAGGAGTAGGTGAAACGGTTGCAACAGGAGTAGGTGTTGCGGATGCGGTCAAGGCCTCAGAGCCATCAAGTTCGCGAATCAATGAACCATTCCGCGTATCGATCTCAGCTTTTCTGATCCCGGCGGGCATCGACCAATCGCCGTTCCATTCCGGATGAAGATCGAGAGCGGCTTTCATAAAATCGGCCCAGATCGGCATCGCCGAATCAGAACCTTTCATTCCAAGATCGTCATTATCATCAAACCCGACGTACACGACCACAACAAGTTCAGGCGTGAAGCCGGCGAACCAACCGTCCCGCGAAGTTCCGGTCTTCCCTGCAAATGCGGTCTTTCCCGCGACGTTTCGAAAGCCCCAAGTTTGAACCTGAGCCGCCGTTCCGCGATTGACGATGTCCTTCATGATGTCGTTCATCACGTACGCAACGTCGGGCCGGATCACCTGCTTCTTGTCCGGAGCGGGTTCCATCTTTGTCGTTCCGTCACCGGCCGTGACACGGGTGATCGGCGTCGGCAAGACTCGGTCGCCAAGATTGGCAAAAATTGTATAAGCTGTCGCAACATTTAATGGCGTTGCCTCGGCGGTTCCAAGAGACATCGAGGGATACGCCCGCTCGACCTTTGGAAAACCGGCCTTGTGCGCTAGATTCATCACCTTGCCGACGTTGACCTGCATACCGACATCGACCGCGATCGTGTTCTTGCTCTTAACGAGTGCATCACGAAGCGTTACTTCCTTATTCGAAAACGTGTCGCCGAAATTGTTCGGAGCGTAAGAATCGCGGCCGGACGTAAATATCTTTTTCTCGTCTTTCAAAACGGTCGCTGCGGTGAAGACTCGAGACGCTGTATCGTATGCCGAGTTGATCGCGGTCGCGTAAACGAACGGCTTGAACACCGAACCCGGCTGCCGCATTGCACTCGTCGCACGGTTGAATTGGTTCTCCATGTAATCTCGGCCACCGACCATCGCCACGATCTCACCGGTCTTTGGCCGCATTGCGACGAGCGACGCATTCAAGTTCCCTTTCGTCTGCTTGGGAAAATATTTGTCGAGTTTCTCTAAGCGTTTGACGACCGTTTCGTAGGCGAGCCGCTGCAGGTCAGGATCGATCGAGGTATAAACGCGAAGATGCTGCAGAGCCTCCGGATCGCTGATGATCGAGGGAAGCGTGTCGACCACATACTGGGTAAAGTACGGCATCCCCTGAAGCTCTTTCTTGTTAGATAGCGCCTTTAACTCAAACTTGACGTTTCGTGCCCGTTCATATTCTTCGGGCGAGATCTCACCGGCTTCGAGCATCGACAGAAGCACCTGGTTTCGGCGTTCAGTAACTCTTTCGGGATTTTTGTACGGGCCGTACCGATTCGGGCTTCGAACGATCCCGGCAAGAAAAGCCGATTCGGGCAAGGTCAATTGCGAGACGTCTTTGCCGAGATAAATGTTCGCCGCTTCGCCGACGCCGTAGATCGAAACGCCCGCCTGCTGCCCGAGATAGATCTGGTTTGCATAAAGCGTGAAAATCTCTTGTTTGGTCAGACGCGTTTCGAGAATGATCGACATGTAGGCTTCGGTGATCTTCCGTTCCCACGTCGGCTCGCGTGTAAGAAAAAGGTTCTTCACGAGCTGTTGTGTTATCGAAGAACCGCCTTGATTTGCCAAGACACTATTCTCGTCGCCCTCATACCGACTCCAAAGAGCTCGAGCGATACCGCGGATATTGACGCCGTAATGTTCAAAGAAGGAACGATCTTCGGTAACGGTGATCGCCTTGATCAGATGCTGCGGCAGGTCTTGAAACGTAACGGTCTTGCGGCGGCCGTCGCCTTCAGCGGCGATCGTGCTCAAGATACGCGGTTCGAGCTTTGCGTTGTCAACCTCACGAGCGATCCGTAAGTCTGTGACTGAGGCGACCTCTTTTCCGTCCTTTGAAAACTTAACGAGCAGCGGTGGAAAGATATTCTGGCCATCGATCGTTCCGGTAATTCCCGGCTCGATATTTACGCCATCGTCGCTAACTTTGAATCTACTTCGCGAAGCATCGGCCTTGGCATTCTTATCGATGTAACCGGCAGAACGTAGGTATTCAAGTAGTTCGGGAAGTGTTAACGCCTCTCCCTTTCGGAGCGTTTTGGGTGCGGAGTAAATTCCTGCAGAAGCGGTGAACACTTCGCCGCTTAGCAATCGCCGATCAATTCGGTCGGAAAATTCTAACCAATAATATCCGAGGGTTAGAAATGACGTGAGAGCAAAGAGGAGTGAGAAAGAAAGCGTCCAGACGTTGAAGATCTTGCCGAAAATACGACGCCAAAGCGGTGGCGGCGGTGCTTTGAAAGCGGCGACACGATTCGCCTTGACCCAGCCATTTGGAAGCCGCTTTGAGCGCTTCGTTCTTAGTTTTATTTCTTCGGACATTCTTTGAAGCTGTTAAGGAATAAGACAGGTTTCGGTTTCCGGCGGTTGCCCTGTAAAATTTTATAGGTTCTAAGCATCCGATGTCCAATTAATTGTACCTATGAAAACGCTCGTAACCGGCGGCAGCGGCTATTTAGGCAGGCACATAAGGCAAGCTTTTGACGCTCACGACTTTTCTCGTCGTTCAGGGCTTGATGTTTTGAGCCTGCAAGATGTGCAGATTGCGTCGGAATACGACCTGGTAATTCACCTCGCGTCACACCTTGATAAATCGCCTAACGCCGCTGAACAGGTTTTCTTGACCAACGTTGAGGGAACGATAAATTTGCTTAGACAGGTTCGCAAAGATGCTGTTTTCATCTTTGCTTCAACGAAAGACGTTTACGGCCGTTTCGCCGACAATTTTGCCGAGGTGCCCGAAACTTGCCCAACGATCTATTCGGGCCAATCAGCGCTTGAATGGTCGAAATTGATCGCGGAGAGATATGTAGAATTCTATTCGAATCAGATCGGTTTCCGTTCGTGCATATTTCGGCTTTCGACGATTTATGCCCCGAAAACCGAGGGCAATACGCCAAGTTTTGTTGGCAACTTTGCAGATGCGATAAACTTCGGCGAACGAATATATTTGCCGGGCGGCGGCGTTCCGCGTCGCGACATCTTGCATGTAGACGACTTTGCCGCGGCGTGTCGAGCTTTTGCCGATTCAGTAATACGACATGGCTTGTATAATCTGGGCGGCGGTCCGGGGAACGTTATTTCGCTTCGACGACTTGTGGAGAGAATGGAGGTGGTCTCAGGGCTGCAAGCAGTTATCGACGAAGAACAAACAATTCCTCCACCGGTCCCGATAAACTATGTCACCAGTTTGAAACTAGTAATGCAAGAGCTCGACTGGAAACCCGAGATCTCGATCGACGCGGGATTAAAGACGCTGTTTTAAATGAAAATCCTAATTCGCGGGACAAATTGGATCGGTGACGCGGTGATGACAATTCCCGCAATGCGCGAGTTGAACCGCATTTTCCCCGATTCGCACCTAACACTGTGGACGCGCCCGTGGGCAGAAGGCATTTTTCGCGATGCCGATTTCGTGGACGAAATAATTACCTTCGACAAGAAACCTCGGTGGCTAAAACCGACTTTGGCGGAGGCTGAGATGTTGAAGAAGGAAAAGTTTGATCTTGCGATCGTGTTTACCAACTCGTTCGAATCGGCATTGGTCACCAAACTTGCAAATATTCCTCGCCGAATCGGATTCAATAAGGATTTGCGTGGATTGCTGCTGACGGATCCGATCGCCGTGCCCGAATGGAAAGGCCGTGCACACGAAGTCTTTTATTATCTAGAATTGGTTAAACAAAGTGAAAGTCGCATTCTCGGCACCCAAACGGTTGGAATGGCGTCGCCGGATATTCGGCTTGATGTCAGCGAAGAACGTCTTGCGGAAGCACGAACGAAACTTGGGAAGGCAGGCGTCGATCTTTCAAGACCTCTGGTCGCGATCGGTCCGGGTTCGACGAATTCCCGAGCGAAACGGTGGCCGGCGGAACGCTTCGCTAGCCTGGCCGATCTGCTCAGTATCGATTCAAACGTTATCATCATCGGCACAGCGAATGAACAGAGTGTTGCCGCTGACGTTCGTAAACATGCCATATCAACGCCGATCGATCTGACGGGAAGGACCAATCTTGATGAAGCAACAGCAATCCTTTGCGTAGCCGACCTTTTCGTCTCAAACGATATGGGCCTCGCTCACGTTGCTTCCGCCGTCGGCACGGAAACGATTGTGATCTTCGGCCCGACGAATGACGTAACAACGCGGCCATATGGTGAGAATTCGACCGTGATCAGACATCAGGTCGAATGCTCGCCATGCATGCTTCGCGACTGTCCGATCGACCACCGCTGTATGATCGCCGTGTCGGTCGATAAAGTATTTGAAATTGCTACTTTACGACTGCAACCCGCATCCCCGATAATAAGCCACGAATGAAGAAAGCAGCCTTTATCGATCGCGACGGAACACTTATCGAAGAGGTAAATTTTCTATCGAACGTCGATGATCTAAAGATATTTGATTACACGCACGAAGCACTCGATCTGCTTCGTGCGAACGGATTTCGCATCTTTGTTGTTACCAACCAGTCAGGTATCGGCCGAAACCTTTACGATGAGGCGGCAATGCACTCGATCCATGAAGCGATGAACGAACGCCTGGGCGACCGTATCGACGCGTATTATTTTTGCCCTCATCTTCCCGATGCAGGCTGCATGTGCCGCAAACCGAACCTTGGAATGATCGAAGCCGCACAACGTGATTTTGAATTTGAGCTCGAAGGATCGTGGATGATCGGTGACAAGGGCTTGGATATTAAGACCGGAATGAATGCGGGAATTGCAACGGCGATGGTATTGACCGGTTACGGTAGCAAACACTTGGACCAACTAGACCGACAGCCTGACATCGTCGCCGACAACTTGATCGAAGCCGTCCGTCGGATCGTCTAAGCTACGGTCAACGCCATTCTGATATTGCGGAAGCGTTACAGTAAACTCGGCGCCTTTGCCGTCGCCTTCGCTCGTTACCGCAACTGAACCGTTATGCAGTTCGGCCAGATTTCGAACGATAGCAAGCCCGAGTCCAAGCCCGGCATTATCTTGCCTTTCGCGTTCGGCATCTTGACGAAAACGTTCGAAGACCGACGGCAAGAATTCAGAGCTAATGCCGATTCCTTCATCCCGAACAAAAACGGTCGCCTTACCGTCACACGGCAGCATCGAAACATGGATCGTCGCGCCTTCGCCGGAAAACTTGATCCCATTCTCTATCAGGTTTGAAAACACCTGAACCAGCCGATTCCGGTCACCTTCGACGAGGCAGGTGTCGGCAGGTTTATCCTTGAACTCTATTTTTACGTCTTTCTTTGCCGCCGCCGGCCGCAGGCTCTCTACCGAATGTTCGACCACAGCCGCAAGGTCGATCGCTTCGAACTCAAGCCGCAGTTTACCCGAGATCAGACGCGCAACATCTAGCAGATCTTCAATGAGTCGGTTCTGATTTTCTGAGCTGCGTATGATGGTGGAGACGGCCTTTTGCTGCTGACTCTCGTCGAGGTTTCCGTCTTTAAGGAGGCGCGCCCAACCGAGGATCGAATTCAAAGGCGTCCGCAGTTCGTGTGATACAGTCGCCATAAACTCATCCCGCAAACGATTGGCGATCTCCGCATCGCGACGCGCGGATTTTTCGTTGAAAAGCAAATCTTCGCGTTCGCCTCCGATTTGCAAAAGCCTTTCGTTTACAGCCTCAAGCCTCTCCGTCCGCTCGGCTATTCGCAATTCCAATTCCTGATTCGCTTTAACAAGAGCACCTTCCGCATTTCGCCGCCGCCCAAACTCTCGAAAAACTAACAAATTTGCTAGGACAAGTGCCGCAATGCCGGCGATACTACTAATGATCAGGATCCAAATAGTTTTGTATAAGCTATCCGAAAGGCTTTTTTGGCGACGATCAAGCAAGCTTGATTCCTCAGCCTTCAGCTTTTCGATCGAAGCCCGCATTCCATTCGTCGCCGTTTTGACCCGTTGCGGCGAAAACTTTATCGCAGCCGAATCAGCGTCCGCGGTCGCACGCGTTTCGATAGTGTCCGCGGTGATCGCAAAGTATTCGGAGACATAGGCTTGCAGTCGGTCGAGCTCGGCAAGGTGAGATTTGTTTTCCACGGAACGCTGCCGAAGGTGATCTAGATTTTGTCTGATCTGTTGTTCGGCTCGGCGGTGTGGTTCCAGGTAAGTTCCGCTGCCGACCATTGTGTAACCACGTACGGCTGCTTCGGAATCGATTATAAGATAAAGGACCTGGTCGAGCCGAGCGATGACGTCCTGCGAATGCTTCTGCCATCCTAGTGCCTGCTGTGACGAAACCGTGCTCTGGTAAAACACGATTCCGATCGTCGCCAGCATCAAGAAAACGAAGGCGGAAACTAACGGTAATTTGCGTTCGATCTTAAACACTATCGGTCGATCAAGTACTCATTCAGCAGAAAACATAAGCGAGGGAAAACCGGGGCACGTCTTCAATAATAATACGATTTCGCCCGCCGAACCAAATTGGACTCAAGGTCTCGACAAAAGCTTCTAAGCGAAAACAATTGCTGATCAGTCTCCGTCAGCCAATATCTCCGCTTTTTCGGGCAGTTCCACCTGTCGGTCGCTCGCCATATCGTGCTCCAGGTTCTCGCTTCTCAGCCGATTTTCCCAGGCGGCTTTTACAAACGAGGCGAAAAGCGGGTGGGGATCGAGCGGCTTTGATTTGTATTCAGGATGGAATTGGCATGCGATAAAGAATGGATGTACTTCACGTGGAAGCTCAACCATTTCAACGAACTTGCCGTCCGGCGAGATTCCGCTGATCACCAGGCCTTCTTTTTCGAGCACGCTCCGGAACTCGGGGTTAAACTCGAAACGGTGTCGGTGCCGTTCGCTGATCTGTTCGGCACCGTGGTAGACCTCGCGGGCCAGCGAACCTTCTTTCAGGTCGCAGTCCCAAGCACCGAGACGCATTGTGCCTCCCAGTTCTTCGACGTCAACAAGATCACGAAGTTTGAATATGATCGGGAACGGCGTTTCTTCGTTGAACTCGGTCGAATCTGCATCGCGAAGACCGCATTCGTTGCGAGCAAATTCAATGCCCGCCGTCTGCATTCCAAGACAAATGCCGAAATAAGGCGTGCTCGACCGGCGAGCATATTTGATGGCTCGAAGCATTCCGGAGATGCCGCGTTTGCCAAAACCGCCGGGGACGAGGATCGCGTCAAAATCCTGAAGGTCGCTTTCGTAATTGTCCTTCATTAAGTTTTCCGATTCGATCCACGTAACATTTACCCTTAGATCGTTCGCGACACCTGCATGCGTTAGAGCCTCGCGAAGCGACTTGTAAGAATCTTCGAGCTCAACGTATTTCCCGACGATCCCGACGCGCACGAGCCCGCTCGAAGGATCTTTGATTGTTGAAACCAGGTCCCGCCAACGTTTCAGATCAACGCTTGGGAAACGTTCAGTCAGGCCAAGATCTTTAACGATCAACTCGTCGAGAGCCTGTTCGTGCAGAGCGAGCGGCACTTCGTATATCGTTGGCAGGTCGAGAGCCGAGATGACAGCGTCTTCCTTTACATTACAAAACAAAGCTATCTTTCGACGCATATCGACCGAGATCGGACGATCCGATCGGCAAAGCAGAATGTCCGGAGCGATACCGATCTCGCGGAGTTCGCGAACGCTGTGCTGTGTCGGCTTAGTTTTAAGTTCGCCTGCTGCGGCAATATAGGGCACTAGTGTAACGTGGATAAAGATCGCGTTGCCGCGTCCCTCCTCGTTGCCCATTTGGCGGATCGCTTCCATGAATGGCAAAGATTCGATGTCACCGACCGTTCCGCCGATCTCGACGATCAAAATGTCCGGCTTGTGCATATCGGCGACAGTGCGGACAGCCATTTTGATCTCGTCGGTGATGTGCGGAATCACCTGGATCGTCTTGCCGAGATAATCGCCGCGGCGTTCCTTTTCTATCACCGAAAGATAGATCCGCCCGCTGGTCCAGTTGTTCGCTTGCGAGAGTTTAGCCTGAGTAAAACGCTCGTAGTGGCCGAGATCGAGGTCGGTTTCGGCACCGTCGTCGGTAACAAATACCTCACCATGCTGAAACGGCGACATCGTGCCCGGATCGACATTGATGTACGGATCGAGCTTCATCATCTGAACGCTCATCCCGCGCGCCTCAAGCAGGCAGCCAAGTGAACTCGCGGCCAAGCCCTTGCCAAGACTAGAAACCACGCCACCCGTTACGAAAATGTATTTGGTCATAACTTTCCCTATAGTTGCACCGCTGATCAACGAACGGGCCGCTTACGCAGGCGGTTCTGACTTGCCGTCCTCTTTCTTTTTCTGGTAACGCCCGTCCTTCATTTGCGTGATCACTTCCTTCGATTTTGCCGCCTCCGGATTCATCAGTTCCTGTAGTGCGTTCATCGATGCACCGAGGCCTGTTGTTCCTTCCGCCGCGTTTCGTTCAAATTCTTCGGCGGTACAGGTCTGCGGCTTTGAAAGCATCTTCAGCCCCACCGCGACTCCGACGATCAGTAAAATAAAAAATCCTAGTCCGATCCAATCGCCCATTTATGCCAAGAGTTCGTGTGCTTTTTGCTCGGCTTCGAGCAAAGCCCTGACTAATTTCAAATCAGCGTCGGTATCAACGCCGATCGACCGCGACGTCGATTCGACCGCCTTGATCCGTGCACCGTTCTCAAGTGCGCGAAGCTGCTCAAGCATCTCCGACCTTTCCAAATGCGTGGGCTGCAGTTTTGTAAACTCTAACAGAAACTCTCGCCGATAAACGTAAAGCCCGGTGTGCTTATGAAAAGACTTGAGCAATTCAGGCTCATGCCGCAAAGCACTAACCAGATCGCCGCCATGTCGCTCAGCTGAAACCCGAGGGAACGGTAGAGGCGAACGCGAAAAATATACTGCATTTCCATTTTCGCCGACCGCGATCTTTACGATGTTCGGATTCAAAAGGTCTTCAATGCTTTCGATCTCTTCAAAAGTGGTAGACATCTCGGCGGATGGATCGTTGATCAAGGCTCGCACGGCTTGATCGATGGTCGCGGGCGAGATCACCGGTTCATCGCCTTGCACATTGACGATGATCGAACCATCCAGCAAACTCTGAGCGACCTCTGCAACCCGATCGCTACCGGACAAATGCTCAGCCGAGGTCATCACGGCTTCGTGTCCCGCCCGTTCTACTGCTTTGACAATTCGTTCGTCGTCCGTCGCGACGATCACGCGCGAAACGTAGCCCGCTTCCCTTGCCCGATCCGCCGTGTGAACGATCAGCGGTTTTCCTGCAAGTTCGAGCAACATTTTGCCCGGCAAACGGGTAGATGCGTACCTTGCGGGCACGATCGCGATGACATTTTGTAGGGTGTTCTTCCCGTTAGGCTCCACGGGATTCTAGGCTATCTGCATTTTCCGTTTAACACAAGAGGCGAATTTCGAAACTTGGCTGACGGCTGCCGTTTCATTACACTTAAAGCGTGGAAAATATCCAAGCAATAGAGGCCGACCAACCGTTCAAGCCCTTATCAAACGACTCAGCGAATCCATCACCAGATAACCCGCCGTGGGGTAGCTGGGCTGCTTTCGGCGTTTGGGTTGCGAGCGTAGCGTTGGTCATAATTTGTCCTTTGATCTTCGTTCTTCCGTACATTGCCTCGGTCGGGATCCTGAACGACCGCGAACAGTTTCAGTTAGCTGTAAAAACAGACCCGACCGCTGTCTTTCTCCAGATCATCGGCATTATTCCTGCACATTTGCTGACGCTTGCTCTCGCGTGGTTTGTCGTAACCCGCGGCCGGACGTTTTCGTTCAAAGAAATGCTTGGATGGGAGTGGAACGGCTTTCGTGTATATCACGCGATCTTGATCTCGGTCGGTTTTTACGGACTTGCGATTATTGCGTTACTGATATTTGGCGACGTCGAAAACGAGTTCGACATAATGCTCAAATCTTCGCGGTACATTGTTTACGTCGTCGCATTCTTCGCGATCGTCACAGCACCAATTGTCGAAGAAGTTGTTTACCGCGGCCTGATGTATTCGGCATTTCAGCGGACGCTGGGAAAAGTTGCTGGCGTTTTGCTGGTTACTTTCCTTTTTGCTCTGGTCCACGGGGCCCAATACAGCGTTGGCGGACAGCCGGATTACGCGGTGATGTCCGTACTCTTATTGCTAAGCCTCACTTTGACGGTGCTTCGAGCGAAAAGCGGGAATCTGCTGCCTTGCATAGTGCTGCATATCGTTTTCAATTCGATCCAATCGATCCTATTGATCGCAGAGCCATTCCTTCGCCCGTTCATGGAGAATGCCGAACAGACGGTCAGTTTGTTTGCAAAATAAAAAGGACAGGAAATTTCTTCCTGTCCTTGCTGCTCTTAATCTGTCTTGATCCTACTGAGGTTTTCCAACCAAAGTGCCACCGCTCGACTGTTTGCCTCCGCCGTCCGATGAAGGTGGAGGTGAAGATGGTGCAAAGATCGGCCCCGAATCGGCCTGTCGGCCGCGTGGGAAACTAAATGCGCCTCGGTCTTCCTGGAAGACGGTTTTGCCTTCCTGCCGCTGCATTTGTGAAAAAGGTGGAGAAGACGGTTCACCTCCGCCAACTCGATGTCCACGGGTGCGCGTCTCGTTCCGAACCGGCACGGTCGGTTGCGTCGGCTGCGTCCCGCCACCCGAGGGCGGGTAGTAAATCACCGGCGGCAGATTGTACCAACCAATATAGCGTCCATAACCATATCCATAAGGTGATGACCAGCCATATCCGAAAGGTAGGAAACAATATCCGGCACGGAAGGGATCGTAAACCCACACGCCGAACGAGTTGTACATATTCCAACGTCCGCCGCGATAGGAATTCAATAATGACGATTGCATTGTGCGGTTATCGAGCGAAGCGACCATTTTGGCCAGCTCTTTCGAACGTGCTTTGCTCCAATCGTCCAGAGAGTCTGTTTCATCGCGATCAAACTTAGCTACCTTAAACTGCCCGTCTCCACCAAACGATTCTCGTCCGCCTTTGAGGAGCTCGCCGTTAATATCGCCGAATCGGGCACGGCCCTTTCTGACCGAAAATGTGCTTTCTTCTTCAGACACGTCCAAGCGAAAAACACCGGAATCGACAACCACAAACTTAGAATGAGGGCCCGCAACTGTTACCAAAAAGTCGTTGCTCGCAAAAACTTCAAAGATCGCCGCCCCTTTGTGGAGCTTAAGGCTCATGTTTTCGAGATCCGTCGAGATGAACTCAAATTCGCTGTCTCCGCCGATACGCACATAGGAGCCGGGATTTAAGAGAATCTCGACCTTTCCATTCGTACCCGTCGTAACGCGGTCGCCAACTCCAACATTGTCGTTCTTTAAAAGTGTTCGGCTTTGGCCGCCGGCTAACTGAATGCTTACGTCGCCGACGATCTGGTTCACTCCGCCCGCCTTAGCCGATATAACATACTTGCTCTGAACTTTCGGCGTTCGCTCCTGCGAAAAGGCAGCGACCGAAACAAAACCCATGATCAGACCGAGGGCGGCAAGTCTAAAAGTATTTTTCCACATTGTTTAAGGCTCCTTAGGAAGAGTGTTTCCCTAATCCTAACCACTTTCAGCAAAAATAACAAGATTTTAACGTCAATGAGATGACGGGGAAGATTCCTGACGTTGCCGAAATTTTTTGAACAACCAATTCGCAACACTCGTAATCTTACTTAGCGACCGGACACATCCGGGGAATACAAGAGATGGCAACTACAAAAGATCCAGCACAATGTTTCGCACCGCTCGAAGTGATCGAGCGACTCCTCGAAATACGCGAGGAATTAGGATTTTCCAAGACTTTATATCTCGACCGCGCCGATCAGCTCACGGATTTTTTAGATTCTTACGGATTTGATATTTACGCTTTCTCTACGCGAAACGAGAAGCTGAATTACGGCGATTACCGTACGCCGGTAGTACCGGGCGGCGATGTGCATCACTTATCTGAAGTCGCACACTAGTTCGATCAAGCAAAGTATAAGTTCACAATCAACTGAAGGAACGCGGAAGGTGATCGAGCGATCGGTGGCTTTCCGCTTTCTTCTTTTTATTTAGCCTTAACGATGAATATTGTCCCATCGTCGTCGAGATATTTATTTTCGGTAAATTCGGAAACGTCCTTTCTGACGTAGTCGATCATTTCTTTTGCCGTAAGATTCTTACACTCGAGAATACAAGCGGCAAATCTTTCTTTTCCATATTCTTCGCCTGTTTCGTTGGTAGCTTCGGTGATCCCGTCCGTGTAGATGACCAAAATCTCACCCGGCTTTCTAAAACGTGCGAAATGCTGGTGGTATCGGGCATCGCGAAACATTCCAAGCGGAAGATCGCCAAATTCAACAAATTCGATCGCATCGTCAGCTCGAATTATCATCAGCGGATTGTGACCTGCGTTCGAGAAAACGAATGTCCGGTTTGTGCAATCCAGAATGCCATAAACCGCCGTAATGAATTGATGATCTTCCACTGAATCCCAAAGCAGATTATTGACCTTTGACATCGCGATGTGCGGCGCATAGCCTTCCTGAACGCCGGCTCGTAATGACGCACGAAGAAACGACATCAGTAGTGCCGCAGGAATTCCCTTTCCAACCGCGTCAGCCACTACGATCCCAAGCTGGTCATCAAAGATCTTTACCCAATCGTAATAATCGCCTGAAACTTCTTCGGTCGGGAAAATATAGGCACTGATGTCAAAGTTTTCAACTTCAGGGTCTTCGTCGGGCAAAAGCTCTAATTGAACCTGCCGAGCTATCTCTAGCTGAGCTTCAATCCGCTTCTTCTCGACGGCCTGTTCGTGGAGGTTGACCTTTTCAATGATGATCGCGACCTGCGAGGTCAATAGCTGCAGGACCGCAAGATCGTCCTCCGAGTAGGCGTTAAGTGCGTCACTTTCAAGGTCAAACGCACCGATAACTTTATCGTTCGAAATGATCGGCGCTACCATCTCAGACTTCGTACGGATTCGCGCTTTGAAATATCTTTCGTCCTGCTCAACGTCCGGCGAAATGATCGCCTGGCCGGTCTGAGCGACCCGGCCGAGAAAGCCCTCGCCGAGTTTCAAACGCGGTTCGATCAGCTCAAAACTAATTTCATAACCGCGGATGACGCGAGATTTGAAAATGTACTGATCACCGTCGTCTTCGTTGGTTTCGATCAGGTAAATTCCGGCGGCATCATATGGCAAAAGCGTGCCGAGTGTGTCCATTACCAGATTTAACACTTCATCGAGATTCAACGAACGACTGATCTTCTTAGTGATATCGAGCAGCATTCGCAACTTATCCACGGTAGCAAGCTCTGGCCGATGTACTGAAGTATTGGGTTGGACTATGTCGTTCATTTACTGCCGGTGAAGATAGATGCTTGATATAGGTCCCAAAGCTTTGACACCTTTATTCTGTATTCGACCAAGGCACGGCTAACGTTAAAATGCCGTGCGATCTGTGCGATGGTCATTCCGTCTCGAATGTAGCGTTTCAGTGAGCTGTACGGCACTAACGCTGCGGCTCCGGTTCCGTAGGCTTCCTCTTCGATAACTTTGTTGTAGTCGCGGGCGATAGTCCTTCCCGATCTATCTTTGCGTTCGATCGCCAGCCTGCTCGGCTTGTGGCCAAGAAAGACGTGGCTAACCTCTTCCATAAGTGTAGCATTATGGCGATTTTTGCCATGTGTCGGGTTTAATATTATCAGCTTGCGTCCGTCAGGAAGTTTTATTGACGCGGCACCGCCTGACCAATCGTTTTTGCCTTGACCAAGAAGCTGAGCCCGAGTCTCATCGGAAAGCTGATCGATCGTCGAGAACGGTACGACAAGCAGCTTTGCATAGTGAGCAAGTTCGAACGGGTTCAGTGGTGCCTCGTCATTCCGCAATCCCGCGAATTCTCTCAATCCACGGGCGCTCAATTCGAACTGGCGGCCTTTCTGGGTTGGCGGGAGTTCATCGGTGTCCATCGAAATAGTGAAGCCCGTGAAATGGCCACGGGCACTATCAAAACTTCATCGAGCCTAAAAACGCGGTCTCTAAAATACCTTAAATTCAGAATCTACGTCTTCATCCGAAAGAGCGACGCGGTAGTTCTTTGACTGAACCTGTTTCGTGATCAAAAGGTCGTCCTTGGTCTTTAGAAGGTCAGCTCGGTTATAAACCGAGATCTCGAAATTGTAGCCGTGCGTGATCGCATCTTTCGGACAAGCTTCAACGCAAAATCCGCAGAAGATACAACGGCCGTAATCGATGTTGTAAACCTTCGCAAATCGCTCGTCGCGACCGACGCGGTCGGCGTAAGGACGCGGATCCGTCTCTGCCTCAATGTAAATGCAATCGGACGGGCAGGCAGCGGCACAAAGATAGCACGCGACGCATTTTTCCTTACCGGCTTCATCTACATGCAACAAATGCTGGCCGCGATAACGCGGTTGCACGGTTACCGGTTGCTCAGGGTAATGAACCGTCCACTTCTTGCGTGGAATCTCGGAAAGCGTCCGCTTCATTCCCTTAAGAACTGCGGAGGTCGAAGTTATAACGTCTGAAATTAATGACATCTGCTAAAACAATTCGTAAAAATTGGCTATTTTGAGAATGTGTAGGCGATAAACCCAAGGTTGAGTATCGCATATAAAGTGGGCACAATGATCGCCAAGGCCCCAACAATAACCCCGGCGATTGCGAGTCCTTTTCCGCTATATTTTTCAGGATCACTCTTGGTGCGGCTAATTCCCAGAAAACCAACGATGACTGCGGCAACGCCAAGAATAAATGGAAAGACCGAACAGAACCAGATAATGAGGGCCGGAACCATCAAAAACAAGCCAACCACTCCCAGAGCAATCGATACGATTCCCATCACGGGACTAGGGCTCGTCGGCGTATGATTCTGATATTGAGCGTTCATAGCTGAAGCAAAATTCGTAAATTAGATGACCATAATGCCGAAGTCATCAAAAGCCCGAATTCGAGCTGTTTCCTTTCTAGTACCGTCAGCCTATCACTGATTTGCAATCATAGCTAACACGACCGCGAAGTTCAGGATGAGGTAGATGATCACTAATATACTTGCAACCAATCCGATCGCTCCGGTGATCAAACCTCCCAAGGCGAGCCCAGCACCGCCGTAATTGGCCGGATCATTGTTTATCTTACCTCTAGCCATAAATCCTGTAATAACAGCAATTAGCGGAACGATGAATGTACCGCAACAGATAGTCAACCCAAGAACGCCTGAGATAAGGGAAACAAGGGCCAGCGTGGTGTTCTGTCCTGATGCCGCGACCGACGGATTCTGTCCAAAATTCTGTTGATCCTGCATATTTGACTCCATTGCTGCCGGCGGCGTCCATTCAGCCTTGGCAAGCGGTTCTGCGGCTTCTGGAGCCGAGTGCTCAAAAGGATTGTATTCCGTTTCTGGTTCCGCAAATTGCGGAGTTTGTTCCAGGGCTTCAGGTTCATTCGACTCCAACGAAAATGGCGAAGCAGGTGGTTCAGGAGACAAAAATGGGGATGCTGGCTCGGTTGAGGAATTTGATGGTACCGGATCCGCCGAAGACATTCGTGCATCACCAAAAGGCGACGGTATCGCCGGCGAGCTTTGCGAAAACTCGTCGGGCGGCGGCGAACTAAATTCCGGTGCGGCAATACTCGGTTCGATGAACTTTGGAGCTTCCGGTTCAGGCGACGACGACGGAACATCGATAACGTTTTCGTCAGCGTCATCCAGTCTGGCCATTTCAGCTCGAAGTTCAGCCTCCGACACTACCTGAGTCTTTCCAGAATCAAAAGGTTCAGGTATCTCAAGCACCTGTTCTTCAGCCGCCATTGGTTCCTGCGCTGTCGAAAGCGAAGCCATTGCCGCAGCAATTTCGTCTTTGCTCGCGACCATTGTCTTGAACGGATCGACCTCTTCGGGGTCGCCAGCGAGAGCCGTACCATCGATCTGGCAAAACTTTAGGTTGTCGTCGAATGTTTTATCGCACGTCGGGCAGCGTTTCATCAGTTATCTTCCTTGATCAAGAAACTATCGGGATGAGGAACATCGGCGGAGAATGCAAATCCTGCATTCCCTGCACCGAATCCGCAATTGCTTACCCTTTATACCCTTAGCTTTAGACTAATTCAAGTTTGCTAAAGAAATAAGCGATCTCGATCGCCGCATTTTCGTCGGAATCCGAACCGTGAACGGCGTTTTCTCCGATCGACGCTGCGAAGTCTTTTCGCATCGTTCCCTCCGCAGCCTCGGCCGGATTTGTCGCGCCCATCAGCTCACGCCACGCCGAAACGGCATTCTCTTTTTCGAGCGCCAACACAACGCACGGCCCGCTCGAAATAAATTCCGTAAGCTCGCCAAAAAACGGCCGTTCCGCATGAACCGCATAAAAACCTTCAGCTTCTTTCTTCGTCTGATGGATCAATTTCATCCCGCGGATCTTAAATCCCGCAGCCAAAATTCGATCGACGATCTTTCCATGGTTACCCGCACGCACAGCGTCCGGCTTAATAATTCCAAATGTTAAATTGCTCATTAAATTTACCTTATTATTTAAGTATGTCCGAAGTATCTTGAGTGGATGTAAGTCCGCGGAATGTCCAGCAACTCGCGCGAAGTACTTACGCCACGGCTTTCGACCCCAAAACCTCAACGATCGCGGCACCAATATCTGCCGGTGATTGTACTACTCGAATTCCGGCTTCGGTCAGAGCTTTCATCTTTTCAGCGGCAGTTCCTTTTCCGCCCGAAATTATCGCACCGGCGTGGCCCATGCGGCGTCCTGGAGGTGCGGTCTGACCGGCGATAAATGCGACGATCGGTTTGGTGACATTATCTTTAGCGAAAGCAGCAGCCTCTTCTTCGGCGGTTCCACCAATCTCGCCGATCATTACGATCGCGTCGGTTTCGTCGTCCGCCTGAAACAATCTCAAAGCGTCGGTATGCGTCGTTCCGATGATCGGATCGCCGCCTATGCCGATCGCGGTAGATTGACCAAGGCCTAACGCTGTTAATTGGCCGACAGCTTCATATGTAAGCGTTCCCGAGCGCGACACGACTCCAATTCGGCCTTCTTTGTGAATGTGGCCAGGCATGATACCGATCTTGCATTTGCCGGGCGAGATGATACCGGGGCAATTTGGGCCGATCATTCTTGTCGAACGCGTACTCAGATATTCGTTAACCTTCACCATGTCCGCGATAGGAATACCTTCAGTGATACAAACGACCAGCGGCAACCCCGCGTCGGCAGCTTCCATTATCGCGTCCGCAGCAAATGCCGGCGGAACGTAAATCACCGAAGCATTCGCACCCGTTTCCTTAACGGCATCGGCAACAGTGTTGAAGACTAGAATGCCTTCGTGCGTTGTGCCGCCTTTCCCGGGTGTAACGCCGCCAACCACGTTCGTGCCGTATTCGACCATCTGAAGCGTGTGAAACGTGCCCTCTTTTCCGGTTATGCCCTGAACAATTAGACGTGTGTTCTTATCGACTAAAACTGCCAAAGTGTTTCTCCTGATCTGGGTTTATATAAAGCGAAAGTATAACACGGTCAACATTTTCCTCTGCAATTGCCATCTGAAAACTTTTTTTGAACATTTTCCGTCGTATATCCGTTTTGCTTCTGTATCCAAACGGAATTTGGCGCGGTGGTTTATCGTCGATCCAAAATCCGCAATCTAAAATCCGAGATCGTTATGCGGCAGCTTTATTCATTTTATTCCGACGCCTTCTGGATCGCTTTGAAGTCGATCCTTGAACACAAGCTGCGCGCTCTGCTCACGCTTGTCGGCATTATCATCGGCGTTGCAGCGGTGGTGGTCGTCGGTGCGTCGATCGCGGGTTTGAAGACTTACGTTATCGATCAGGTCTCCAAAGTACTCGGGTCTAATCATTACATGATGACCCGAATGGCGAGCATGGAAGACCTTTCCGATGAGGAATTTGAACGCCGAAACCGCCGACACAAGGACATCACCTGGGAAGAATATGAATATCTTCGCGATAATCTAAAACTCTCGTCCTATGTCGGGGCACAGATGAATGCCGGAGCTGACTTGCAGGAAGGCACCGTCGAAATGCCGTCGGTTCGGATGATGGGCGTGACCGACAACATGGCCGATATCGAGGACAAAACCCTTGAAGAAGGTCGTTTCTTTTCAAAGGAGGAGGTAACGCGAAATTCTGCGGTCGCTGTCATCGGCATGGACGTAAAGGAAAAGTACTTTGAGTTCACATCGCCTATTGGAAAGACCCTAAAGATCCGTGGTGTGCCCGTTACTATTATCGGTCTGGAAAGGAAACGCGGCTCATTCTTTGGTCAGTCACAGGATCGGCACGTCTATATTCCGATCACGCTTCACAATCAGATATTCAGCCGCAGAGATGGCGTCCAGGTCCATGGCAAAACGGTCGAGAAAGTAAATTTTCATCCTGCTATCGAGGAAGCTGAGCTGCTACTTCGAAATCGACGCCAACTGCTCGGCAGCGACGAGAGTACATTCTCCGTCGTTAACGTTGATGAGTTCAACAAGACTATGGATCAGATCACCGGTGCGATCGCAACGGTCGTTATTCCTATCACGCTGATCATTCTCGTCGTCGGCGGAATCGTGGTGATGAACATCATGCTCGTTTCCGTGACTGAAAGAACTTTTGAGGTAGGACTAAGGAAAGCGATCGGGGCAACGAGAAAACAGATCCTTTTGCAGTTTCTTATCGAATCAGCCTTGCTTTGCGTTGTCGGCGGCATTCTAGGACTAGTCGTTGCGATCCTTGCTACTCAATTGGTCGGCTATGCCCTTTCCATGACGATGTCGATCACTGCCGGATACGTATTTCTTTCTATCGGCGTATCGACGGGTATCGGTATTTTGGCAGGGCTTTATCCGGCATGGAAGGCTGCTCGGCTCGATCCGATAGTCGCGTTGCAAAAGACTTAATATGGCCATCGCATCATCATTACCGATAGAAGTTCTCAAGATGGCGTATGACAGCGTTATCTCGCACAAGTTTCGTTCCGCGCTAACGATCTTAGGCATAGTCGTCGGCATTATCACTTTCGTGGTTGTTGCCTCGATCTTGACCGGAATGCGAGGCAACATCATAAAGATGTTTGAGGAATACGGCACGAACAATATCTATCTTTTCCATCTTTCAACCGGTTTTGGCCCTAGCAACCGCGATGAGCGAAATCGTAAAGCACTGACGATGGATGACGCTTACGCTATTGTGGCCCAATCTCCGGCTGTTCAAGACGTCGCCACCGTTGCCGTAAACATCGGCTCATGGGGAACCGGTTTTGACGACAATATGATCTACGGCGATAAGAACTTTCGTTGGGCCCTTACCGACGGAGTGACGCCGAATTATCTCGAGGTAGCGAACGTTAGGTTAAAGAATGGTCGTTGGCTGACCGAAATGGACGAATATGAGCGTCGAAAGGTCTTGGTAGTAGGCGTTAATGCGGTCGACGCATTGTTTAATTCTGACGCCGATGAAGCTCTGGGGAAAGAGATCAGAATGAACGGCACGACATGGCTTATTGTCGGTGTGCTTGAAAAACGCGAGGCGGGGTTTTTTGGCGAAAACGAAGAGGATCGAAAGATCTTTATGCCGTTTCGCACCGCACGAAAGTCAGCTCCGACCCGCGATGCAGTTCTCCACATCGCACAGGCAAAGCCGGGCCGGCTCAATGACGCTGTTCAGGAAATAGAAGGTGTTTTACGCGTACGGCGGGAAGTAAAGACCGGCGAGCCAAATAATTTCGACGTTAAAACCGCTGACGATTTCATGAAGCAATTTGACGGGATGATCGCGGGGATCGGCATCGCTGCCATCGCTATTTCCGGACTTGGACTACTAGTCGGCGGAATCGGCGTAATGAACATTATGCTAGTGTCGGTGACCGAACGGACGAAAGAGATCGGCATCCGCAAAGCTCTCGGTGCGACGCGTTCTAATATCGTCCTGCAATTTCTCGCTGAAGCAATGGCTCTGACGTTCCTCGGCGGCGTTATCGGACTCTCGATCTCGATCGGGATCTCAAATTTGATAATGCTGCTGCTACCGACTCTGCCGGCAAAGGTCGAGATCTGGATGATCGTTTCCTCGCTCACTATCTCCGTCCTTATCGGCCTCGTTTTTGGAGTTCTACCCGCCCGAAAAGCCGCAAAACTCGACCCAATCGAATGTCTGCGCTACGAATAGTGCTAAAGTGACATATGTCATTTCCATTTACGAAGGCATTGTTGATCGGTGTTGTCGCCGGAATGCGAAGCATGACCGCCCCCGCAGTGGTATCAGCATCAATTACTAAACTGGATGCGGAAACTCTCGGATCGTTATATGTTATTGCTGATCCGAAAGTCGCAACTATTCTCGACATTGGCGCCGGTGCCGAACTCGCCGCTGACAAATTCCCATTTATCGGACCGCGGATCAATTCGGGGCCGCTAGTATTTCGAGCGGTTTCAGGTGCTATCTGTGGTGCGACGGTTTCGAAGCTAAATCATGAAAATATGGTGGTTGGAGCAATCGCGGGCGGAGTTGCTGCCGTGATTTTCGCTCACGTCGTATACTCAGCACGAAAGCATTTAAACTGCGATTTGGGAATTCCTGATCCGCTACTGGCCATAGCCGAAGATACTGCCGCGTGGACTATCGGACGTTTAGCGGTCGCACGCAATTAACTTACTCACATTTGACCCGTTTCATCGGAATATCCATTCCACTGACCTTGCCGTTGTGATTGCCTTCGATGCGTGCAAAGAGTGAATCCGCATCGCCCTTCTTGTAAATAATGCGTTGCGGAAAATCGTGTGCGGGATTTTCGAAGACCACTTCGGTAGCCGTTGCCTTCGCCAATCTAAACGCCGTTTCCTCTTTGCTGGATGAAGGCTTAGCAATGTAATCAATACCCGCTTTGCCGGACACGATCCGTAAAAATTCGTAAGAAACGGTTTTGCCGCCGACTACGGTTCTGCCTGTGCCGATAAGCGTTTCGCCGAGAGGCTTCATCCATTGCTCGGCTATCGTCATGTTTCGTTGTGGCACGTTCAGTTCCCAACAGCCTGCAATGAAGGCAAGATCCTCAACCTTTGGTTTTCCACCCTGTGCGTTGGCCGAAGAAAAAGCAATTGAAAGAAGAAGGGCGACCGACATCGTGTGGATACTATAGAAAGATCTCATCGTATTTAAACTCCGGAAAAACTAGATTTGTAACTACATTCACAAACTAGCAGTCGCCCAGTTGTTCGTATTGTATAAATCCGACAGTGCTATTCGCCGACAACAAATAGTTTCGACATTCGATGTGAACTTGCACGAAAAGCCGTCGGGCTGGTTCCGGCAAACGATGCAAATTCGCGGTTCATATGTGGCTGATCGTAATATCCGCATTCGATAGCAGTGCCCGCGAGATCGCTGACAGTTCCAGTTTCGAGAAATCGGATCATTCGTTGAAATCGGTTGATTCGTGAGAATAGCTTTGGGGAAATGCCTACGCGTTCGGCAAATCGCCGCTCCAACCGTCTTTCGCTCCAACCAAGTTCCCTTGCGAGTTTCCTGACCGACGTTCGTGCGATCTTAAGTGAATGAACTGCGTACTCCATCTCATTCGAACTCGCAAGATCCAAGACCCTTAGCTCATCGAGGTATTTTTCGAACACTGTGACGCGATCGTGAAAGTCAGTCGCAGATGCAAGCTGCTCGTGGAGACGATCTTCGTTCGTGCCCCAAATATCGCCAAGACATTCGATGCGATCGGTAAGCTGAGAAAGCGGAAACCGGAAAACGCCGAATGCACCGGCAGGTTTGAATCGAACGCCGAAGAGCGAGACCTTACCGCTAGGCCCGATCAATAGATGCTTCGTCATTTGACCGGCCGCGATCGTCCGTGGCTGAAGGTCACATTCGTTGTCGTTAGTGAAACGTCGAAACCGATCGGAAAGATTAAAGATCAATTCAGGACAGCCGTCGGGCAGAACAGGCTGAATCGAATCGCCGGGGGAGGCGTCATCTTCGATCACCCAGAAGCGTTTGATCCGGGCGGCGTATCGCGGAGATGGAGATGATTCAAGACAATTCATCGACTAAAGCTCGATCGTTTCTTCGTATCCCGGCACGACAACATTCCAGCCAAATCGCTCGCGGATATGTTCTGCCATTGCTTCCGCGGCTTCAGGTTCACCGTGTGTGGTGAAGATTGTTTTGGGGGCATTTGGTACGCCTTCGAGCCAACGCAGCACTGCCTTCCAATCGGCGTGTGCAGAAAAACCTTCCACCTTCTCCACGTGGCACCGAACCGGCAACCAATTCTTCATTATCTTTACTTCTTTCTCGCCGTCCTGGACGCGACGCCCGGTCGTTCCTGCGGCTTGAAAACCAACGAAAACCACTGTTGCATTCTCATCCGGCAGCATTCGCATCGCGTGATGCATTACACGTCCACCGGTCATCATTCCCGATGCCGAAATTATGATCCGAGTACCTTTCATCGAATTTAATTTCATTGATTCATCGCGGCTCGATGCTGTTGTCATCGAAGCGGTTCGCAACGGATGCCGCTTAGTATTAATAATTGAAACGTATTCTTCATCGTGTTCTTCAGACCATCGGCCGTAAACCTGCGTCGATTTTGCCGCCATCGGAGAATCTACGATTACGGGTAAGATCGGAATGCGTTTCTCGTCCTCCAATTCGCGGATCAGATAAAGGACTTCCTGAGTTCGCCCAACGGCAAATGCAGGAATTAAGATCGGTCCGTTTCGTTCGGCGGCCTCGTTGATAATGCGTGCCATCTGCGTAGGCGAATCAACATCGCCATGCAAACGATTGCCGTAGGTCGATTCGACCATTAAGTAGTCGCAGCTTGGCGGCGACGCGGGATCCTTCACGATCGGTTGATCGTAATGCCCTAGGTCACCTGAGAACAAAAAGCGAAGGTCTTCGCCATTCTCTTTCGCGCCTTCTAGCTCCAGCAGAACAAGGCTCGCTCCCATGATATGTCCCGCGACCATAAAGCTTGCCTTGATACCCGGACAAATATTCACCGGCGTTGCATCGTTTGGAACAGGATGGATCAGCTTTAACGTTTCATTAGCGTCATTCTCGTCATATAGAGGTAAGGCCGGAGAATGCGAGGTAAGGGCGTTTCGATTTCGGTAATCGGCGTCTTCTTCCTGAATACGGCCGGAATCGGGCAGCAATATTTTCAGCAGATCGTTGGTCGCACGAGACGTGAAAACCGGCCCTTTGAACCCGAGTTTTACGATGCGTGGCAAATAGCCCGTGTGATCGATGTGTGCGTGTGTGATTATTACGGCATCGAGCGAGCGTGGATCGAACTGCGGCTCTTGCCAATTTCGCTCGCGAAGTTCCTTATAGCCTTGGAACATTCCGCAGTCCACGAGGATCTTTTTATCATCGTGTTCGACCAAATACTTCGAGCCCGTAACCGTTCCGACGCCGCCATAGAAAGATATCTTTGCCATGCGGAGATAGTAGCAACGAATAACTCATAACTAAAAGTGAATAACGAATAATGGATAACGAATATTCACTCTTCACTAATTCACGTATTCCTTCGGGAACCAAAACACATTATCTGGCTCTTCCGATTTTGATTGGGTCTTTCTGAGGTTTGCGTGACCCAGCAGCTGCTTTGCGGTTTCACCATCCGTCCAAAATGTGGCGGTACCGAAGTTCAGGCTTATCTTGATGCTTTGCACTTCGTCGATCGCAAATTCGCTCACACTGAAATGTTCAACGATACGGCCTAAGATGTCAGACAATGTAGCTTCCGTCGCGGTCGGCAGGATGATGAGAAACTCGTCGTTCGTGGACCGAGCCAGAAAATCCATCTTGCGTAATTGCTGGCGCAACCCGGCAGATACGAATAATAGGACCTTATCCCCCACGGCATGGCCGAGATCACGATTTATCTCATCAAAACCACGTACATCAGCGGTCATCACCGAAAGCGGACGCTCATCTCGAAAACGGTGCGATTCGGCCAACTGGTTTTCTAGCACCATGAAAAATGCGCGTTCATTTGGAAGGCCCGTGAGCGGATCCGTAAGTGCGTTTGAGAGCGATCGCTCGAACGAAAACGAACCGAGGAAGAGAGGGGCGATTCGCGCTCCGATGTTCGTGAGCGATAGCTTCGTCACTTCAAGATCGTCGGGAATTTCCTTCAAAAAGATCATAAATATGCCGAAGATCGCATCGTCATGAATCAACGGTATCGCTGCAGCAGCCGTGATCAGCCCTCCTGCATCCTCAATAACATACTCGCCGATTCGTTCCTCATCGGGATCTATCTCGACCTCGCCACCATGATAGGCAAGGCCGGATACACCTGCGTCCAACGGAAGAACGCTGGACCGAAGAACGATCTCATCGTTGCTTTCAGATTCTTTGATCTGGAAAAGCTCCCCGCCAACATCAGGGACGAGAAGCATGGACGCTTTGTGCGGCACGATAGCATTCACACGACTCGACACAAGCCGGAACATATCCGCAGGCTCAAGTGAATTTCCGAAAAACGCATGAGCGTCATCAAAGGCGTCAAGATCTGCTTCAGTCTCGGGCAGTTCGTATCTTACGCGATCTTGTTGAACGTTCATCCGGGTCGCTCGAAACTTGAGAAAAGACCATCCGCAAATCAGAGCATAGGCCACAGCCAGTGACGACAGTCCCGCAACCTTTAATTCCGGCGTGATCGACGATACGGCAATAAAATACGTAAACAACGGAGCCAGCAATCCAAACAATGCGAGCAATAAATGCGCCAACATTGTTGCAGTACCGTCGTCAAAAACTGTTTTCGAGGGTTGAGGATTTTCCATATTCGGGAAGGCGGGTAATTGATCGAACGCGGAGGACGGGAATAATTCCCACTTAGAAAGATACTGTTTTTACGCCACTTTCGTCAACATTTTGCCATTTTTCATTTCGCGTCCTTGGCGATTGCTAAAACTGCTCCAACATCCCGAAAAATAGGGCCAAAAAAAAGTTCTCAAAAGTCGACGTTTTGATCATTTTAGGGTTGACTAACTGTCTTTTGGTTTCTATATTGGCGTTTGCCTCAAAATATCTTTGAGATTGAGGCAAACTGCGTTCGCGCAGCGTTAAGGAATAAATAGGTTAGTTTTACCTTTGAAGAAGACAGGAGACTTGAATTAGTTATGAAAAAAGTAATCGCACTTTCGTCAGTATTGGCTCTCAGTGCTTTAGGAATGGCTTGCGGCGACGCAGCTAACACAAACACGGCAGCAAACAAACCGGCTAACGCCAACATGAATGCTAACAGACCAGCAGCAACGCCGTCACCGGCAATGAACTCGAACACGACGATGTCAACCACCAACTCGACCACCACATCGAATGGCAACGTGACAACGACGAACTCGACCACCACCACCAAGCCGACAACCTCGAACACGAACGTTAAATAGTTCGCTGATCGATCTTTTCTTGAAAGGCATTTGGAAGAAATTCCGGATGCCTTTCTTGCTTTCCCCCTATTCGAATTCTCAATGAATCGATATTTTGGGGGTTGACTAACGAGTAGATGGTCATTATATTGTCGTGAGTTCCACAATTTGATTGATGGGGACAGCAGCAGTCCGAAACGATCGCTGTGATTGAAGTTTGATTAACGATAATCTTTGAGAAGACAGGAGAACTAACTAAATGAAGAAAATTATTGCACTTTCGTCCCTATTGGCGCTGAGTGCGTTAGGAATGGCTTGTGGTGACGCAGGCACGGGAGCAAACAATACTGCGGCTAATGCAAACCGCATGGCTGCAAACATGATGAATCAGGCTAATGCTATGATGTCGAATGCTCAACAGCAGATGGGCAATGCGATGAATCAAGCAAGCAATGCTATGAGCACGGCGAGCAATGCTGTATCGACCGCTTCGAATGTGGCCAAGGATACGATGAAGGCCGATTCAAATATGTCGAACGCAAACATGAAGAAATAGTCTCAGCAGTTTTTTAGAAAATAAAGAAAAGCGTTGCTTTTTAAGCATCGCTTTTCTTTTTTACAGAGATCGACGTTTACTTAAGTATCTTTAGCCAACGCTTCCCGGAGCCCGGTTACTTCTGTCACCGGACGCTGGCATACAAAACCTTCGCAAACATAGGCCGTTGGCTTGCCGTCTACGATGGTTCGCTCCTTCAGTAACTCAAGATCCGACGGCGAACCGTCTGTCGCTATTGCCACTTTAAATGGCCTGTACTCCGACCATAATTCCTTCACGAGTTCATTTCGTTTCTCGCCGACAATGACAACTTCCTTCACATCTGCCAAATTAAATTCGATCGCCGACAGTGCCCTGCCAAAGCCCTGCGGATGGGTACGGATCTGCGTCGCAGCTATTCGCAGAACGGTCATCCCAAATCGTTCGTACCGCACATCGCCAGTCAGTTTCGCAAGCTTCAGCAAAATATCCGCCGCAACCGAATTTCCTGATGGCGTCGCGTTGTCGTA
>JBBSKW010000002.1:0-51094 GCA_038256005.1 Pyrinomonadales bacterium
TCCCGCTAACCCAAAAAATTCAAGCCCGAATCCTTCTGTTGATCCAAGCTTATACCAGATGCCTTGCGATGGCCTGAAGACCACTCGATCAGCTTTTCGGTCACCATCAAAATCCCCCGCAACCGGCCGGTCGCCAGCGAGGCCAAACTGATTAATAACGATGCTCGAAGATGAACTGAACGTGTACCAAACACCGTTACTCGGCCTAAATACAGCTATGTCCGCCGAACCATCCCCGTCGAAGTCTGCGGGAACCGGTATGTCGTCATTCAAACCGAATTGCAAAGCTCTATAACCGATGTCGCTCTGAAGCAAATACCATACGCCTTCGCTCCCGCGGAAAACCGCGATGTCGGCCTTTCCATCGCCATCGAAATCAGCCGGCACAGGTCGATCCGTCGAGATTCCAAAATTTACATATTCGATGACGCCGTCGGAGCTTCGCAATATGAACCAAACTCCCTCGGAAGGCCTAAAAACGGCGAGATCGCTCTTACCATCGCCATCATAATCAGCGTAGACCGGAAGATCGCCGTCGGTACCGAATGAAAATTCCGATAGCGTTCCATCGGAACTCGACAGAACACGTGTATCCGGGCGATCGGCTTGATCATTGAGGTTATACAAGGAAAAGTCGGACTTGCCGTCGCCGTCAAAATCGAATGTGGTCGTACGACCTGGGGTTGCCTTGCATGAACATGCGTAACCGTCGGTCACAAGCAGATCGTCGAAATACTGACCTTCACGAAATGTGCCGATGTCGGTCCCTACTCGCCATCGTAGCCGGACGGAATGGCTCGCAGCCGAGGCCGGCAGGTTAGCCTTAGAATCGATGAACTCGGAAACTTGGTTAACACCGCTTCGACCTGACCAGCCAAGTCTTCCGCCCAACGGGTTGCTGCAACAAGAATCGATAGTTCCATCGTAGCCGCCGGTTATAAAACTGCCGCCGGCCGATAAAATATCTGACCACTCACCGTCCCCGATCTTGAGTTCTAGAACTGAACCGTCATACAACCGGTTTCGTAAAAACGTGGTCTCGAGTTCGTACCAATGGCGGAAAGAAACTTCAGCGTTTGGCGATCTGATCTGAAAGACCGGCGAGACGACTTCATTTATGCCGGCCTGGATCGGAGCCGGTGAAAATAATGCGTTCGGTTCGGATTGCGGCCGAGCAGTTGAAGTTCGCCAAAATTGGTGGTTATTCGTTGATGATGTCGTCCATCCTGCCGGGAGTGCGGGCGCAGTAATCGCGTCGAAATTCTCAGAGAAGGCCGTAACTAATGTGCCGGTTTGCAAGGTAACCGTGATGTTCTCAAGCTCCTCAAGGCCATCACGAATCCGAACAACTAAATTGACGAGTGAACCACAATCAACCTTCGAAGAAACGCGGAAAGTAAAAGGCCGGGTCACAGGCGAACTGCCAATCGGCATCGGTCCGTACGTTTGCGGCGAGCCGATATCTGTTAGGTCTGGGTTTGGCAAGATCTCGGCGACAACGTTGGTCGCATCTCGCTGCCCTTCATTCGAAAGGCTAACGTTCAGCGTGATCAACTCGCCCGGTTCCGGCGCGTTATTGACAGAACAACTTTCCCCGACTATTGACGTGCCGCTTTCGACTGCGACCGGAACAGGTTCTAGCAAAAAGTTCTCGGTCGATGCCCCCCCGGTAATAGTTAACGATCTTGTTTGCGAACTATAGCCCGGAGCATAGACCGCAAGCTGATAGGTCCCGGGCAAAACGTTGAGCGGGCCAAAGTTCCCAGCCTGGTCTGTATGCCGCGAATATGATGCCGCCGTAATGGATGCACTGTTTATCGGCTTGCCGTTTGTAGCATCCGCCACAAGCCCGGATATTTGGCCGACCTCGGCGGACTCACATTCAGCAAACTTGAATCGTCCGATCCGTGTTAGCCACGCAAAGTCACTAATTTCCTCACTCTCGCGAGTGTAATAGCCGTTGGTCAGCCAAAAAGTACAGTCGTCGATCGGATCGACATTCATTCCGCTGTATTCGCCCCAACGCCATCCGAACGCCTTTTGCACCCCCGTACCCTCGATCAGTGCCGCCTCCGCTCGAAACTCATTCTGCGGATCGGTCGCAAGTCGGCCGGAATACAGGATCGAAACGCGTTTTTCGTCGGAGACAAAATTGTAACCAAACGCAATATTTGATCGATGGTCTTGCGCGGCAGACGCGATCCACCTTGAGGATTCTGTATCACCGAGCGTCGAAGCAAAATGGACTCGAAAATCATCATCCGTGCGTCGCAATTCATAGATTCTTACGCCGGCCCTGTACGAGCTCTCGGGCGGAGTCGTTCGGACCGTTTGTGCGACAATGAGCGATTCCGTCGTTCCGTGGTTCCTGTAAGCAAGGCGGTACGAGAGACGGTCGCTTTGCGAATCCAAACGCTCGCCCGGTGGCGGTTGCGCAATGTCGGGCCGACCATCAGGGCTGGTCGGATCAAACGCAGGAACGGTTATCGGACTCTCAGAACGCTCAGTAAATGTTGAACTTAAAGGGTTTATAAAATCCGCTTGAAAATCGAACAATGTGATCGCGTCATTCGCTTCGCCATATTCTGTGGCAGTGTACGAGGCGAAAATGTTTGGCGATCCATCGGCTGGCGGCCGCAATCCATCGAGATCTGAAGGAAGCATTCCGCGTCTACGAATGGGCGATCGATCCGACATATTGAAATAGACATAAGACGCCGTCGGATCACCGTTCAGCATCTTTTCGCGGTCGAAAGCAAACATGCCGCTTCCTACGTAAGCTGACCCCAAAAACTCATCGGTGGACATGTAGTATCCATCGGTCCAAACTCCAAACTTCGGAAAATCGTTGATCCGAACGTTTGGCATTACAAATTCGTACGCATGGTACGCCCCGGTCGGGTCGCCGGAAGCTGACACCGCGATCATCTGCCGAAAGGGCGGGAACGCGCTGCAGACCTGGCTTATCAACCAGCGATCGGCGAGAGCATCATACAAGACGATCGGGAGTCCATCGTTCCGCGTGGAGCAAACAGTCCCGAGCGACTGAAAAAGCATGCTTATACGAAACGGAGGTGTTAGAGGTTCGCCATGCTTGTCGAAGACACGCAACAACGCGTTCGCGGCCTGAACGTAATGGTCCGGCCCTACATCGCCGGTCATGTCCGCCGGAATTATAAGAGCATTGTAGATCGGAACATTGTTCAGATTAACAAGACCGTCGAAGGAAGCCGAAGGGGCGGGCATCGGACTGGAACCAAACGAAACGAGTTCTAACGGTTCGCTACTCGATCGCGTATATTCTGTGGATCTGGGAACTGTCGCGGTTTCCCTTTCGGGTTTTTCGAAAATAGCGGTATTCGCGTCGGGAAGTCTCGGAACGCTTTCTTTCAGTAGGCCACTGATCGAGCCTGTCTTGGCAAAAATCTCAGCCTGGAGCGACACGGGAGCTGAGATCTCTCGTAACGAGTCAGTCTCACTTTCAACTTTGCTGGAAAAAAAGACCGCGCCGCCGACTGCTGCCGTCAAAAGCAAAAATACTTTCCATAGCGGATGCCTTGCCATTGCTCTGAGAGGATCAGGTACTGGAGCTAGTTGCCGTTAAAGATGGTCACGTCGATCCTGAGTTTTGCCTGATCGAGAAACGATTCGATGTTGCCAAAGACCTTCTCCTCCGTAATTCGCTGGTTGATCAGTTCTCGGCTTGCTTCAAAAGAAGGCACAACGCTTCCGGGATTCTGTCGACGAAACTCAGGTATAAAAATAGTGTTGAAGTAAAGCTCTTCTTCATCGCGTGTTACGACGATAAACGAACGAAACCGAAACTGGATATATTTTTCGATCGCCAGCCGCTTTGAGATCAAACGCTCAAAATTTTCGTCCCTGATCGATGTAAATCCTACAAGCCGAAGCCTTCTTTCGAACTCGGCAGTAGACGGAAAGAACGAAAGAATCTTTGCCAGTTCTTCCTGTACCTCCGCCGGGGTGGGAGCATTTCGCGGTAAACGTTCGGCTTCGAGGGCGAAGATACGTTGATCGATCACGAGTCTCAGCGCCTCATCAAGATCGGCATTGGAAGGCGGCTCGATCACTTTTCGAGATTGGAGTGCCAACTGCCACTTAAGATCGGATAGGGTGATCAACTCGCTTCGTACGCCATCCGCAACGACCGCCATCGTGCGGTCCACAACCACTTGCCCCAATGCCTCTTCGGTTGTTCCCGGTCCGATAAGGAAAACCAAAATAAAACAAAGCAGTGCTTTTCGAACGTTACGAATTGTCATCATTGCTAGATCTGAGTTTATGATATGAGCGACGATATTGGAAGCTTTCGCTTGTAATACGATTATCAGCAAGGTAACTTCCTGCACTTAAAAAGGCAGGTTTTGGGAAGATCTACTGAACTTAATCGCCCAAAAGCCAGCGAATTAACATACTTCTACGAAAAATCTGGTATACTTTCGGTCTTGACCTTAAATTGTAGGCACAATAAACGGGAAAATGCTATGGAAAAACAAGCGGCCCAGAACATACAGGATGCCTTTTTGAATTCGGCGCGTAGGGAGCGTATCCACGTCGTTGTTCATCTTTTGCAAGGTTCGACCCTCGCGGGCCGGATTAAAAGCTTTGATAAGTTTTCAGTTCTTTTGGACGTTAGCGGTCAGGATTTTTTGATTTTTAAGCACGCTATTTCGACCATATCGCAAGATCGGAAAGCTTCCGAACCACATTAGCAGGCGTTGCACGGAAAGCTGATCACATTCGAAGGCATCGATGGTAGCGGGAAATCGACCCAGCATCGAATGCTCGCAGGTGAATTGCGTTCACGCGGTCTTGACGTAGTCTCGACGCGTGAGCCTGGTGGAACTCCGCTTGGTCGGCGACTTCGCGAGGCGTTTCTCGAAACCGAGGAAACTGTCGCTCCCATGGCCGAACTTCTTCTCTTCGCCGCCGATCGTGCACAACACGTCGATCTCCTGATCAATCCCGCAATTAACGATGGTCGGATCGTTCTATCCGATCGATATGCCGACGCAACGTTTGCTTATCAAGGTGCCGGCCGCGGATTCGACGAAGAGGTCGTTACAAGGATAATTGAGCTGGCGACTCGCGGCTTGAAACCCGATTTAACCCTTTTTTTTGATATTCCCGTCGAAACGGCCATTGAAAGATTAAACAATCGGAAAGACGAATCCGCAAAGCGAAATCGAATGGACCTTGAGACATCCGATTTCTACAACCGCGTTCGGCAGTCGTACATGGGCATCGCGGAGAGAGAACCAGCCAGGTTTAAGGTGATCGATGCCACCGGCTCTATCGACGAGACTTACCAAAAGGTTCTTGCGATCGTTAAAGACATGTTGAGCCAGGAAAATGTTTGATTCCTTGATAGGCAATACCACCGCGAAGGCCCAACTAGAACGGCTTTTAACGGCCCAACGAGTTCCGAATGCACTTCTTTTCGCCGGTCCAGAAGGCGTTGGGAAAAAGCTCTTCGCATTCGAACTCGCACGTGCGTTTGCCTGTAGCCAGCCAACGGATCTCAAGGCTTGCGGGAATTGTTTCGCATGCATGCGCGTTGGCGAGATAGCGATTCCGAAGGCGGAAAAGGGGGAAGAATACGATCGCGTTTTCTTTGGAAATCATTCGGATGTCGGTCTCGTGGTTCCGTATAAACGTAATCTTCGTGTCGGTTCGATCCGTGCACTTGAATCGGAGGCGAACTTTCGTCCATACGAAGCACTTGCTCGGTTTTTCATCGTCGATGACGCCGACAAGATGAACGACGCCGCGGCCAACGCCCTGCTCAAAACTCTCGAAGAACCGCCGCTTACCTCTTACATTGTTCTTATAACCTCACGGCCGGATCGCTTGCTTCAAACGATAAGATCGCGGAGCCAAATGATTCGATTCTCACCGGTTGAGTTGAACGAGGTCGAAACGTTGCTCACGCAAAAATTCACTATCTCACCAAGCGATGCAACACTCGCGGCGCGCGTTTCGGGCGGCAGCATCGGACGAGCGATCGCTATCGACCTCGAGAAATTCCGCGGAGCTCGAGAACGGCTTTTGACCGTAGTCGATAACGCCGCACGTGGTCGCGGCGTTGCCGAAATGCTCCAGATCGGTGAACAGTTGAACGATGCCAAAAGCAAAGACGATTTCGAAAATAACTTGGCGATACTCGAGAACCTTTTCCACGACGTCTGGCTCGCGGCGTCAGATGGGAATCATGACGGGATGACCAATCTCGATGTCAGGCAACAGATCGTTGGTATCGCGAAGGGACTGCCACCCGCACGTCCCGCAGCTTGGCTCAACGAGATCGAGACAATGCGGCAAAACTTCGCCGTCAACATAAATCGAAAGATCGCCACTGACGCATTATTTACGAAGATGGCCGATTGATTGGGCGTGTATAATAAAGATATGGAAGCGGTTCAGTCTCAGCCAAACGATGCTTCGACGCTAGAGCGTCGCTTCGCGGCGGCGGGCGTTGCTGTGATGACGGCAGGTGCAGGTTTTATTTGGTATTTCGAACCCACAAAAGCGGGATTCTTTCCTGTTTGCCCGATGTTCGCTTTCACCGGATTTGCATGCCCGGGCTGTGGTCTGACTCGAGGATTTCACGCATTATTCCACGGTGATATTGCGGCCGCGATGGGATTTAACGCATTGATCCCACTCTTTGTGGGGATCTTCGGTTTTCTTTTCGCAACGATGCTCTACGTAGCTCTTCGCGGTAAACCTTTTCCGCGGTGGTCGATATCGCTGCCGGCTTTGTGGGGCTTTTTGTTCTTGCTTATCGGATTCGGAATCGTGCGCAACATTCCGGCCTATCCATTCACACTACTCTTTCCATGAATTAAGACTATGCATCGACTAACATTCGTTCTTATGGTGCTCGGCCTGTCAATACTCGTTGTATCGGGACAAGACCCAACCCCGTCCACAGCGCGCATGATCTCGGTTCCCGACATAAATGGGCGTGCCGTTTTGCTGAACAAGCCGCAGTTGCCAGGTGACCTGCTTCAAAAGCACGATGGTGTGACCGTAACGCTTCGAGTGGTCGTTGATGAGAATGGCAATGTCATATCAGCAAATTGTTCTCTGACATGTCCGGCGGAAGTCGCGTCGATAGCCGAGGCAGCGGCAACGGGGTCAAAATTTAGACCGCTAATCGTGAACGGCGAAGCGGTCAAGTACTCCGGGTCGTTAATGTATTCCCTTGCGGTAGCACGTATCAATTGGTATCGGTTCGCAACAGCACTTTATTCGACTTATATTTTTGATAATATTTCGCTCGGTCCGGTGGCTGAAATACTGACAAATGAGTTTTCTGCCGAGAGAGCCCGCTTACACGAGCTCGATAATGGAGTCCAACTGGAGGTTCGGTGGAAGACGATAAACAGTGTCCGTGACTCGATCAAGACGAAGATCAACAAAGCCGATATTTGGCATTTTGATCTGGGAATGGCGGCCAGAAAAGTTTCGGCACCTTTTCAAAGTGATCGAAAACTTGTGCGTAAAGAACTTCAACAGGTTCTGATTGACTTGGGCAAATTTGCCGATTCGGCTCCGCCGGAAGCGAAAGCCGAAACGCTGCAGGCGATCAGGTCGGCGTCGCAGTATATTATCACCGAGACAAAAACAAATCAGGATCTTGCGAGGGAGGTATTTAGGTTGATTTCCGCGATCGACCCAGATCCGCAAAGGATCCGACCGCAACGCTAATAAATGGTTAGGTGATCTGGACGAGCGGCCGATTTTCGGCAAGTGGCTTCGCAGCCGACCCTTCTTTCCTCAGTATCTCAACTTCCTTTACAAATTCTTCGACAATGTCTTCGCCGGAAACACGACGCATGGGAACGCCGTCTTTGAAGATCATGCCTACGTTTCTTCCAAACGTGATTCCGAGTTGCGAGTCGTGTGCTTCGCCGGGACCGTTTACTGCACAACCCATAATTGAAAGATGTAATGGCTCCTCGACATGAGCTAAACGTCGTTCGACCTCGGTAACGATTTCAACAAAGTTGTCTATATCGAGCCGTCCACACGTAGGACACGCAACGACCGTCACACCTCGGTTCCGCAATTCTAAAGATTTAAGAATTTCCCAACCGACTCGAACTTCCTCATGCGGTTCGGCGGCAAGCGAAACGCGAATGGTATCGCCAATTCCTTCGTGAAGCAGAATTCCCAGACCGATGGCTGACTTGATCGTGCCGCCGAAAGGCGTTCCGGCTTCGGTCACTCCCAGATGCAGTGGATAATCGACCTTCCCAGCAAACAAACGATATGCTTCGACCATACGATTAACGTCCGAAGCTTTCAGCGAAATTATCGTATTGCCGAACCCAAGATCTTCGAGAATTCTGACGTGACGCATACCCGATTCGACCATCGCTTCCGCGGTCGCCGAACCGTATTTCTTGAGAAGATCTTTCTCGAGCGAACCACCGTTTACGCCAATTCTAATCGGCACTTTCTGTGCCTCGGCCGCACGAACAACTTCGCGAACGCGATCGATCGAACCGATGTTGCCGGGATTAATTCGAAGCTTATCGATGCCAGCGTCGAGAGCCTTTAAAGCGAGTTTGTAGTGGAAATGAATATCCGCAACTATAGGAACATTCGTTCGTTTCCGGATCTCATTCAACGCCGCGGCCGCATCGTCATCCGGCACGGCGATTCGAACGATCTCGCAACCGGCCTCGACCATTTGCTCGATCTGCCGAACGGTTGCCTCGACGTCGGTCGTGTCCGTCTTGGTCATCGACTGGACTGCAACAGGAGCACCTCCGCCGACCTGCACATCGCGCACCATCACCGCTCTAGAAACTCGTTTCATATGGAACCACTATTCACCACAGAGCACACAAAGAACGCGGAGGTGTGACTGCTTTATAACTCTGCGGTCTCGGTGTCCTCTGTGGTTAAACTCTTAGAAAAACCTCGAAATATCTAAGAACAGCGTAAATACCATCAGCATCAAAATGATCCCGAGGCCAGCCAATTGGATCTTTTCCTTGATCGCCATTGAAAGCGTGCGTCCGAACCACGACATCACTTTCTCGATTCCCAGGACCATGATCTGGCCGCCATCCAAAAGCGGAATCGGCAAAAGATTAAAGATCCCGAGATTGAGGCTGATGATGCCGAGAACGAACATTACCCCGCCAAAGCCTGCTTGGTTTACGGCGTTTGTGATCACGCCAACTATTCCGACCGGCCCGGCAAGACCCGCGTCACGCACGGAACGCTGACCTGAGAAAAGTTGACCAAACACCTTGCCGGTCAGCCGTAATATTTCCCAGTTCACGTTTACGGCATAGGCCGCGGCCGTTCCGACGCCAACCGCTTCACGTGTCGTAACGGTCGCTCCCGAGAACACCGCACCTACACGGAAAACACCGTCTTCGGACTGCTTTGGTGTGATCGAAATTTCCTGACGCTGCCCGTTTCGTTCGACGACGAGATTCACCGGCTTTTCTTTGTTCTCACGGATCGCAGTTATTAGTTCGTTCGAATTCTTGACCGTCTGGCCATTGATCGCAAGAGCCTTGTCGCCCGTCTGCAGACCCGCCGCGGCGGCGGGCATGTCTTCCTGCACCGTACCGACAACAACCGGTTCCGCGCCTGTTTCAGGACGAATTCCGATCTCGCCGATCTTGTTTCCTTCCCTTTCAACCGTTGTCGGCTTAAGCGTTAGCGGCATCTTCTGACCGCCGCGTTCGACAACGAACGGTATCTCTTTTTCCGGCGAAACCAATACGTCGTTGCTAACCTGTCCCCAAGTCGGATTCTCGACGCCATCAAAGGTTACGATACGGTCACCAACCTTCATGCCGGCTGTTTCGGCCGCACTTCCGGGCGAGACCAGGCCAACGATCGGAGCGGGCATCGACGGAACTCCGTATAGAACAGCGGCCCCAAACGGTATCGCAAGCGCCAGAACGATGTTCATGAACGGGCCGCCGAGCATTACCAAAAACTTCTGCCAACGCGGGCGAAGTTCATAAAGCTCAGAATCCGGCACCTTTTCACCTTCCGATTCGCCGCCTTCGAGTGACGCCGTAGCTTCGTCACCGTAAAGCTTTACGTATGCACCAAGCGGGATGGCCGAAATTCGATAATCCGTATGTCCGCGTTTGAAGCCCCAAATTCGTGGCCCGAGGCCGAAAAACGAGTAGGCCTCGACGCGCATACCAAATAGCTTAGCCACGATAAAATGGCCAAATTCATGTATGTTTATCGCGACACCGAGTACAAAAACAACGGCGAGAATAAGTATGATAATTTCCGGCATAACAATTAAAACGTATCAAATACACCCAACGTTTAGAACCACTTGAAGCAAAGGGCGTTGCTATCAAACCGCTGCTGCGGCAGTTCCCAACTTGATTATAGCGCGTCCTCTGGCCCATTGATCGGCCGAAAGAACGGTTTGAAGCGAAGCTACCAGTTCAGTTTCGTGTTCCGCCATGACCGCAGCATTTACCTTGGCGATGTCGCTCAATATAATTTTGCCTTCTAGAAAGGCTTGAACCGCGATCTCATTAGCCGCATTGAGCACAGCCGGCATCGTTCCGCCTTGGCGCAAGGCATCGTACGCGAGGCCCAGACACGGAAAACGTTCAAGATCAGGTTCCTCGAATGTAAGCTCGCTTATTTTACGCAGATCGAGTGATTCGAGGCACCCGCCCTTGCGTTCAGGATAGGTCAACGCGTACTGGATCGGATGCTTCATATCGGTTACGCCGAGTTGTGCAATGACCGATCCGTCAACCATTTCAACCATCGAATGAACGACCGACTGAGGATGAACGATCACCGCGATATGGTCAGCATCAAAGCCGAACAGCCATCGCGCTTCGATCACCTCAAGCCCTTTGTTCATAAGGGTTGCGGAATCAATTGTGATCTTCTCACCCATTTTCCAATTGGGATGATCAAGTGCTTGTTCCCGCGTAGCGTTTTCGATATCCGCCTTGCTTTTCGTTCGAAATGGGCCGCCTGACGCGGTTAATATCAGCCGCTTTACCTCGCTGTTCTTTTCTCCGCGAAGGCATTGATGAATAGCGTTGTGTTCGCTATCGACAGGTAATATCTCGGCACCGCTTTTTGCGGCCGCGGCGGTCATCAGTTCGCCTGCCATTACAAGCGTTTCCTTGTTCGCCAAGGCAATTCGTTTCCCAGCCTCGATCGCCCGTAAGGTTGGGACGAAACCGACAGCTCCAACCGTTGCCGACACAACGATCTCTGCTTGAGGATGGGTCGCGATGGCGATCATTCCTTTTTCGTTTAACTCGATCTTCGGAACCGAAGCTTTTCGTGAGTGAAGTTCGCGTTCAAGATTCTCAGCGGATTCCTGATCATTGCACGATACCAAATCGGGTTTAAAGGTCGCGATCTGGTCTGCAAAGACGTTCATATTCCGCCCAGCGGCCATCGCGACAACGCGAAGATCACCTAGATGCTGGATCACTTTTAGCGTGTTGCAGCCGATAGAACCAGTAGATCCGAGTATTGAAACGTTCTTCATAAGAGGCGAAACGACCCCATAGATTATCACATCGAAGCAGTCGGCGGCACGGTCCTTGCCACGTTCTAATGTGCTCTCCAAAAGCGTGTAATCAAACCTTACAATTCGCGTCGTGGGTTACACCGGATTCGAAGAAGGGTTTGAATGCACGATCTCGGCCGACTAAAGGAATCGGCCAAATTAATCTACGGAGGAAAATTCATGAAAAAGCTAATAATTCTTACCTTAATGTTCGGAACGATTGCGGTCCTTGTGCCGTCAGCTCAGGCAAATTCCGAAGCTACTGCGGTAACTAGCACCGAACAAGTTTGGCGTAGCGAACAGCCGCGTGAACGCTACAACAATCGCCGAGCCCGGACATACACGACGACTCGCATAGTCCGCCGTGGGCGGGCCGTTTATCGTGAAACGATCCGGGTCACTCGTCAGTGGAATGGTCGGACGCGTACGCAGGTAATTCGACGTGTGCGAATCCGGTAAATTTCGTGGGGCTGGAACAAATTGAACTACTCCAGCCCCGCATATTCTTGGAGCCAGCCGTTGGTTCATAATTGGAGACTCAAAACTCGGTTCTGGTGCTATACCAATATTCTTGCAGCGGCACTCCTTCGGGCGACCGTTTCCTGATCGCCGGTGAGCATGTTCTTGACGGTAATTTTGTTTTCGGCTATCTCGGTCTCGCCAAGTACGCAGACGTATGGAACTTTTATCTGGTCAGCGTATTTCATTTGTTTGCCGAATTTGTCGGGTTCAGGATAGACCAGAACGCGGAGGCCTTGGGCTCTTAATTCGTTTCCGAGCTTTAGCGATTCGGCCGCGGTTTCTTCATTGAGGAGCGTGACCATCACGTCCGCTGAGGTCGCTGCGACCTCAGCGGGAAACATGTTCCGCTCGTCCATCACGACCAAGATCCGTTCGAGCCCAAGCGAGAATCCGCATGCCGGAATCTGCTCTTTGCCAAACATTCCGATCAAACCGTCATAACGGCCTCCGCCACCAAGCGAACCGGCAAGATCGGGCACAGTTATCTCCATGATCGCGCCGGTATAATACGAAAGGCCGCGAGCCAGCGACGGATCAAGCTGCACGGGACAATCGCCGGCGTACTTCAAAATGTGGCCGATGTCGGTCAAGACCTCATTGCTGACGATATTGATAAGATTGCTGACGATCGTTCGGTTTACGTCTTTGCCTTCGCCGATGATCTTCTGCGTTTGTTCAAATATGCTCAGAAGCATTTCGGATGCGGTTTCGGAAATGCCGCGTTCCGAAAGCTCATTGGCTACGCCATCTGCTCCGATCTTATCGAGTTTATCGATAGCAACGAGTGCTTCGCCGTGAAGTTCGGGCTTAACTCCGGCGGTATCCAGAATATCAGCAAGAACCTCGCGGTGATTCAGACGGATCGTAAAATCATCGAACCCGAGCCGGCGCAATATTTCGGTTACGGCCGAGATCAATTCGGCTTCTACGACCATCGAGTTTGATCCGATAGCATCGACATCACACTGGTAGAATTCGCGAAAGCGTCCGCGAGCAGGACGGTCCGCACGCCAGACGGGTTGTATTTGATAGCGTTTGAAAAACTTTGGAAGATCGTTCTTGTGGTGAGCTACGACTCGGGCAAGCGGAACGGTTAGGTCGTAACGCAAGGCCAGATCACTGAATTCCCGACCAATAGCGGCTGCATACCAAGGATCATCCGGTTCGTAAGAACCATTTTCCACCAAGCCGGCAAAACCCTTTAAATTGGCAGCAAAAGCATCACCCCTCTTGAGAATCTTGTAGATTAACTGGTTGCCTTCGTCACCGTATTTGCCGGTGAGCGTTTCGAGGTTTTCGACCGCAGGTGTTTCTAGCGGTTCAAAGCCGTAGCTTTCGTAAACCTCTTTGATGATGCTGATAACGTATTCACGCTTGCGGACATCTGCGGGCAAAAAATCGCGCATTCCGCGGGCTGGATTGGTCTTGGACATACTCTGGAAATTTAACCACAGATAAACACAGATGGACACAGATAGGAACCGATTTTTATCTGTGTGTATCCGTGTCCATCCGTGGTTAATACTGCTTTTTTAACTCAACGTAGTTTTGCCAGAATCGCGGCAGGTCGGCGAGTTCTTCTTCAGTTAGCGGTCGTTTCACCTTTGCCGGCGCACCCATCACCATCGAACCTGACGGAATTTGAGTTCCGGGCGTTAGCAACGAACCGGCAGCGACGAGCGAATTTGCTCCAACGCGAACGCCGTCCATTACGATCGCCCCGATACCGATTAGGCAGCCGGTTTCGATGTAGCAGCCATGAAGCGTTACGCGATGGCCGACCGTCACCTCATGCTCAAGAATGGTCGAATGCGTTTTCGAGCTGACATGGATCACGGTTGCGTCCTGAATGTTTGTCCGTGCTCGGATTCGGATAAAATTCACGTCTCCGCGAACTATCGAACCAAACCAAATGCTTGCGTCTTCACCGATCTCCACATCGCCGATAACTATCGCATCATCCGCGACAAATGCGGTTTCATGGATCTTTGGTGTGATTCCGTTGAACGATTTGATCATGTTCTTTATCTGCCGAGTTTCCGCCGCAACATCGCAACGACCTGTTCTATTTCCGATATCCGAAGCAGTTTTGCCATCACAAAAAATGTGATGCCGCCAAGGCCGATCGGGATAAATGCTTCGAGCAGACGAACGCCAAAGTTCTCGACCGCGAAATAGGATGCGACCGCTCGATAGCTTACGTAACAAACTGCTGTCATTACTGCTGATGCGATCGCGACGCGGACGAATGCGGTGATAATGTCGCGCCCGTTTAGCCGGCCGATCTTCCGCCGCATAAAGAATGTGAGAGCTGTAAAATTGACCAAGGCGACGGCCGAGGTTGCGAGAGCTACACCGACGTGGCCATAGCCATTTGGCCTTTCTGCCGACACGCCAACGGTAGATAGCAGAAACATCATGCCGAAGCTCACCGGTGCGTGAACCGCGATCGTAGCGATGCTGATGTACATTGGCGTGCGGGCGTCGTCCATTGCATAGAACGAGGGCGACAACACTTTGATCGCCGCGTAGCCTACCAACCCGACCGAGTATGCAGCGAGCGCCCACGCGACCATGTTCGCATCGAAGGCTGTGAACTCACCGCCCTGGTAGATAAGGTTAATAATCGGCTCGCTCAAAACTACCAGTCCGCACGCGGAAGGCACAGTCAACAAAAATACGAGTTTAAGGGCAGCCGAAAGTGTATCGCGAAACTTTGCGGTGTCGCCCCCAGAAGCAAGCCGGGACAAGGTGGGTATAGCGGCGGTTCCAATCGCGACGCCGAACACGCCGATAGGAAACTGCATTAACCGAAACGAATAGCTAAGCCATGAGATTCCGCCTTCAATACCTGACGCGACCATCATATCAACAACAACCTTTATCTGAACCGCAGAGGTCCCAATGATTGCGGGAGCTACGAGACGCGCAACCCGGCGAACCCCCGGATCCGCGAAACTTAGTTGCGGCGTAAATTTGAATCCAACTTGGATTAATGAGGGAATCTGAACCAGGAATTGCGAAATGCCACCAATCAATGTTCCTATCGCCATCCCGATTATTGCCCACTGGGCAGGATCACTGGGAAGCACTTGTTTATCCGTCGATCTTTCCCAGGATCCGTCGCTCAACCAGTAGGCGAGTAAGAGTCCAAACCCAATAGACACAATGTTGAATGCGGTAGAAGCGGAAGCCGGAACACCAAAGCGACCCTTCGAATTTAATACTCCCATCGCTAGTGCCGCTAACCCAACAAGTAGAATAAATGGGAACATTACCCGCATTAGAGTCGTCGCTAATGCAATCTTTTCTGGTGGAAAGTAATGGTTAGGATCGCCAAAGTAGTTATACGTTATCAGCTGGACTAAAAGTGGTGCGAAGAGAATCCCAAGTAGTGAGACCGCGCTGAGTAAGACAGCAAGTGCGTTAAGGACAAGGCTCGCCAGCCTCCAGGCCTCAACCTCACTCTTCTTGAGAAGATAGTCCGTAAACACCTTAACGAATGCAGCAGAAAGGGCTCCTTCGGCGAAAAGATCTCGAAGTAAATTCGGAACGCGGAACGCTACTAAAAAAGCATCGTAAAGGAACCCTGCCCCGAAGTATCGTGCAAATACGATTTCTCTAACCAGTCCAAATACTCTGGAAAAAACAACAGCGATTGAAACTATGGCCGCAGATCGAGCCACACTCTTCGGTTTCATCGGTTCCTCTTGGGCCCGTTGTTGGGCCTCTCTTTCGGATAGTCGATCAACAAACGCATCACTTGGTTCGGATTTAATTGAATTTGTTCTTAAATCTTTCATCAACAATTACTGGAGTTTGCAACAATCTGAGACGCCGAACAAATCACCAAGGACCGACGGAGAAAATTGTTTCAATATGATCCTCTTAATACTCAATTGGATCGGCATCAGTCTCGTATTTCAACTGACCGTTTTTAGAAATTCATTTCGTCAAGATTTTGGAATCGTCGCAATTTTATCTTGACATTCCCCTTTTCAGTATTAAATGTTGCCCTGTAATTTCGCTAGATTCTCACTTATTTTCTGAAAAGAGGACACAACCATGCGAAGACTTCTTCAGTCCATTACGCGTCGGCGAATTTTATTGGCCTTCATTGTAGTTGTTTTGGGTTTCTCTGTGGCAGTAGCTGCAAGCGCAAAGAAGCGCAAGCAATGTGCTGCATCAGCCAAATGCTCGACCCACTGTGAGTGTCAGTATGATTCATGTTCGGCCGGATGTTCCTGGTATAATTTGCCCTGTTGGGGATTCTGCACTTTTATGCTGGGTGAGTGTACCGATATATGCACGGCTGGTGGCAATCCTGATCAAGGGGAATTGCCTGATGGCTGCAATCGTAATCCGAGATAAAAAGATTCGTCTGTTGTAGAAGCCTACTCGGTTTAAGTCGTACAAGAACGAACGATCCTAGCCGAGCGGGCTACGCTTTGGTGTTCGGTCTTTGGCGGTTCTTCGGCTACGGCTTGATCTGTGATCACCGGATCAGCAAGTTCTTCCGGTTCTTCAGCTTCGGGCGAGTTTTGATTCGGTTCGGCCATCGAGCGATTTACAAAATGAAAGTTTGCAACATCCAACAAGAATTAGCCAAAGGGCACACAGAGATATTTGTGAATTTATGGCAATAAGAAACCCGCTGTTCGTCAGCGGGTTTATTCAAATTGACAGGTACTATTATTTAATCATTACCGCGAGCACGTGTGTCGGGATAAGTGATCCGCGAACGTGCGAGCCGAGCATCCAGCGAAGTTCCGGAATATTGGATCGGTGCCGCGCCGCCAAGCTGACCTTGCACGACTGAAACGTAATAATTTTGGAAAGTACGGAATCGATTAACGCTGCCGCGTTGATTGAAAATTACAAAGAGAAACTTTCCGTTGCGCGTGCTGATCTCGCCGGCCAGCGCACTTACGCCGCCGTCCGTATTGCCAAGCGTTCCGGTTTTGCCGATCACGCTTCCGCGTGCGAAATCCGTATCAAATCGACCTTCAAGCGTTCCCGGGTCTAATCCGGCAACCGGCATAACGTCGGCATAGGTCATCTTGAATCTGGTCAATTCTTCACGTAATTCGCGAAGCAATTTCATCATCGCACCTGCTGTGACACGATTGATTCCAAGTCCGCTCGTCGTTTGAATGTGAAATTCCTGGGGCGTCGTGCCCGTATTTTGTCGAACAATATTTGCTACACCGAATGCTCCGCCGACCATGTCGCCCAGGCGATGCGAAAGTTCATTGTTCGAATAGCTCATCATGGTTTTGATGATCTCGCGCATCGGAGCCGATTCGTGGGTGAACAGCCCTTTAGCGTTCGTCGGAAGCGACTGAACATATGGAGCACCTGTAAACGTTACGCTCGGAATTCCAGTATTTGCCGTGAGGGTTCCTGAATGCACCAAGTAATTAGACCAAGCACGTGAAGCTGCTGGAGAACGCTTCGCAGCGTCCATGGTGGCAAGCAGCGTCCTCGATGAAACGACCGGCGACGAACCGTAGTTCATCGAAAAATTGTCCGTTACGACCAGATCGCCTTCGATCGTGCGAATGCCCATTCGATTAAGTTCGCGTGATAATGCGACACCGTGTTCAAGCACAAACACCGGATCGCGGCCCGAAATATAAAGGTTTCCGATCAATTTCTGATTCGCTTCGTCGTAAACACCATCGCTCCAAACAGACGTTGGAAATCGATAGTTTGGACCAAATGTTTTTAACACTGCGTAGGTTGTTGCGACCTTCACATTCGAAGCCGGGTTCAACGGCACATGGGAATTGCTTTCGACGACAACGTTGCCGTCAAGCGATTCGAATAACACCCCTGAATTACCCGGAATTGCGATATCGCGAAGGAACGAGAACGAAGATCTTACGCTGGTGGCAGCAGGTATCGCGGGAGACGAGGATGCAGTTCGTTTAACGAGCGGTGTCGCCGAAGGCACCGGAGCGACTTCCGTTTTTACCTTAATGTCCTGAAGCAACGGTCGGCCCTGTGCCGAAGCCGAACCTAAACCAAATATCGCAAAAACAGCGACGAATATCCCTAAGCTAAATTTTCCTGCCCTTATTTCCATTAATATTCTTTCTATGCGATGGCTGGGTGCGTACGGCTTATTCACTGGCAAGCTTCGCTTTCTGAGTATAACACAGGCGCCCGGCGCGTTTTCAACCCTTGATTTATAACCGATCCCGGCAATGCCGGATCGCGTCACATTCTTCGATGTCAACTGGCCAAATTATGATGCCATAAATTGTAATCAACTTATGCCGCCGATCGGAACTTCTGTCATTGCATTTATAAACGAGCATCAATCGCTGCCGGTTCCTTATTTTATTGACTTCGCAGGGGCCGAGGCATAGAATTTAGGTCCGTTCAACGCGTGAAACAACAGGCCGTACCGATAACCATCGACAGCATTAGGAAAGTTCACGCGGAGCGTCGCGTGGATATTCGTGCTAGATTGGCCGATTTCCGGAGAATTGGGCTTTCGGGTTCCGATGATGACCTCTGGGAGGAAATGGTGTTTTGTTTCTTCACGGGTGGGTGTTCAGCAAAAATGGGGCTACGTTCCATTGAAGCTGTCCGTCCGCTTCTGAAGAATGGCCGCCAAGACCAGCTCGCCGCAGCGCTTACAGGCGTTCATCGATATCCAAACGCTCGTTCCCGATACGTCGTTGAATCTCGAAATTTCCTCGACGAACATTGCGGACTCAAGCTTCGCGATAAGCTCGAGAGTTTTGCCTGCCACCTCGAACGCCGCGATTGGCTTGCCAAAGAGAAAGGCGTTAAGGGGCTTGGCTATAAGGAAGCTAGTCATTTTCTTCGGAATATCGGAATGAGAGGCTACGCCATTTTGGATAAGCACGTTCTGAATTGTCTAGCGGAACTAAGAATAATCGATGACCCAAAGCCACCAAATACGCGTTCGAGGTATCTAAGCACCGAGTCCAAACTCAAGCAATTTTCAGAACAAGCGGGAATCGATTTTGACGAAATGGATCTTGTGCTGTGGTCAATGAAGACCGGCGAGATCCTGAAGTAACCCATTTCAATTGGGTAACTGCGTCGTCGGGAGCGTAAGTTATGAGATCACCTGGTCAAAGAATTTCGTACACGAAGAGTTTGATCGCCAACCCGGCACTTGCGGCTTTCTTATTACTTTCATCAATTTACCCCGCTTTTGCTCTTCAATTTTCCGGTGATCAAACGTCCAACGCTGCCAATATCAGGCGGCAGATCAAACAAGCCGACAAAATGTACCGGCAGGCGATCTATCCTGAAGCCGAAAAGATACTACGCGGCGTGGTTGAAAATGATCCAAAGAATGTTGCTGCGAAACTAAAACTTGCTCACGTTCTGCTCAAACGGAGAATGATCGTCGAGGCTTATGAACTGAGCTATCCGATTGTCGTTGCTGAACCAACCAATTCATTAGCCCTAGCGGTTCTTGGTACCGTTTTACTCTCCGCCGGGCGGATGAAAGATGCGCGGCCGATATTTTATAAAGGGATACAGCTCAACAAGAACGAAGCCATTGCGTGGGCGGGCCTTGGTTTGCTGGATTTTTATGAGAATCGCATTGACGAAGCTGTGCTGAATCTTCGCGAAGCTGTTCTCCAAGAACCAAATCACGCAGACTTTACTTTTGCCCTCGCCCAGATCTCCGCACGCGCAGAGCGATATGCCGAAGCCGCCGACGCCTATCAGCGGTTTTTAATGCTTTCGCGCGACACTGACGATGAACGCCAGGACCGGATCAGGGGACTTATCACATTCCTGCGATTCTTGGGCAACCGAACCAAGCTTTACTCGTCCTCGGGTTCGGAATCTACTAAGGTCGCGTTCGACCTGGTTGGTAATCGGCCCGTTCTAAAATTGAAAGTAAATGGAAGACGCGAACCACTAAATTTTGTTTTGGATACCGGAGCAGGTATCTCCGTGATCTCACTGGGTACGGCCAAAAGGCTTAAGATCAAACCGATCACCAAAGGTGGTTTTGCGAAAGGGATCGGCGGCAACGGAAAGTTTGAAATAGTCTATGGTTTCATAAATCAACTTGAGATCGGCGAGGTTCGTGTTCGCAACATTCCAGTTTACATTCGTGAGTTCCATGCAACAGGTGTTCAGGTAGATGGATATATAGGTCTTTCCGTTATCTCGAAATTTCTAACAACTGTCGATTACGGTGAGTCAACATTTACGCTGGACCGCAGTGACGCTGTGATGACTGCCGCAAGCGAAGACACTCGGTCTCTTCCGTTGCGGCTAACATCCAGCGGTTTCCTTAGCGGCGAGGTCGCAGTTGACGGACTTGAGAATCCCGTGAACTTTATAGTAGATACGGGGGCAAGCGTTTCCGTCATTTCTTACGAGTTAGCTGCTCTAGAAGCGATCCGTTCTCATGAATCGAGCCAGCGAATGCGAGTCGTCGGCGCAGCGGGTATAACCGAAGACGTGCGTTCGTTCTTGATACCGAAAATAAGTTTCGGCGATCATTCAAGGCTAAAAATTCTTGCCGTTGCACTCGATCTAGACCTGATCAACGAAGCTTCCGGATTTGAACAAGGCGGCATTCTTGGCGGAAACTTTCTTAAGAACTATAAGCTCACTTTCGATTTTCGCAACGCAAGAGTATTGTTTGATCCTATAGATGATTTGCCGACAGACCTGGCTATTCCGCTCGAATAATTGATCCAATGAAATTAGGTGTTTATCTCGAAACCTCTGTTATCGGTGCATATCTCGATAACGGCGATTCATTCCGCCGCGATCTGACGATCCGCTGGTTTGAACATGAACTCGGTGAATACGACGTTTATTCATCCGATCTGGTCGTCCGCGAGCTCGAACATCTAAGCGAACCGCACCGATCCGGCTACTTGAACCTGATCAAACCATTCTCTCAACTAAACGTGTCTGAAGAAGTAGCGATCCTTGCCGAAGGCTACATCTCGCGAGGCATCTTTCATCGAAGATTCATGGCCGATGCGATCCATGTGGCACTCGCTTCGTATCATAAGATCGATTATTTTGTCACATGGAATTTTGGCCACTTGGCTAACGTTCGAAAACAGGCTCGCATTCGCCTGTTCAATACCGCCGCCGGATTCTTTTCGCCTGCGATCATTACGCCGGAGTTTCTGGTTCACGAATAATTCCACACCGGCCATCTTTTGTCGTCGTTTCGAATTCGAGGATGCACAAACTACAATGGACGGATGTACCGGCGTTCAAAGTTCTTGGAAGTTCTGATCGAGATCCGACAAAAAATGGCTCGTGAGGCGGATTTCGATACCGATCTATTTGTCGAACGTGTCAGGTCTAAACCCAGCATTCCCGACGTAGCCGAATACTCGATCGTTGACGTTACAGAGCCTGCATCAAAAGACCTGCACATGGCTCGAAATAAGAAACCGTTATAACGACGAGCCGTTCGAATTGTTCCCGCGTTTTGATGTAGTATCGAGACGGATGAAACTGTGCCGCAGATGGTAGCCGTGGATCGTTTCATCCTGCCCACTTCAATGTTCAGATACCTGGTCTCATGTCTCTTTATCGTCGCTTTGACAGCGTCGCTTGGAGCATATTTCTTTAGCGGTTATTGGGTGCATCGTTTCGATGATCTGATAGCACGGCACGCTCGTATTTATAGTTTGGACGACCGTCTTGTTTGGAGCGTTATCTACGAGGAGACCTTTTTTCGTCCCTCATCTATCGGAGACGCGGACGAAGTCGGGTTGATGCAGGTCACGCCGCTTGTCGCTAAGGACTGGGCAAAAGAGACAGGACTCAGTTTACTTGAGCGCGAAGTAGGATCGGACGTAGTCAGATTCTTAAGCAACCCGGAACGAAATATACAGGTCGGCTGCTGGTACCTGGAAAAAGTGCGTGAACGTTATCGAAATCGTCCGGCCGAAACGGCAATGATGCTTGCAGCGTACAACGCCGGGCCAAGCCGCGTTGAGGAATGGACCCGGGAAACTGACCCGAACACTTTATCCGAAGCTGATTTCGTCGAACGAATCGGCATAGCTTCGACCAAGGCATACGTAACTTCGATCCTTTCGCGATACCGTTCAACGCCGCCGCCCGCACCAAAATGAAGATACTTGCTGCAGATTATGTTTTACCGATTTCGTCGGAACCGATCGAGAATGGTGCGGTAATCATCGATGAAGACCGTTTGGCTTATGTTGGGTCTCGTTCAAGTATTCCTGAGGAATTCAGTTCGCTCGAAGTCGACGATCTCGGGCGGTCGGCGATCTTGCCCGGGTTTGTAAACTGCCACTCTCATCTCGAACTCACCGCTCTTCGGGGGGCTCTGGATAGCGTCGAACATGATTTCAAGAGGTGGCTCATGACGCTAAATGAGATGCGAGCGGCAATGTCGGAATCGGACATTATCGAATCCGCCGTCGCCGGTGCATTGGAAGGTGCAAGTGCGGGCGTAACGTGCTTTGGCGACATCGGAAGGTTCGGCAATGCAGGGCTAACGGCACTTAAACGATACGGGCTTCGAGGCATTGTCTATCAGGAAACTGAATTCTCACCCGATAACCGCACCGCTGACGATGACTTTGCCGCACTAGCCAAGAAATTCGAAGCTCTTCACGCAGAACAGATCGATCTTGTACGCGTGGGGCTATCGCCGCATGCGCCATACACGGTCGGTTCGAGACTGTTTGAACTCATCGCCCAGTATTCGATCATCAATCGCGTTCCGATTTCGATCCATGCGGCGGAATCGGCAAATGAAGTTGAGTTGCTGACTAAGGGGACGGGTTTCTTTACCGAGGTTTACGAAAAATTCGACATCGAATGGAGCAGTCCATTCTGCACGCCGATCGAATACCTTGAACGTCTCGGTGTTCTTTCCGCCCAGCCGCTCTTAGCCCACTGTATCTTAGTATCAGATTCTGATATCGCTCGAATCGCGGGAAACGGTGCTAAGGTCGCCCATTGCCCGCGATCGAATGCAAAATTTGGTCACGGATACGCTCCGTTTGAAAAAATGCTCGACGAAGGAGTTTCCGTGGGATTTGGGAGTGATTCGGTCGCAAGCAACAATGTCTGTGACATTCTGGAAGAAGCTAGGTTCGGAACGCTCGTTGCCCGTAATCGAGAAGATAGCCACAGATTTATTTCGGCAAAGGAAGCGTTGGAGACTGCAACCCTCGGCGGAGCGAAAGCGCTCGGCCTTGATTCGTCGATCGGAACTTTGGAAGCAGGAAAACAAGCAGATATTGCAGTTATTTCACTATTCGATCCGAGGCAGCTACCGATCAACGACATTGAAGCTGTGTTGGTGTTTTCTTCTACCGGCCGAGACGTGATCCGCACGATCGTCGCCGGCAAAACTGTTTACGAATTAACTAGCATTGATTAAGCTGCTTACTTTCCGGCGACATTTTGCATCTCGATCAGGAGTTCATCTGCGGTCCAACGATTTCCTGACATAACTTTCGCGATCTTTCCGTCGGGCCCAATGATCGCGGTGACCAGCGAATGATTAAACTGCGTCTTATCTTCCGGAGCGATCTCGTACTTCAAACCAAAAAAGTCGGCAATCGCGCGAACATCTTTATCCGGTCCGACGGCCATCTGCCAATAAGTAAAATCCGGCCTTTCCGGATTACCTAGATACCCGATGCCATATTCGCGCAGCTTGGCGGGCGTGTCCCGCGTCGGGTCAAACGAAATGCTCAACAGCCGCAGCTTATCTTTATAAACGTCGCTAGTCGCGATCTTGGCGGCCGCATCTGAAAAATTCGTTGACATCTTGATGCAAAACTCGGGCAGCGGGCATTCGCGATAAATAAAGGTTATCGCAAGGGTCTTCCCGCGAAAGTCTTTGAACGCGACCTTCTGTCCGTCTTGGTTGGTCAGCGGAATGTCGGGTGCGTCTTTGCCGATCTGTTCGGGTGTCTTCACCTCAGGTTGCGGCTGATCCGGATTCGGCGCCGCCGAGATCGCGATCTTTTCGAGCGTCATCGGATCCTTCGCATTCTTGTCATAAACAAGCACCGCCTTGATATCTGAACCTGGCAGCAGGTCTTCCCAAACCCAGTCTTCATTTATCTTAAACTGCATCGTCATCCGCGGCATGAAGTTTGGTATTTCTTCATGGTCTATTTGAGCAGTTTTCGCGGCCTTGTCGACTGAGACAACTTTTCCGCGAATGTCATATCGAGCCGCATCCGGCGAAGCAGGCTGCTGAACTTCACGTTCGCAACCGGCGAGAAGAATTGAGGCCAAAAAGATTATCGAAAACAGACTAGAGCGCATAAAAATAATCAGAGGGTGTACATGTAAAAGTATCGCGTATCGGTCTTGACGAATCAAAGCGTGACATATAAGTACCTTTATTTTGCCTTCAGCTGTTCGTCGTAAATCGTCTGGTAAACGCGATAGCTGCACATCACCTTAAAAACATAGTCCTTTGATTGTGAATACATGATTTCGGGCACATATCGGACAGGCATGTCAGATCGTGCCCTGCTCTTCCAACGCTTCATATTGTCCTCGCCGCCGTTGTAGCTGGCCGTAACCGCTTCCGCCTGATCCGGGTAGAGCTTAAAAAGCCCGGACACATATTGCGCGCCGAACAGTATCGCCACGGACGGATCGTACAGATCATCCTGCTCGAATTGAGATCTTTGCAACTCGCCCGCAATGCGAGTCGATGTCGATGAAATAAATTGCATCAATCCGCGAGCCGAGGCGTTTGATTTAACGGTTGGGCGAAAGCGAGATTCCTGTCTCATTATCGCCAATATCAAACGCGGATCGGCATCTCGTGATTCGGAGCTCACGAGCAGTTCATCGACGAACGGCGTCGGATAAAGTAATTCGGTAACGTCTTTTGGCAGCAGTTCGATCTGATAATCCGCCGGGAATTTGTAGAACGATTCGGCAAACCCGATCGCCCGATCAGCGCCGTTTCCGGTGCCATAGATACGGCTAACAGGGCCGGATCGGTGACCTTTCCGCCCGCTTCCAGTTCAACCGCTGCTTCATCAAACAAACCCAAAAATGCTAATTCGTCGGCCGAATCAATATGAATGTTTGAACCTTTCGCTTGTCGAGGTTTATCAATGACATTTTCGCGGCCGAACTTCCACTCGGTTTTTTTTAGGGGAATTGAATACTCAGGCAGTTCTGAATACACGTCCTTCAGCTCATTCAACAAGCGTTCACGAACAGCATCGTCTGCAGTAAGCCTTATCAAATTGTGCAAGGCGTTCTTTCGTGTGGCGGGCGTCCCGTCCTGGCGGATCGAAGTGGCTTTATCCTGAACCGCCTGTCGTGTGGTCTCTGTTCGTGCCATTTCCGAAAGCCGCTCCGTTGCCTTCCAACCATAAAAACTCGCTCGTCCATCAGGGATCGAGAGATATGTTTGGATCGCATCGCCAAATCGCTGCGTCTTTTCTTGGACCAGGCCAAGTAGAAACCGGATCTCAGTTGGATCCGTTCCACCGGGAACGCGTGTGCCGCCAAGATCCGACATCGTCGCCAGCCGCCTTAGGCCTTCTTCGGCCGCCGTCCACTCTTCTCTAGCAAGATTGATCCGAGCCTCCGCAAAAAGTGCCTGCGCCTCCGCGGTCTTTCCGCGAAACACTTCCTGCGTTTTTTGTGCACGACGAATCGCTTCGTTCTCTTCGCCAAGATCACGAGAAATATCGATCATATTCAAGTAAGCACGATCAAGCCGCTCATCGGCAGGAAACCGGTCGATAAACATCTGGTAGCGCCCCGTCGATTCTTTATACTTTCGAAGCCTTGCGTATGCCGAGCCGAGTTGCAGCAATGCATCGCGGGCTACTTCCGTTTCCGGAAATTGTTCGAGCACGCGCTCGTACCATTTCACAGCGTCGGCAAAACTATTCTGCTGCGAAAATCCTCGGCCAATTTGATAACCCGCGGTCGCCGCAAATTGCCCGGCGGTATCTTCGTTAACGATTGTTTCGTAGTGAAGCCGTGCTTTATCGAACGCACGATTGAACTGATAGATATTTGCTCGTTTTAAATGCTCTTCGGCTGAAAGCTTTGGAACATCAGAGCCGTCGGGTCCAAGATCGAGCCGGTCCAGATTACCTATCGCCATTAATGCCAGATCGTCAGGCTGTTCTTTGTTTGGGGACTCGTCCATTATTTGAAACAGAACTTCACGCGCCGCCACAATGTCGCCGGTTCCAATCAAACCTTCGGCAAGCAACGATAGATTGGTCCGTGCCAAACGATCAACCGCCGTTCCTTCCAGCCTTGATCGTTGCAAAAACCTAAGCTCATTTATGGCAAGTTGAAAATTGCTGTTTTCTAGAAAACTTCGCGCCATTCGGTTCGATGCGGCGGTTACGTACAGGCTTTGCGGGGTGCGGAATCGCAGCTCCTGCAGATAGATCCGCTCCAAAAATGCGTTCCCTGAAAAACGGCTCAGTTCCGAAAGGTGCCATTGCGCCCGATCACGCAAAATGCTGTTCCGCGAAGCGACGCTGTGATAGTTAGCGGCGGCAAGACTGAAATTACTAAGCCGTTCGTGCAAACGCCCAAGCAGATAATCGTAATTGTTGAGCTTAAATTCTTCGTTACTGCTAGCTTTGAAGCCCTCGAGTTCGACGATCGCCTTTGAGTACTCTCGGGACGTGATCAATTGTCTCAAGTTTTGGTGCTTCGACTGATCTATCGCAAACAAGGAATTGGTGAGAATGAAAAAAGCAGCAGTGATAATGATAAAGCGAGCCACACCAAGATTTTAACCGAATGGCTTAAAAACAAAAAAGGGGAAGCTCCGAAGAACTTCCCTAAACGCCCGTAGGCCAGTTTCGGGGGGAGATTTAGACCGTAAGCTATTCGCTAGGCCTAACTTTTAAAAAATTTAGGGGAATATCGCCAGTGTTGCCAAAACGCATTGAACGAAGACGCGGCACGCCGCTGTCATAGATATACCAGGTGCCGTCACGCCAGATCGCAAAGTCCGTTACACCGTCGCCGTCGTAATCGGCTGGAACCGGAAGTGCGTCAGCGAATCCGAATTCGAACTTATCGACCTCACCTGTCGCTACATCAAGCACGGTCCACGTCCCTTTCCGATATACCGCCAGGTCAGCCCTTCCATCGCCGGAGTAATCGGCCGGAACAAGCAGATCGCCCTTTTGGCCGAACGAACGGGCCGACCACATCTGCGACCTGCTCTCAAAAATGTACCAGCGACTGTCGGAAGGGCGGAAAACTGCGTAGTCGCTACGTCCGTCCCCGTCGTAATCTGCAGGAACCGGCACGTCGCCGGCTTGGCCCCAGCAGAAACTTAAACTCTGTGATTCTTCAAAACCGCTTGACGCGGTAAGAACGTACCAGAAGCCATTGCTCGGCCGCCAAACTGCTAGATCGGCTCGTCCGTCGCCATCAAAATCAGCGGAAACAGGTATGTCGTTCTGCGAATCTTTCGGACCAACCTGCGTCTCACTAAACGCGATCGAATCAAGCTTACCGTTAGAACTTTTTAAGATCTGCCACGTCGCGTTCTCTCGATTCCAGACAGCGGGATCGATCGTGCCGTCGCCGTCGTAATCGGCCGGTACGAGAACGTCCGAAGAACTTCCCATTTTGATCGCCGAAAAGCCGCTGTTCGGTTCCTGGCCTTGCGAGTACCAGACGCCTTTTGATGGTCTGAATACTGAAAGATCAGCAACCTGAGCATTCGCTGTGTTGGCAAAGATGAACAGTGCACCAAGAGCAAACGCAACAAAGCTCTTTGCGGCGGCAAATGGTCGGTATGGGAAGGTTTTTTGTTCGATCTTCATTAAGTTTAAGACTTTGCTTGTTCGACTTTGGTCTCGGCGGCTATCTTCGTTCCGCCTTTCTGCCCTAGCAAACTGACAATCAAGCCCAAGTTCCTGTAATATTTTTACTTTATGACAGCACGGTTACTTAGCGGCTCGCCAATAGCTGATGCGATCAAAGCCGAATTATCGGCGGAATTGCTCGATATTCGCGAGATCCATGGCTTTTCGCCGTGTCTTGCGGTGGTTCGGGTTGGTGATGATCCGGCGTCTGCCGTCTATGTCGGAAATAAAGTAAAAACCTCAGAACAGCTGGGAATCGTCTCCGAGCATCGGCATTTTCCGACCGATGTAGGCGAAGGCGAACTTTTGGCCGCAGTAAATGATCTCAACCAAAACGATGACGTTGACGGCATATTGATACAACTACCGTTGCCAAAACACATTGATGAAACGCTTATCCTTGAGGCGATCGACCCGGAAAAGGATGTGGATGGGTTCCATCCGGTGAATGTAGGACGTCTTTCGCAGGGTCAGAAGACACTCGCACCGTGCACGCCGGCAGGCGTGATCCAGATATTGAAACGGTCTGGGATCGAGATCGCCGGCAGCCACGCCGTTGTGGTCGGTCGTAGCAACATCGTTGGGAAGCCTATGGCCGCACTGCTGCTAAAGGAAAATGCAACGGTAACGATCTGTCATTCGCGAACACGTGACCTTGCATTTATTACCCGGCAGGCCGATATCCTTGTCGCCGCGATCGGCCGAACGGCATTTATCACCGCGGAACATATTAAGCCCGGAGCAACGGTTATCGATGTCGGCATCAATAATGTGACCGACAAAACTGAATTGCCCGGTCTTTTCACCGACGACGAACAAGAGAAGCGGCTTGCCGCCATTGAGAAGCGCGGGTTTACGCTAACAGGAGACGTTAATCAGCGCGATGCGATAGAAAAGGCTGGTGCATTCACGCCTGTTCCCGGCGGCGTTGGGCTACTGACGATCGCAATGTTAATGCGAAATACGGTCGACGCCGCGAAAGCAAGAAGAAAAATATGAACTTCAAAGATTACCAATCAGAAGCGAGCCAGACGGCTCTTTATCCGCGTCGTTTGAGCAATTTGGAATATCCTACGCTGGGCCTTGCAGGCGAAGCTGGTGAAGTTGCGAATATCGTAAAGAAGATCCAGCGCGATCACGGCGGCGTTTTGAATGACGACGTTCGCGCGAAATTGAAAGACGAACTTGGTGACGTTCTATGGTACATCTCGGCCTGTGCCGATGAACTCGGGATCACACTCGAAGAGATCGCCGAATATAACGTCGACAAGCTTGCAAAGCGCCACGGCAGATAAGAATTGAGACGTAAAAATTTGAGAAGGGAAAAATCTCTTATTGCTGTAATTAATCAGGCGTTGCTCGTTTTCCTCATTCTCAATCCTCGATTCCTAATCCTAATTATGTTGAGGGTTGGCCTTACAGGTTCGATAGCGGTCGGAAAGACGACAGTTTGCGGCCTTTTCCGCGAACTTGGCTGTCATGTACTTGACGCCGATCTCGTGGCCCGCGAGGTGGTCGAACCGGGAACCGTTGGACTTAAGCGGATTGTCGAACATTTTGGAGAGGGTATACTGCTCGATGAGGGTTCGCTCGATCGGGCCGCTTTGGGCAAGATAATTTTCGCGGACGCTGGCGACCGAACAGTGCTCAATTCGATCGTTCATCCTCTAGTTCTCGAACGGCAGAACGAGTGGCTCACCGAGATCGAGAATACCGAACCCAACGCGATAGCAATTGTCGACGCGGCACTGATGATCGAATCCGGCGGCTATAACCGATTTAACAAGATCATCGTTGTGTGGTGTAATGCAGATACTCAGATATCCCGGTTGATCGCGAGAAATGGACTTTCAAGGTTTGAGGCTGAGCAGCGGATCGCCGCTCAAATGCCCCAGGAGGAGAAGAAAAAGTTCGCTGATCTCCTTATTGATACCTCTGATGGCCTTGAATCAACTCGGCGGCAGACCGTAGCGACCCATCAGCGGCTGCTCCATTTAGTAGAATGAAGGTTTCGTTAACAAGTGCGCAATAGTTCTGGAAAAGGTAAAGGCATTCCATTGAGCCGATCACGGCTTCAGATCATCGCGCTATTCGTGTTCGCCGTGTTCGCGGCAGGTTGCACAGGAACCAGACAGCCAACTCCCAACTCTTATATATCCGAAACCAAGCCGCCTAAAACTCAGGAATTGCGTTGGAGCAACGGGCCGAAGCCAAAGCATCTGGATCCGGCACGAACAAGTTCGGCGCCGGAGGCCGACATTGTTCGAGGGATCTATGAAGGGTTAACTGAGACGGAACCGGCAACGCTTGAGGCGATCCCTGGCGTGGCGGAAAAGTGGAAAAGCACCGAGGATCTAAAGACCTGGACATTCACGCTTCGTACCGATGCGAAATGGACGAACGGGAAGGCGGTGACGGCATTCGATTTTGTTCGTTCGTGGAAACGACTTGCCTCGCTTGGTCCGCGGGCCGCCCATCCCCAACTGACGAGCAACTTTGTCGGCTTTGGCGATAAGTTCCTTTCGCCGGATATATTGGATCGATCTGACGAAGCGGTTGTGGAACCGATGAATGATTTTCAGACCAATTCAAATTCGTTCATAACGAATACCGCAACAAATATGTCCCCCGCTGAACCAAGTCCGAGCGAACAGACCGTAATTTCGAAGGAAGTACCCGATGGTTCGAAGAAAGGTTTTTACGCTGTAGATTCGAAAACTCTCGTTGTAAATCTGAAGACGCCGGACCCGGATCTGCCAAGACTTCTTGCAAATCCGATCTTCCGGCCAGTCTACCCGGAACAAGAAGTTGCAGAAGGCTCAGCATTGCAACCAGACGTCGTAACTAACGGGGCGTTCAAGATCGCGTCCATCGATGAGACCGGTATACTTCTCGAAAAGTCTTCGACATACTGGAACCATGAGTCAGTCGCTTTAGATCGGTTGAACTTTGTCGCAATGGAATCGCCCGAAAAAGCGCTTCAGTCATATCGATCTGGCGAACTCGACGCGGTAACGAATGCCGGGCTGGAACCTCTCGCGATCAAGTTGCTCGAACCGTTCGAAGATTTTCGCAAGAACACTTTTGCCGCCCTGAACTTCTACATGATCAACACGGCGAACGCTCCATTTAACGATCGCCGGGTAAGACAGGCGTTGTCGATCAGTATCGAGCGTGAACGACTCACCGAAGGAGAACTATCCGGCACGACACGGCCCGCTTATTCATTTCTTCCTTTTGCGTCGGGCTCTCAGAACAAACTAAATCAGGACCGAGAACGAGCACGTGACATTTTGGATGAAGCAGGGTTTCCGAATGGCCGCGGCTTTCCAAAGATCCGTCTCGTAGTTAATCGTAACGACGCTCAGCAAAGGGTCGCTCGTTCGGTCGGCAGAATGTGGAAGCAAAACTTAAACCTTGAGACCGAGATCACCGTAAAAGAGAATACTGAAATGGCGGCAACGCTAGACGCTGGCGATTATGACCTCATCCGCCGCGGCGTGGTATTGCCATCGTCGAATAAGACCATGGGGTTAAAGGCGATCTTCGAAAATGATCAGATTCAGCCCGCGGCCGCGTCGCCTGAGAACGTGAGAAATGTAAACGCTGCCCCTACTGGGCCCGTCTCAAATACTGATCCGCTGGCAGCTTCAAATTCTGACGTTGTGGTCGATTCTGGTTTAACGGAAGAGATCGCCCTGTATGAAATGAAAGCGATACCGCTTTATTTCCCCACTTCATATTCTCTGGTCAAGCCGTATGTACTTGGTTTTGAAATAGATGTTTTCGATGCTCCCTTTATCCAGAGATTGCGAATCGATAACAGTTGGCAACCGAAGACTTCAGAAAAGTAATCATAGACCTGTTTCCGGTTGCGGCAAGTTCGGTTCACTTTGATAGATTTGCAAAGCGAGATCGTCCGTCGATACTCCCCGATATCAGCTTCCGATATCATTCCCTGCCTTCAGGAGTCGGTTTTATGAAGAACTTCAATATCAGTATCGGTCAGTTAGTTCTTTTAACTGCGATCGTTGCGTTAGCTCTCGCCGGTTGCGCGACTCAGGCAAGCAGTCGTTATTACGGCCGAACTGCGGCTCCGCAAGACAACGTTTTGAGATACATAACCGGCTCCGAACCTGAATCGCTCGACCCGGCCATACCGACCGGGCAGCCTGAAGCACGGCTATTAATGTCAATTTACGACGGCCTCGTCGAATACGATCCGCGAACGATGCAGCCCATACCGGGATTGGCTGAAAGCTGGCAAGTTGGGCAGGAAAACACCGAATATATTTTTAAGCTGAGGAATAACGGCAAGTTCTCTAACGGCGACCCGATAACGGCACACGATTTCGTTTATTCGTTTCAACGTGCATTAGAACCGAGCCTAGCTGCAAAAAATGCATATCTCGCTCATTACATAAAGTACGCCGAAGAATTCAATTCGATGAAGTCGTTCGTCAAGGACAAGAACGGAAGATTTCTGCTCAAGTCCGATCTCGAAACGCCGGCACCGCCCGCAGAACCTGTGCCGCTATCAACACAACCTGCGCCTCCTACCGAGCAGGCCATTGCACAAAGCGAGTTTCGAAAGTTCGTCGACGGGCCTACACGACTTACGGTTCCGAGCGACGAAAAATCAAGAAACGCCTTGTTCGAAAAAGATCCGAAGCTAAAGGCGTTGATGGCGGAAACCGAACTCGTTGCCGTTGTTGCCTCGGATCTCGGTGTCGAAGCCGTTGACGATCACACGTTTCGTATAAAGCTGAAGCAACCGGCTCCATTTTTGATCGGCCTGCTTGGCCATCAATTCTTCCGCGTCGTTCATCGCGGGACCGTTGAGAAGCATGGCAAAGACTGGACAAAACCGTCGAATATCGTCACGAGCGGAGCATTCCGCCTAAAAGAACACAGGCCGTACGACCGCGTCGTTGTAGAAAAGGATCCGAACTATTGGGATGCTCAAATGGTACGCCTGAACGGCATCGAATTCTATCCGCTCGAGGAGCAAACGACCATGCTCAATCTCTATAAGACTGGCCGCGTCGATGCCATCTATAACCACACGATACCGGCTGCGTGGGTCGACATGATCCGCGAATACAAGGATGAATATATGAATCATCCCGAGGTCGCGATCGAATATTACACCGTAAACGTAACCAAGCCGCCGATGAACGATCTTCGCGTTCGTCAGGCACTGGCACTTGCAGTAGATCGCGACGCTCTTGCGAAGTTTCGCAAGACAACGCAGCCGCTTATCGATTTCACACCAGAAGGCCTATTCCCGGAATACGAAGATATTCGCAGCAAGGTCTATGACCGAGAACTGAAGAAGATCGGAAGTACCTTGGACGAATGGAAGGCCCGCAAGTTCGATCCGGTAAAGGCTCGCAAACTTCTCGCTGAAGCCGGATTTCCCGTAACCGGTAGCGAAGGCGATTGGTCGTGTCCGAGCTTTCCGGTCGAAAGCGTTGAGTTGCTGTACAACACGAGCGAGAACAATAAATCGATCGCCGAATTCATCCAGGCACAGTACAAACAGAATCTGGGCATCACGCTTCAACTCAAGAATCAGGAATGGAAAACGTTTCTCAACACACGAAAGAATTTAGAGTATAACGGTATCGCTAGAGCAGGCTGGATCGGTGATTATATGGACCCGATGTCGTTCCTCAAGCTCTTCTACGGAACAAACAACGACAGCTCAACCGGCTGGACGAATCCGAAATTCGATAAATTGATAGACGATGCTAATCGGGCAGCGGATCCGAAGGTACGTTTTGAAAAAATGGCCGAAGCCGAGTTCATGGTGATGCAGGACCAACCCGTGCTTCCGTGGCAAACGCAAAAGACCAACTTTATTCGCAAGCCGTATGTAAAAGGCCTCTATCCGAATCCCGGAACGCTGCACGCATGGAAGTTCGTGTATATTGAAACTGACCAGGCGAAATGGGATCAAAATGTTGATACGATATTCAGCACCGGCGATGCATGGGTCACTGAAAATCTAAATCGCTTGATCGCGACACAACCCACTCTAGTCGAACGCGAAAAAGGCTACATGGACGCCAAGAAATTCGGATACTAATATGATCGGTTTCATTCTCCGAAGATTGCTGATAATTATTCCGATGGCCCTGCTCGTCGTTTCGCTGACGTGGGGATTGATCCGCGTGGCTCCCGGTAATTTCTACTCGGACGAGCGTTCGTTGCCGCCGGCGATCGAAGAAAATATCAAGCGTAAATACGGACTGGACAAGCCTTGGTATCAGCAATATTTTCTAATGCTCGGCAACGTAACCTGCCGAACGGCGCCGGACGGTGATACTTCGACGACCGGATTTCGTTTCGGTCTTTTTGGCACTCAATTCAAGTGTTTCGATTTCGGCGATTCAGTAAAATATCTCGGCAAATCGGTCAACGAGATCATCTTCACGCATCTTCCGTATTCGGCAACTATCGGGTTTCTTGCATACATTCTTGCTCTTATTTTGGGACTGATCTTCGGCAATATTGCCGCGCTGAAGCAAAACTCGGCGTGGGATTATGGCTCGATGACGTCTGCTATGCTTGGGCTTTCGGTGCCGAATTTCGTGCTCGGTCCGATACTTGTGATCGTTTTTTCCCTATGGCTTTATTGGTTGCCGCCGGCGCGTTGGGGCGGTGTGGCCAATATCATAATGCCGGTGATCACGCTTTCGGCTATCTACATGGCGTACATCGCACGGCTAACTCGAGCCGGAATGTTAGAGGTAATGCGGTCTGATTATATTCGTACCGCTCGTGCAAAAGGGCTCGATGAAAAAAGCGTTTTACTGAGACACGGTATTCGCGGTGGAATAATTCCGGTCGTCTCTTACACAGGTCCGGCACTCGCGGGATTGCTCGCCGGAACGGTCGTCGTTGAAAAGGTGTTCGCCATTCCCGGATTAGGAAATATTTTTATTCAGTCAGTATTGAATCGCGATGAGCCGCTCACCCTCGGCATCGTCGCATTTTTGTCGATACTGATCATGATCTTTAATTTGATCGTCGACATCGCTTATGGATTTCTCGATCCGCGTATCCGTTACGAATAGTTTTCGCTGAGGATTTTTTGAATGCAAATGCTCGAGGACCCCAACCTCATCGAAGTAAATTACGAGTTCCGAAAGCGGCTCGTCGGCATCGGTTTTCTGATGCTGATCGGCATTGCGCTGATCGCTCTGCACTGGAGTTCGCGAACCGAATACTTCTCCGGGATCGGCTTAATAGTCTTTCTCGTGCTCTTTCTTTCGCTTACGGCATACGCCATCTGGTCGGTAAGAACAAGCCGCGGCAATTCGCTCTGGGCTGATGCATGGAAGCGTCTTTTGAAGAACAAGCTCGCGGTTTTTGGGCTCGGCGTCGTTTGGTTCATGGTCTTGCTTGTCGCTGTCGGACCGACGCTTGTCTATTGGCTTAACGGGTTCACGCCCGACTATATTCCTTCCGGCGTCGATGGCGGCGACCGTGTTCGCTCGTTCCCGCCGTCGCTGATGCATCCCATGGGCACCGACGACCAAGGCCGCGATCTGCTCGCTCGCGTGCTGCAAGGCGGACGCATTTCGCTGATGGTTGGGATTATCTCGACCGTAGTTTCGCTGATCGTCGGCGTATCGTGGGGAGCGATCGCCGGATTCCTCGGCGGCCGCATCGATAACATCATGATGCGCGTCGTCGACATCATTTATTCGATCCCTTACATCCTCGTCGTCATCGTTTTGCTGTCGGTCTTCGGCGGACCAAACACAAATTTTCTGATCGGATTGATACCGGTCGCGATCACCGCCGGCATCACGCTGGCACTGCTCGCATGGCTTGGCGGCAGGGCATATCGTCGGCTTAAGGAGCATTTCGCAGGCCGTGTTCGACCCGGTTTGTTGAAAGTGTTGATGGTGGTTTTTGCCCTTTTGACGATCGCGATAATCGTCGAAGGTATGCTGCTAAACGCATGGATGCATACGGCGTTTCTCGGAAACATTGGAGCATGGATCGCCGAAAAATTCCTTGCTTCTGCCGGACAAGGTTTGAGCCAGATATTCTTGCTATTCTTCGCACTCGGGCTCGTTTCGTGGCTTACGATGGCACGTGTTGTTCGCGGCCAGATATTGAGCCTTAAGAATCAGGAATTCGTTCTGGCGGCTCGTGCGACCGGAGTATCAACCTTTGGTATCATTTTCCGGCATCTCGTGCCGAATGCTCTCGGCCCAGTTATCATTTACGCGACGCTCACCGTTCCCAGCGTGATGCTCGCCGAAGCGTTCCTCTCGTTTCTGGGGCTTGGGGTTCAAGCGCCGTACGCATCATGGGGAAGCCTTGCTTCGGACGGGATCAAGAACATTCAAATATTCCCGTGGCAGATGATATTCCCGGGCGTGACAATGGCACTCACGCTTTTTTCACTTAACTTTTTAGGCGACGGTCTGCGCGACGCCCTCGACCCGCAAACGCGGAAGTTTTAGAACCGATGAGCAACAACGCCACAATACTTTCGGTCAAAGACCTAAAGACCTATTTCCAGACCGAGGACGGCATCGTCAAAGCGGTGGACGGCATTTCATTCGAGCTCGAAAAGGGCGAGACGCTTGGCATCGTCGGCGAATCGGGTTCGGGGAAATCAGTGACGAATCTTTCGGTGATGCGGCTGATACCGGAACCTCCGGGAAAGATCGTCGGCGGCGAGATCGTCTTTGACGGCATCGATGTTCGCGCACTTCCGATCGAAGATGTTCGCAAGATTCGCGGCAAACGCATCGCTATGATCTTTCAGGATCCGATGACGTCGCTCAATCCATTTCTCAAGATCTCAACGCAATTAATGGAAGTTACGCGGCTACACCTCGGGCATTCGAAAGAAGAAGCCTACGAGCACGGCGTAAAGATGCTTGAGATGGTTGGCATTCCCGACCCGCGTTCGCGAATGGATGGCTACCCTCACGAACTCTCGGGCGGAATGCGGCAGCGCATAATGATCGCGATGGCCTTGAGCTGCGACCCGGAATTGCTGATCGCCGATGAGCCGACGACCGCTCTCGACGTAACGATCCAGGCACAGATACTCGAGCTGATCAAAGACCTCAGATCGCGAATGGGCACGAGCGTAATTCTGATCACGCACGACCTCGGCGTGGTCGCCGGAATGACCGACAAGATCGTCGTAATGTACGCCGGGAAAGTTTTTGAACAGGCTACGACACGCGAACTGTTCGCAACGCCGGCAAATCCATATACAAAAGGCTTGCTCAAAAGCGTTCCCGATCCTGCACACGAGCAAGGTAAAGAGCTTTATCAAATTCCCGGTCTGCCGCCGGATGTTGCACATCTGCCACCGGGTTGCCCGTTTGCCGAACGCTGCGATCGTGCGGTGGAATTATGCACAAACGAATATCCGCCGTTCGTGCAGATAAACGCGGACCACCATTCGCTTTGCCATTTTGCGAAGGAAGTTTACGAAGAATCAAAGATCGAACATTCAGCATCTCTAGCGAAGACAAAAAGATGAAAAAACTTAGTCCGGCTCTTATCTTATTGGTGTTCGTCGTTATTGGCTGCAAACTGCCGGGAGCACTTTCCGGCGGCGGCGGATCGAAAGGTGGTACTGCGACCGGCGGCAGCGACCCTAGGGCAGACGTTGTTGAAGCATCAAAGAAGTTTATCGAGCTTCCGTACTTCACCGCAAACATGGAAGGAATGGGCCAGACCGAGATCAGATCGAAAGTGAAATATCTCGCACCGGACCGTTTCCATATTACCTATCTCGGCGGAACCGGAGCCGGAATGGAGATCATCTACGTCGGTAAAGATGGGTTTACGAAGTTCGGTGAAAAGTGGTCGAAAATGCCGAGCACGGCCCAGAGCATACCGAACCTGCGCGATTCGTTTACCGAAGAGGGGCTCAAGACACTTTCGGACGTTAAATACGAAGGCGAAGAGACACTCAACGGTGAATCAGCCGGTGTTTACAGCTATAAGAACGTGACACCGGTCGGCGACTTCCCGTTTACGTCAAAGACTTGGATCAGCCAGAAAACGGGCCTGCCGATGAAGATCTTCGTCGAATACTCGAACGGCGTTCTCAAAAATATGACGGTCAATTACGACACAGTAAGCGAGGTTACGATCGAGCCGCCGATCAAATAGATGGAAAATAATGGACACAATTTGATCTCGCTCGAGGACCTGAAGGTGCATTACCGCATCGGCGGCGGTCTTTTTACTGATGAAAAGGTCGTGAGGGCGGTCGATGGTGTGTCGCTCGGTATCAAAAAGGGCGAAACCCTCGGGCTCGTCGGCGAATCGGGCTGCGGGAAATCTACGCTTGGTAAGGCGATCCTAAAGCTAACCGAACCGACCGGCGGACGCGTGCTTTTTAACGGACGCGACCTTGCCGGTCTGCCACAGCGCGAGATGCGCGAACAGCGAAAGCATCTGCAGATGATCTTTCAAGATCCATATGCGAGCTTAAATCCACGCATGAACGTCGGCCAAATAATCGGCGAGCCCATCAAAACGTTTGGACTCGCAAGCGGTTCAGCGGCAGATTCCCTTGTTGAAGAGCTGATGGAAACTGTCGGCTTAAGCCGTCGCTTTACCCGGCGATATCCGCACGAATTTTCCGGCGGCCAGCGCCAGCGTATCGGCATTGCGCGCGCACTCGCCGTCGATCCGGAATTCATCGTCGCCGACGAACCGATCTCGGCACTCGATGTTTCCATTCAGGCTCAGATCATGAATCTGATGGAGCGCCTCCAGACCGAAAAGGGCTTAACATATCTTTTCATTTCGCACGATCTTCGAGCGGTTCGCCATCTTTCAGATCGGATCGCTGTGATGTATTTAGGCAGGATCGTTGAGCTGGGGCTCGGCAAAGATGTCTATTCCGATCCGCTAATGCCTTATACGAAAGCTCTGATCTCGGCGGTGCCCGTTCCCGACCCCGAAATAGAAGCAAAGCGCGAACGCATTATCCTTCAGGGTGACGTGCCTTCACCGATCAATCCGCCGACCGGCTGCCATTTTCATACACGGTGCGCATACGCTATCGATGATTGTCGCCGCATCGTTCCCCAACTAGTAGAAATAAAACCGCTTCATCAGGCCGCATGCATACGCATCTCGCCCGAACATCCTGACATCGACGCAAACGCCGCCGCCGGACTCGGCTCGTTCGAGTTACGATCGGCATTCGATTAGATTTACGTTGATCTGGAAGGAATATTATAGGTCTTGATCTTGGAATTTAGGGTTGTTGCGTTCAAGCCCAGAAGGCGAGCGGCCCGAGACTGATGGCCGCCAGTTTGATCGAGTGCTCGGCGAATCATATCGATCTCAAACTTCTTTACTTCATCGTAAAAGTTAACGCCGCGACCGATGTCGATCGAGCCGGAAGCTCCCTCCGTCTGTTGGATAATCTTTATCGAAAGTTCCGGATCGCGAACTTCCGGCCGCAGGCATTCAACAGTGATCTCATCGGTGGCAGCGATAACGACCGCACGTTCGATTATGTTCTCGAGCTCCCGAACGTTTCCCGGATAGTAGTAATTCTCAAGTAGCGACAATACTTCCGGACTCAGGCTTTCTGTTATTTGCCGGCCGTTTTCCGCATTGTATTTTCGTATAAAGTGCTTTGTTAGCGGCAAAACATCTTCGGGCCGCTGGCGTAGTGAAGGCAGTTCGATCGGGACGACCGACAGCCGATAATAGAGGTCTTCGCGGAACGTTCCGTTCTTTACTGCGTCTTTCAGGTCGACGTTGGTCGCCGCAATGATGCGAACATCTACCTTGGTCGAGCTCGTTTCGCCGATCGGAATAAACTCTCGTTCCTGAATAACGCGAAGAATCCGAACCTGCATTTCTGGACGCAGATCGCCAATTTCGTCAAGGAAGATCGTGCCAGTATCGGCCACTTCGAACAAGCCTTTTTTTGCGGCGACCGCTCCGGTAAACGCGCCTTTCGTATGTCCAAAAAGCTCTGATTCAAGCAGCTCAGAAGGAATATTCGAACAGTTTACGACAACAAATGGATGATCCGTCCGTGGGCTTGCCTCGTGGATCGCTTTCGCAAGCAGCTCTTTACCCGTTCCGCTTTCGCCGGTTATCAATACGGTCGAGCGAGCGGGAGCGACGCGCTCAACAAGACGAAATATCTCCTCCATTTTTTCCGACCGTCCAATGATCGCATCGCGACTGACGGAACGTGTCATCACCTGCCGGAGCGTATGTCGCTCTTCTTCTTTCTTGCGTTTGCGAATTCCCTTTGCGACAAGAGCTAGGATCTGTTCGTTTTGGAATGGCTTTCTGATCACGCCCGCCGCACCTTTTTCCCAAGCGGAGATCGCCGTATCAAAGGTCGCAAAGGCCGTGACCATAAGAACAACCGCTTCGGCATCAAACTTTATCAATTCTTCGAGCGCGGTAAGGCCGCCGATTCCGGGCATTGAAACGTCCATCAAAACAACGTCGAACGAATGCTCGGAATAAAGCTCCATCGCTTCTTCGCCGCGTTTTGCGAGTTCGACTTTGTAGCCCGCAGCCGACAAGATCGTCTCGAGCACGTCGCGCATGATCTCTTCGTCGTCGCAGATCAGAACTGAACCTTTCTTCGCCATACTTGTTAGATTAAAGAATTTAACGCAAAGTCGCTAAGACGCAGAGGTCTCAAATAAATGTCTTTGCGGCTTTGCCACGTCGCAACTTTGCGTTAAGTTTCCAGTTGAATGCCGATCTACGACAAACTTGCCAGATTTTACGACGCAGCATTCTCGCCGTTCGAGAAGCGGTTCCTCGCGCGTTGGCGGGCCGAAACTCTTGCCCTCCTGCCTCCGAATGGAAAGATACTCGAGATCGGCTGCGGCACGGGTGCAAATTTCGAGCTCTATCCGAAAGAGTTCGACGCAGTATCCAGCGAGCTTAGTTTTAAGATGCTCGAATTCGCGGCTAAGAAGCTTGTCGGCAACAAACTCATTCAGGCAGACGCGCAATCGCTTCCATTTGCCGAAAACTCCTTCGATGCGGCATTCGCTACCTTGGTTTTCTGTTCGGTCCCGGATCCCGCAGCGGGTTTCCGCGAGCTGAGGCGTGTGATCAAGCCCAATGGGAAACTGATCTTATTAGAGCACGTCCGGCCACCGGGCTTGCTTGGCCGAGGTTTTGACCTTTTAAGCATGGCGACGGAAGCCTTGATACACGATCATTTCAACCGCGAAACGGCAAAGATCGCCCAATCGGCCGGATTTGAAATCATCGAGATAAGGCAAAAGGCTCGCGGCACCGTAAATCTAATTGTCTGCTCGAACCCGAATTGAATAGATTCAAAACTTTCCGGCCATTTAGTCGTATTATGTAGCGAGTATGTGCGTCCGGCAAAAGCGGACCGGATCTAGTCTTACAAAAATATAATGGCGGCTTCAAAAACAGCAAAAGTAATTCTCATCGTCGGCGGTATCGCCGTGGTTCTTTTTTTAGTTGGCATCGTTGCCCTTGTCCTGATGGCGGATCGAATCGGTCGGCCAACGGTTCCGACCAATAGTGTTTTGGTGCTGAACGTTTCAGGCGATCTTCCGGATTATGTTCCCGAAGACCAACTCGCGAAGGCTCTTGGTATTGGACAAGGCCAGTCGTTCACCGGATTGCTAACGCAGCTTCGCAAAGCAAAGGTCGATAATCGTATAGGCGCGATCTTGCTCGATATAAATTTCCCAGGCATCGGTTGGGGTAAGGCGGATGAACTGCGCGAGGCGATCGCCGATTTCAAAACTTCCGGCAAGCCTGTCTATGCCTATATGGAGATCGGCATGAATCGCGAATATTACATCGCGACCGCCGCCGACAAGATCTATTTGCCGCCGCCGGGCGATCTTTATATTAACGGTTTTGCCGCCGAAGCGAGTTTCTACAAAGGTTCGCTCGACAAGCTCGGGATCGAAGCCGACGTCATCCAGATCGGGCCGAAATACAAGAACGCGCCCGATCAATACACCAAGACCGAAATGGGCGAAGGCCAGCGTGAGGTCATCAACGCCATTCTTGACGAATATTACGGCCGAATGACAAACGCTATCGCCGAATCCCGTAAGAAACCGATAGACGATGTTAGAGCGGCGATCGACAACGCTCCGTACAACGCACCACAAGCCAAACAACTCGGCTTGATCGACGATGCTCTTTATATCGATCAGGTTCACGAAGCATTAAAAACGCAGCTTGGTTATCGGCAGGAAGACGCGCTTCGGACCATCAGCGGAGGCAAGTATCGCGAGATTCCGTCGGATTCGCTCGGCCTGAATAACGGCGAACGCATCGCGGTGATCTTTGCTTCGGGTGCGATCAATGTTGGCCGCACGAACGACAGTCCGTTTGGCGGGCAAATGGTCGGTTCGGACACTGTCGTTGCGGCGGTCAACGAAGCTGCGGCCGATCCGGGTATCAAGGCGATCGTTCTTCGCGTCGATTCACCGGGCGGTTCGGCACTCGCTTCCGATCTGATGTATCGAGCGATCGACAACGCAAAGGCAAAGGGTAAACCGGTCGTCGTTTCGATGGGCGATGTTGCGGCTTCCGGCGGTTATTACATTTCGGCAAATGCCGACAAGATCGTCGCTCAACCCGCATCGATCACAGGTTCGATCGGCGTTTTTGTTGGTAAACCGGTCGTCAAGGGAATGTACGATTGGCTTGGCATTTCGAACGAATACGTGATGCGTGGCAAGAACTCCGGCATCTTCAGGGCGACTGAAAAATGGACACCTGAAGAGCGTGCGAAGATGGAAGAACAGACCAATCACATCTACTTCACGAACTTTGTGCCAAAGGTCGCCAAAGGCCGCAAGATGACCGACGAACAGGTAAACACCATCGCTCAGGGTCGCGTTTGGACCGGCACACAGGCAAAGGCTAACGGCTTGATCGACGAATTCGGCGGCATTGAAAAAGCGGTGGAGATCGCAAAGCAATTGGCGAATCTTCCGGCGGACAAAGACGTAAGACGGATCGTGTTCCCGGCCCCGCGGCCGTTCTTTGAAACTTACTTTGGCAGCCCGGAGGAATCGACGGTTTCCGCTGAATATAAAGCCAAAAAAGCTCTCGCCGCATCGCTTCCTAAAGACGCCCGCAAGGCTCTTCGCTACGCCGAACTGCTCGACAAAATGCAGAACGGCGAAGCAATGCTGATGATGCCGTTTGAATTAGAGATCAAGTAGAAAGGTTAAGGGCTGCTACGGTGCAGCCTTTTCTTATAACGAACTTCCTAAATATTCGATACATTCCGGACACGGTATTTCGGCATCGGGCGGAACTCGGTAAAATACCGTTCGATGTTCTTCGAACCGACCCATTTTAGATATAAGTCGACTTAGATCAAACTTTCGAAACTTCGCATGCCTCACGATCAGCAGCAATCGCTTGTTACTCGGTTCCAAAGTTTCTTTCTCGTTTACATAGATGACGAAAAGCCCTTTATCTTTCGGGTTGTTTGAAAGAGTTGCAAAGATAATATCCAGCTGGCCACGTACTTCGTTAGGGTCTAGATTACCCCATTCGTCAAAAGAACAAACAGGCGGAACATCCTCGATCGGCGCCGATTCGGTGACAGTGTCTTCGCAACCGCTTGGCAAGCCGCTAATTTTGAGCTGGACGGAAACGGTCGACCCCGGTTCTAAACCCATTACGTTGATCGAGCTCGTTCCCTGACCGCTATTGAGCTTGCCATTAGCGACTGTCCATTTGTAGCCACACTCGGATTAATTATATTGATCGATGCCGTGAACTTGATCTGATTACTTAGCCGACTAATTCCCGGTGGACCTTCAATGGTTATCGTCGGACAGTTTGCGACGGTCGCTTGGCTGAAAGAAAAGCCTGTGAAGATAATACAAGAAGCGGCGTTAGAATTAGACCTTTCATTCTCTTTTCCCTTGAGCGGAACTCTAGCATGTTTGCGGTTCAACTCCAAGATTTTTCGTGGCGGTCTGTTCTTGTTTCTTGGTAGAAATTGCCCTATACTTCCGCCAATTCACCCCTCTACTTTCTCTAAACACTGATCGGAAGCAAAGGAGCAATTATGGTTCGAATAATTATTGCAGTTATCGTAGGTTTTTTGGCTTGGTCAATTATGTGGGTTGGTAGCGAACAAGTTTTGAGTTCTGTTTTCCCGGCTTGGTTCGGCGTACATCAAGTAGAATTTGAACGAGCGGTGTACAACAAAGAAGCTTATACAGTCGATTCGGGTATTTTGATCTTTAACCTATTTCGGGGAATTGCCGTGTCGATAATCACCGGATTTCTAACTGCGGTGATCGCAGGCGAAAATCGAACATCGACGCTGATCCTTGGCGTACTGCTTCTCGCCTTCGGCCTGTATATCGTTGCGATAACGTGGTCGATGATACCGATCTGGTATCACGCTCTGTTTTCGTTGATGCTGATTCCGATGACGATCCTCGGGGGCAAATTGAGATCGTCCGCGCCGGCGGCTCGCTAGAGTTTTTTCGCCAGCAGTTATCGAACGAGGTGCCGACGCATAGCAACCGGCAGCGGTAGGAGCGGCTTATCCTTGCCGTAGACTTTCTTATTCAGCTTCTCCACCGTTAACTCCCGCTCGATGAGCAATTCGTCGGGCGGGAGATCTTTTTCATTTTCGTAGCACGCATGGGCGATGCACGGAAGCGGCTTTGCCGTGGCATGAACCAGACAGCCCTTTCCGGTTTCGAATAGCGGGCACGAATACGTCTTGAACTCATCATCCCGACCGTCAATCAATGAATATTTTTCGATAGTGGATTCGATCCTATCGATAACACGGGCACGATGTTCGTCCGAAAATTCTTCAACAACTCTTGCGATGGCAACGGCCTCAAGCCGCGAAATGCGAACATTTACAAAGTGCTCGTCAACGCAGCATTTGCCCGGCGATTCACAAAGCGAACAGGGCTTCGCTCGGTGCTCGTAACCGCTCCGTATATCTGCGGCAAATTGTTCGCGAATGCGAGCAAGCCGGATCAATGCATTTGTTTCCGAGATCAACTTCATTACAGTCTGGGCGAGCTAACGTCTATTGGATTCGCCGATATACATACGTTATCATGGTCGAATAACAAGGGAGAATTTTAATGCTGGAAGAAGGAAAAAAGGCTCCGGATTTTACTGCAAAAGATCAGAACGGAAACAAGGTTAAGCTCTCAGATCATAAAGGCAAACGCGTCGTACTTTACTTTTATCCAAAGGACGATACGCCGGGCTGCACAAAGCAAGCGTGTTCGCTTCGCGACGGATTTGCCCAGCTTATGAAAGAGAAGATCACCGTGTTGGGCGTTTCGATCGACGACGAAAAGTCGCATCAGAAGTTCATCGCGAAATACGATCTGCCGTTCGATCTGATCGCTGATACCGACAAGACGATCGTCGAAAAGTACGGCGTCTGGGGCGAAAAAAGTATGTACGGCAAAAAGTATATGGGAACGCTTCGCAAGACCTTTCTTATCGACGAAGACGGTAACATCGTCAAGATATTTGATAAGGTAAAGGTTGGCGAACACGCTGATGAAGTTCTCGCGGCGTTTGGCGAGAAATAGGAGAAAGTTCGATGAACAGAAGTATTTATATCGCGGCGGCTGGCTTAGTTCTTTTTGCGGCAGGTTGCGCCGATTCAACCAAACCGGCATCGACCGCTAGAAACACGCCGGCCACAAATTCACCGCAAGCTGCAGCAAATACGCAACTTCCGGTGGCAACACCGGCGCAGGCTTCCCAACCCGGTCAGCAATCTGGACCAGTTCCGTTTCCCGATTCGCCCCGAATTCCGCTCGAACAGGCGAAGGCTGATTTCGATCGCGGAACTGCCGTTTTCATTGACACGCATTCGGCCCAGGCATTTGCCGCAGAGCACATCAAAGGTGCGATCAACATTACGAATACCGATGTCGATCTAAAGGCAAGTTCGCTGCCGAAGGGTAAAAAGATAATCGTCTACTGTTCCTGAGTGGCCGAAAATACAAGTGCCGGTCTGGTACAGCGACTAAAAGAAAAAGGATTCACAAATGTATATGCACTGAAAGGCGGAACTGCCGCTTGGAAAGGTGCAAATTATCCAATGGAGAAAACCACAAAATAGATAAAGGTTTGCGGAAATAGAAAAAGGCCGGACACTCATTCGAGTAGTCCGGCCTTTTTCTTTTTTTCGATCAGAGCCGAACCACTCGTGCATTGCTGCCTTCCCGTTCTTCTCCCGAAAGTGCGTTTCTTGTGTCAACAATCAGCGAGGCAAGTTCGCAGACCTTTGCGTAATCGGTCCCCGAATGTTCGGTGCAGATCACGACACAGTCGGATTCTCGAATGAGTTCATCGGTCAGATCTGTATTGAAGAGCGCATCGCCTGCTCCAATGGTATATGCATGATCAAAGGTGACTTCCGCGACGAACGGATCGTGATAAACGATCTCGGCCCCGCGGGAGCGAAGCAGATCGATGATCGAAAGTGCGGGCGATTCGCGCATATCATCGATATCTTTCTTATACGCAACGCCGAGGATCAATATCTTTGAACCGTTAACTGCTTTTTTCGCATCGTTTAGAGCGTTTGAGACAAGCTTAACGACATATGCGGGCATGCTCGAATTTATCTGCTCGGCGAGCGAGATGAATTGCGAATCAAAGCCGTGCTGGCGCGCTTTCCATGACAGATAATGCGGATCGAGCGGGATACAATGTCCGCCAATTCCCGGCCCCGGAAAGAACGGCATAAAGCCAAAAGGCTTCGTCGCCGCCGCACGAACAACTTCCCAAGTGTCGATCCCAAGAGCGTTGCAGACCTTAGCCATTTCATTGGCCATGCCGATATTGATCGCACGAAACGTGTTCTCCCAGAGCTTGCAAGCCTCGGCGACGCGTGCCGACGACACGCTGTGAACGCTATCGACGATCTTGCTGTAAAGCAGCGATGCGATCTCGGTCGAATCCTTCGAAACACCACCGACGACCTTTGGAATATTGTGCGTTTGATACTGCGGATTCCCCGGATCGACGCGTTCAGGCGAGAACGCTAGCAGGAAATCTTCATCGAGATTGAAGCCCTTTTCTTCGAACATCGGCTGAAGGACTTCGTCTGTAGTTCCCGGATATGTCGTCGATTCCAGAACGATCAACTGGCCGCGCCGCATATACTTTTGGATCTCTTCACCCGCCGCAATGATATAAGACATGTCCGGATCTTTCGTTTTTCGAAGTGGCGTCGGCACGCAGATGATGATCACGTCACAATCCGTGAGTCGCGAAAAATCCGTGGTCGCCGTCAATTTGCCGCCGTCGACACATTGCTTCAAATTCGCGTCCGGTACGTCAACGATGTACGATTTGCCCGCGTTGATCTGTTCAACTTTCGATTTATCGACCTCAAAACCGATGCCTTCAAAGCCTTTTAGTCCGAACTCAACTATCAGCGGGAGCCCGACATATCCTAGCCCGACGACACCGATCCGCGCAGTTCCGTTTTCAATAAGTAATTTGATCTCGTTCTCAACCATCAATAAACCCTTTTAATCCCTTAATATAAGTTAACTCTTTAAATAAAATTGCCGCAAGAAAGCGGCATACTTGGTTAAAGTTATGCGAACGAAGATCGATAGTCAAGACGTATCCTCGTTATGGTAAGCTATTGATAATCGGAGTTTTCTCCGATCCTGGTCGACCTATTTCCCTACGACTTCCCCTTTATGAGCTTTGAAATAGAATCGACAAATCCGGTAGTCAAGGCTGTCGTCGAAGGCTCGGCACCGCGCCCGGCACAGATCGCGGCGGCACGCGGAATTCTGCCGCTTCCGACCAACGACCTTTTCGAAATTCTGATTAGATTTGCTGAGTCAGACGATACTGAACTTGCAGCATTTGCCTCCCAGACTCTAAGAGATCAGGACAGACAAGTGTTGCGCGATACCATCGGCTCGCCCGATGTTCCGATCGCGGCACTGCATTTCTTTGCAGGACAACCTGGCCACGACGCGGCAATATATCGTTCCATCGTAAATAATCCGCGTACGCCGCCGCAGGCTTTGATCGATCTGGCTCGAACGGCTGAAAGCGGCGAAGTGCTCGAACAGATCGCCCTTAACCAACAGCTCCTGATCCGGGTCCCGGCAGTAATCGATGCGATCATCGCTAATCCGAACAAGACGTCCGAAGCCGACCGCCGTGCGGCTGAAACGAAACGCGAGTTCTTTGAAAAAGAACGCGGCGCACAGCAGATCGCTAACGAACTCCGCGCCCAAGGCAAGGAAGCCGCCGCTACATTCTTTGAGAATGCCGACCTTGAAAGCTCGGAGTTGACGGTCGAAGACGCGATACTGCTCGCGGAAATGATCGAGATTCCTGTGGCCGAGACCGACGATTCATGGATGGGTCTCGAATACCTCGAAGAGTTCTACGAAGAAACGCCTGAAGAAAGACAGGCGATCGTAAGCAAGATCCTCGGTGAGATGGCGGCAGACGATGTCGACCTTCCTAGCGACAAGATCTCGGTGATCAACCGCATAATGAAGATGGGGATGAAGGATCGAGTTCGGCTTGCGATGATGGGCGACCGCGAGGCTCGAAACATTTTGATCCGCGATCCGAACCGCATCGTGTGCACGGCGGTGGTTGCTAACCCAAGGATCACGGAACAAGAGATGGAAAAGATCGCTTCGATGCGTTCTGTTAGCGAAGACATTCTTCGCAAGATCGGAAACGACCGCAAATGGGCACGCAGTTACCCGATAGTTCACAATCTTGCCCGCAACCCGCGGACGCCGATCGCAAATGTACTTACGATCCTATCTCGTCTACAGCTTAAGGATCTTGCGGCTCTTTCCAAGAATAAGAACGTCTCCGACCCCGTCCGGCGTCAGGCAATGCGGCTCGCTCAGGCGCGAACTGGCAAATAGTTAAAGAAAATCTCCCGTCCGACCGGTCCTGATATACGTGATCGTTATGTCCGTTATCGTGTGGCTGGCGGCACCGAGCCACGTTCCGGCAAACGCGGCGAGGAGCAATGCAAGCCCCAGAAATTCACCCGAAACGTGTCCTATCTGCGCCCAGGTATTCGCGACATCACCGATCGAACCTGCTGCCGCAAAATAGATCCCTGCGGCGATCAATGTAACTATCCCAAAGAAATATACGACCCGAAACAGTGTTCCAAATACCAGTCCGTGCGACCATCGTGAGCGGTGCTTGAAGACCTTGCGATACGGATACCAGATTATGCGGGCTATGCTCCAACGGGCATACGGCCGCGAGGTTGTGTCGAGGTCCGGGCCGAACATCAATCCGCCAAACAGGAACGCGGCTGTAACGACTAGAGTCACGGCCGCCTCACCAAACGCAAGATGAGCCGCGGCCGCGACCGGTGCGGTGAGCAAGATCGTTATCGCATCATGGGTCTTTCCTGAAGGCATGCAAAAGCAGAATCTGAAAATCGCTAGTGAATTTGTTAAGATTGCGAGTTCGGTTAAACCTCGATGTCGAGCCCTCTTGCAAAACTAAAGACCACGCTCGAAATGATCAAGTTCGAGCATACACTCTTTGCCCTTCCCTTCGCATTTCTCGGCGCAGTTCTGGCTGCAAACGGTTTGCCGACGTGGACGCAATTGCTCTGGATAACGGTTGCGATGGTCGGTGCACGCTCGGCGGCGATGACGTTCAACCGCATCGTTGACCGCGACATCGATGGAGCAAATCCGCGGACCGCGAATCGCGAGATTCCGAGCGGAAAACTTTCGCTTGGTTTCGCGTGGGGATTTCTTTTCGTTTCGATCGGCGTGTTTCTTCTCGCGGCATGGTCGCTGAATTGGTTAACGTTCGCACTGTCGCCGATCGCATTGCTCAGCGTTCTCGGCTACTCATACGCGAAACGATTTACCGCATTCGCTCATTTGATTCTTGGCTGGGCGTTGGCCATTTCGCCGACCGCCGCATGGATCGCCGTTCGGGGAGCGATCGATTCGGAAGTTCCGTTACTATTGTCGCTGTTCGTTTTGATGTGGACGTCCGGTTTCGATGTGCTCTACGCCTGTCAGGATTATGAGTTCGACAAAAAAGCCGGACTTCGTTCGATTCCCGCACGCTTCGGCATCGCCCGTTCGCTTTGGATCGCGAGGCTATTCCATTTTCAGGCGTTCATCGTCCTACTTTTACTGTTCCTTTTCACAGGCCTAGGCTGGCCGGCTTTGGTAGGCGTCGGGCTCATCGGAATTTTGCTCGTTTATCAGCACACATTAGTAAAGCCAAACGATCTTTCGCGAATGAACGTCGCATTCTTCACCACGAACGCTTTCGTCAGCGTAGTACTTTTCGTGTCGTTTAGCGCGGCTGTCTATATAAACAATCCAAGCCAGTGAAGCCATTATTCGAAAACGTCAGTTCAGATCTAGCGGCGGCGATCCGTGCCGCCGGCAAGAAGCGTTCGTTCGACGACGGTCAGCTTATCCTCAGCGAGGGAGAGGCCGCCGATTATTTACCGATCGTGCTAAACGGTTCGGTGAAGATGCTCCATTATTTTGATACCGGCAAGGAAGTTATCATCGGCATTTTCGGTCCGGGCGAGATGTTTGCGGTGCCTCCCGTTTTTGATGGCGGGAATTATCCGGCGTCTGCGATCGCGATGGGCGAAACTGAACTCTTGCTTATTGAACGAGATTCGTTTCTCGGCCTGATCCGCGATTCTGATCAATTTGCTTTTGCTGTGATCGGTTGGATGTGTGAAATGCTGCGCGAAAAAACATCGACGATCCAAAATCTCGCAACGGCCTCGCCCGACCGACGTGTCGCGACCGTTCTGCTTAAGTTGGCATCTCGTGAAAGCGGCGATGGTGAAAAGCGGATATCACTTCGCCGACAGGAGATCGCTGAAATGGCCGGGCTAACCACCGAAACCACGATCCGCGTTATACGCAAGTTTGCTGCCCAAGAACTGTTAACGATCGAACGCGGGAAAGTGATAATTAACGCAGACGGCCGGCTTGGCGAGCATTTTCGAGCATAGCTTGCCGCGCGGAAATACCGCTGACGTGTTCCAACATTCTGTTTGCAATTGCGTTTGCTCGCAGCTTGAGAAATTCCGCATTTTCACCCGCATAATTTTCATCTACGGTCGATGTAA
>JBBSKW010000003.1:0-49304 GCA_038256005.1 Pyrinomonadales bacterium
CCGAAAGCAAGGGCTGCGTCGAACTAGAAAGCGAGAACTTAACCATTCTACTTGCAGAATAAGGCGGTCATTTGGCCGCCTTATTCTATTGAAAGCTATTTTTATGACAGCCATACCGGGACGGCGAGCCGCAAATGGTAAAGGAAAAAGCTGCCGGGAATTAGGATTCCGGGCAGCTTTATTATGTATGAAACGGCTTTAGTTAGACCAGGAAACCGAGGTTTGAGTTGGTGAAGTTTCCGATGTTGGGGAATACTTCGGGGAGCTGATTTTCGGGCAGTCCGTACCAGCGGGCGAGCGTGGCGGCGTATTGTTCGACCGAGGTGGTCGGGATCCAGCGGCCGCGTGCTCCGGAGGTGTTGGTATCGTCCGGGCCGCCGATCGTAAGGTTTGGAAACGGCGTTCCGTTTGCGGTATTGACTCCGTAGAAATTGCTGCCCGCAACGCTGCCGCCGATGACCATCATGTGGTTACCCCAGGCGTGATCGCTGCCGACGTTCGCTCCGGAAGAAGCCGGGTTAAATGTTCGATTAAAGTCGCTGAGAGAGAATGTCGTGACGTTGTTGGAAACACCTTGAACGACCATTTCGTCGTAGAATGCACGAACCGCCTGACTGAATTGGCTGAGCAGGTTTGCCTGATCCGGTAACTGATTGTTGTGTGTATCAAAGCTGCCGATCTGAACGTAGAAGATCTGGCGGTTGATATTCAGATCGAGCCGTTTTTTGATCAGCCGAGCGACCTGTTTGAACTGTAATCCGATCGAGTTATTCGGGAACGCGACGGTCACTTCCTGTGAAGTTTGCAAGGCGTTGTTCGCCTGCATTGCGAGTTCGGTAACGTTGCTTGCGGCGGAAACATAGTTCGAATCCAGATCGACGGTGCGAAGCTGATTGAACGCGTTACGCCGGGCGACGGACGCGGCGGTTGTATTAAATCCGACCGGATTAAGTACGGTCGCGAGGTTTGGCGTTCCGGTGTTGTTCGCCTGAGCGATGGCCATCGGAAGTGCGTTTTGAGCGGCTGTAAATATCTGTGCTCCGGCGATCGAGGTGACCATCGGAACGACGCCGTTCGGGTTGCTTCCGACCGACATTCGATCGGCGATGCGGCCGCCCCAGCCAGTGAACGCAACCGAATTTGAGATGCTCGTTTGGCTCTGTGCAACCTGATCGGAATGCGAGAAAAGCTGATAAGGTTTTTGGATCGAATTATTCTGATACTGAGTCTTTGTCATCGGCCGAACAAGGGTGCCGCAGTTCGTTACAAACGCAAGTTTGTTCAATCCCCAAAGCTCGTGGATGCCATTATTAAGCCCCCCTGCGACCGTTCCGAGGGACGGATGCAAGCCGTAATTCAATCCGCCGACACTTGGCACGGAGATCGGAAGCAACGTGTTCTGTGCGAGTGCAAGGCCTTGCGGTGCACGAGCGGCTGAATAAACAGAGAAATTGCTAACGTTCGCGTCGTTATGGTTCGGGACGACCATATTGTTTCCGTCGCATCCACCGGCCCAATAGACTAAAACAAGAGCTTTATAGTTCTCGCCGCCTTCGGGTGTTGGCTCGGTTTCATCAACCTTTTGTGCAAGGGCCGACATCATCCCCAGGTGCTGCATCTGAGTTGCAAGCGTAACCATACTCAGCGCACAGCCGGACTTCTTCAAAAATTCACGTCTTGATTCTTTCATGATTCTTACCTCTGTACCTGGAATTGCGACGATGTCGCTACTAAATAAACTGCCGCCTGGGCTCGGGCCGCCGGAGTTGCTGCGGAAACTGCCGTGAATGCGGGCAGGATGATCGCCCGCATTTGCGGCGACATCGTTCCGTGCAGCATCTTATGATTCAGCGCGTCCAAGACGCGATTTCCGGTCGGATCGGCGGTCGCCAAAGCAGTCAGTTCATCGAGATCAATACGTGTACCACTCGGTGTATTGGCTCCGGTCCCGATCTGGCCGAACGTCATTGTGTTAACCACGTTTGCACGGCCAACTGCGGTGCCTGTCGTCATGATCCCAAATTCAGGGCCAAGCAATGCCGTTCCAGGGATCATGAAATCCGGGGAATAGTAATTGAAAACGGTCGGTGAATTGAACGGGTTCTGACCGATGCCGTTGGTATAGTTCGTAATAACACCATCGCTCGGACCGTTAAGGGCTACATTCTTTACATTCAATGCACGGAGTATGTTCGTCGCAAATTGGACCGGTTCGCGGAGCTTGCCGAAATTCGGGTCGGTCTTAATGTCGCCGCGAGCTTCGTGATCGAGCAAGATCGCACGAATCACCGACTTCATATCGCCGCGAACACCGGCTCCATTGTTATTGAACTTGGCAGCGACTCGGCCGACGTATGCCGGTGTCGGATCGCTTGTGACCATGTGCTGGATCAAAAGCTTGCTGACGAATGGTCCAACATTCGGATGGTTGAAAATATTGTTGAGCGTCTGATCGAGCGAAAGATTCGCGTAATTGATCGTGTTCGTTCCGGTGCATCCCGTGCAAGCCGGGATAGTCGGATTCGGGGCACCCGGATAATCAAGCAAAGTCTTTGCTGTGATGTCGTGATTATTCGCATTTGCGACGATCATCGGGTCTTTGTAGTTTGGAATGCTCGGCAGAGAGTTTGGACAGCCGACGTTACAAAGCGACCAACCGGTTAAGACCTTGGTAAAATTATCGACATCAGTCTGATCATAGGTCGGAATCGGATTGCCTTGGCCGTCTAGCACCAGCGTGCCGTCTTGATTGAGCATGAATAGGCCAACGGTGAAAAGCTGAAGTATCTCACGCGGGTAATTCTCGTTCGGATTGGTTCGCGTGCTGCGTGCCATATCCAGATAATTTCCCATGCCCGGGTTCAACGTCATATCCCGCATCAGATCGCGGTAATTGCCGAAAGCGTGCTGCGAAAGCTTCTTGTGATATGCGATCATCCAGCTTGACTGCTGCGTTACGCCGCCCGAGCCAGAGATAACCCAGATCTGCGAAAGTGCCCATGAAGCCTTGTGTCTGAGCTGTGTTTCGCCATAGAGAGCATCCGTAAAGAACCACCGCTGGATCGGATACATCGTGTAGTGATCCCGAATACAAGCGTCGTATTCCGGCGTTCGTGGAACGGGAGCCGGACCGCAACCGAGCGTGTTCTGGGTATCGGTAGATTTTAATGGGATGTCAGGATACGGGTTTCCCGTCGAAGGATAAGCGGCATCCAACTGTTCGTTCAGGTAGGTGCGGATTCCGATCCTGCGAACGCGGTCGTCGAGAGCAGTATTCGGACCAAATCCTGCTTGTTGAAAGAAACGCATACGGTCACCGGCAAAGCGGCCCAATACGAGTTCGTTGGTCGGCTCATGAGATGAACTCTTTTCCGCGACTTCAACGTCTTTCAAATTGCCACCGGTCGCACCATAGCCGAGCCGCAGCTTTTCGCTCGCGAGCCCACGCCAGGCCACACTAACGTGAACATCGCCCTCATTCATCGGTTCGGACCAGAAGCCAAGCGAATCGGTCAGACGAACTTTAAGTGCATAAACGCCATCGAAACCCTTTGCGTTAACTGGGGAAATATCCAGAACGTTGAACCGGTAGTTTCGGCCGCGAGCGTCGGAGACGTTGACCCTGAATGCGTTCGCTTCTTCGCCTTTCATTAGTTCGATGTTGCGAACGAAGAAGACCACTTCGGATCCCGGACGAAACACTTCGGCTGCAAGATCGCTCGGATCGCCGCCATCATATTTCCATGCAGGAATTGCCAGAACGCGTTTTGAGCCTTCCGGGTTCAAAAGCACCGGCGTCGGTGAATTAGGATCTGAATCCGATTGAGCAAATCCCTGCATAGTTCCCAGCAATAAAGCTATGAGAACAAAGGTGATCCGCGAAAGAGCGTTGGGTCGATTGGTGACCATACTCCTGCCTCCTGATCTGAACTTACTAGAGTTTGAAATGCCTTCTTACCTACTAAAAATGAATGATGTGGGTCGTACTGTCGTTAAAAGCTGTTGTACAGAGAAAGATAGCCTACTCTATATAAAAAGACAATACCAGTTTATTCCAGTACGAAAGAATTTGCCCACGCTGTGACCGTTGAATAAGATGACCATAAACAGCAGTTGGCCGATTTATTTGTAAAGGATTGTAAAATAGAGAAACGGGCGCTAGTATTTCACGCATGCATCAGATTATTCAGCTTGAAACGCCGAAGAATTTTAGTTTCCGGCACACGGTCTTGAGCCACGGCTGGAGCTATCTGCTTCCGTTCGAAGTTGAGAAACAGGGAACTTTGCTTTCATACGCGTTCATCGAAAAAGGCACGGCGATCAAGGCTGAAATACGCCAATCGGCGTTGGCGATAGAGATCGTTTTATCGAAAAGCGTGAAGAATGCGGAGCCTATCAAGGCGGCGGTAAAGCACATTCTTAGACTGGACGATGATCTGACGGGATTTTATGAGCTGGCTTTATCCGACAGCAAATTAGCGTGGGCGGCAGAATGCAATGCGGGCCGACTGCTTCGTTCGCCAACGGTCTGGGAAGATCTCGTCAAAACAATGTGTACGACAAACTGTTCTTGGAGCCTGACGAAGAGCATGGTCGGCAATATTGTTAAAAAACTAGGAACTGCCGGGCAGAAGGGCACTTATTCGTTTCCGACTTCCGAAGCCTTGGCGGCAGTGGACGAAGGGTTCTATCGACAGGAGATCAAGGCTGGTTATCGGGCTCCGTACTTTGTTGAACTTGCAGACAAAGTGATCTCGGGTGGCATCAACCCTGAGTCATGGCTGAATTCAGAACTGCCGACGCCGGAATTAAAGAAGGAAATTAAGCAGGTGAAGGGAATCGGCGATTATGCGGCCGACAATATGTTGAAGCTTCTGGGCCGATATGACGGGATGGCGCTCGATTCTTGGCTTCGTGCCCGATTTTATAAGAAGCACAATCGCGGGAAAGTTTGTCCGGATAAGAAGATCGAAAAACACTATTCGAAATACGCGGAATGGCAGGGCTTGGCGCTATGGTGCGACATGACGGAAGACTGGTTTGAAGAAAAGGTTAATGCAAATACCGACCGCACAGTGTAAAATTGCGTCAAATAATTTTGAGCTAGAGTTTTAGCCGGAAGACGGTTCACTAATAATCGATGGTGGTCAGATTACGATGGGAAACACCAGAATTGTAGGTAACCGCGTTATCTCACCTCAGGGCGAGTTCATCTTGAAAGAACCACCGATCCCGCCGCAAATGTTGCGAAATGACGGCCGGTTTCCCGCTAACCTGGACAACTTAACCGGAACAGCGTCGGAAACACATCCGAGCTATGCGGCGGTATGAAACTAATGTACAGGTGAAAGTGCCGGAACGCCCTCGCGTGCCCGAATAAGCGATCTTACGAATGTTTTCGCTGAACTTTTAATAGTTCTACCGGAAAAAGATTCTCAACAAATTGAAGATTTAGACGTGCCTTACCATCCTCGGCTTTTGATTTGTTACAGACTACGGCAAGGCCCGAAAAATCATACTCCTCGCTGATAAACTTTACACGGTCGCCAATTCCTATATCTAAGGTCGTGTAAACGGAAGCTCCGCTTTTGCTGATGTTTTCAGTCCTCGTCCGTTCACCGCCGATCGTGTCTCGCCGTGAATCTAAAAGAGCCAAATATAGTTTGATCGATGTCCAATAACGGACGTCTCGCCTTTCCTTGTAAGCGGATTTTGCTTCCTCGATGTTCCAGAGGCCATCGCTGTCTATTCCGCGGATCCGATAATTTTGTTCGGCATTGTCGGTGTAGCTTGCCGGAGGATTCTTCCCGGTAAATGCCACGCCTACATAATATCCTTCACGGTCTCCGTCATTTAATCGCTGGCAAAACTGGACCAATCCAAAGACCCGATAAAGCTCCTTCCCAAAGTCGTAACATCGGAGATGGTCAGGCATCGCAAACATGACTGTGACTAGCGATCCAACCTTGCATTCTCGGTCAATGTGAAACGACGCTCCGGAAGCGGTGTAGCCCACCACGTCCGCGACCTCTTTCCATTGTTTGTTCTCCGAATCCCGCGACTTCACTACGGCTAACATAGCGTTCCCTGCGATATCGACACCGGATTTTTCCACTTCACTTGCGACAGACATCCTTGCCTCCGACTTAGTTCTTCTCTGACCGTTATTATTGGTTCGGGCAGTATCCATCTATTCTATACCTTCAAGTGGGAAAAAGTGGTCGACGAATTCAACGTGTAACCGAACGATACCGTCGGGGCCGCAGTGCTTCCCGCGGACGATCGAGATGATCGACATATCGTGTCGTTCGCTTTTCACACGAATAAAATTGCCGGGTTCGACGTTAAAGGAAGTGAATACGGATGCACCGCCAAGGCTGACATTTTCGGTCACGCTGATCTCGCTGGCCGCCACATCGCCATTTTCATCGAGAAGTTCGAGGATAAGTGACTCAGGAATCGAGAATCGGGTGTGACGTCGAAGATAAGCGGGAAGATCGGCCTCGTCTTCGCTGAACGAAGCTTCTGCGATCTGCCAGAGTCCCCCGTCTTCTCGGTCGGTAAGGTCATAAAGTGCAGCCGGATTTGTTAGGTAACTCGATGGAGGATTTTTTCCAATAAACGCAACCCCGACGGCATATTCGGCGGCCGCAGGATTTGAACCGATTTGCATACATCGCCGGACCAAGCACCAGATCCTGTACTGTGGTTCGAGATAATCGAAGCACCTTAGCTGCCGCGGCATTGGTAGGCTCATTACGCAAAGACGCCCGCGTTTGACAGGCCGCTTTAGCTTAAATCCAGCACCAAATGCGGAGATATCTTCTAGCCGGGTAATCTCGTTCCAGGCGAATTTATGATCAACCTTCACTTCTACACGAGCCGGAAGCGAAAGTTCAAAACGTTGGATACGCCGACTCTCTTTCTCAATTACGGTTGATGACATGGCAGGGTTTACAACATGGGTTTTGACGAGGCAACACGACGCCAAAAACTGCAAAGAATAACAATTGAATGGAACTTGCGCCGAGGATTGGCACGGTTGCGAAACAGGCTCAGTGCCTGTAAAATAAGGATAGCATTAAGCACTCAGAACTTTCAACATTTTTTTCTTCTGTCTATTTCTCTCTCTTGGCTGTCTGGGACAGGTAAATATCAGAAAATACAAGGTTTTTTTTGAATGGATTCACTACTCGAACGCAATCAAATCAATATCGACGATGAGATGCGGCGGTCTTATCTCGACTACGCAATGTCGGTCATTATTGGCCGGGCCCTTCCAGACGTCCGTGACGGGTTAAAACCGGTGCATCGCCGTATTCTTTTCGGGATGTATGAACAAGGCAATGTGGCCGGGAAAGCATATCGGAAATCGGCGCGTGCGGTCGGTGATGTGATGGGAAAATACCATCCGCACGGCGATTCGGCGATCTACGACAGCGTGGTTCGTATGGCGCAGGATTTTTCGTTGCGTTACCCGCTCGTTGACGGCCAGGGCAATTTTGGCTCGATCGACGGTGACAACGCGGCCGCGATGCGTTACACCGAAGTTCGGCTCGCGAAAATCACCAACGAGGTGCTCGACGACATCTCAAAAGAGACCGTCGATTTTCAGCCGAATTACGACGAATCACTTTCCGAGCCTAAAGTTCTTCCTACAAAGATCCCGCTTTTGCTCGTAAATGGTTCGGAAGGTATCGCGGTCGGAATGGCGACCAAGATACCGCCGCATAATCTGACGGAGATTCTTGATGCCGCGATCACATTGATCGACAATCCCTCTACGACGGTCGATGAACTGATAAAGATCGTTCCCGGGCCGGATTTCCCAACCGGCGGATTTATTTACGGCCGAGAGGAAATTCATCGTGCATATCGAGAAGGCCGCGGCGTAATTCAGATGCGTGCCCGGGCGGCGGTTGACCGGATCGGCCGCAACGAGCGCGAGCGCGATGCGATCGTCATTACGGAAATACCGTATCAGGTGAACAAGTCGAAGCTGATCGAAAAGATAGCCGAGTTGATGCATGAGAAGCGGCTCGAAGGTGCCTCCGAGGTCCGCGACGAATCGAACCGTGAAGGAATGCGGATCGTCGTTGAGCTAAAACGTGATGCGATACCGCAGGTCGTTCTAAACAAACTTTACAAGCTAACGCAGCTCCAGGCTTCGTTCGGGATCATCAGCATCGCAATCGTTGATGGCCAGCCTAAGTTGTTGACGTTAAAGGGAATGCTCGAAGCCTTCATCGGTTTCAGGCGTGAGGTTGTTCGCCGCCGAACGGAATTCGAACTTAGAAAAGCTCAGGCTCGAGCACATATCTTAGAGGGCTTGAATAAGGCGATCGATGCGCTCGATTTCATCATTCCGCTGATCCGCAGTTCGCGTTCGGTGGACGAGGCAAGACAATGGTTGACCGGGAACTTTTCGACTGTTGACGAAGTAAAGCAATGGCGCGGGATCACAGGCGGAAAGACGCAGGACGAGTTCCTTAAAGACCTCCGAAAGGTCATCGGTGGATTGGAATTTTCGGACATCCAGGCACAGGCGATCCTTGATCTGCAATTGCGCAGACTGTCCGCCCTTGAGCGGCAGAAGATACTTGATGAATACGAGCAGATCATCAAGCTTATTGCCGAACTCGAAAACATTTTGCAGAACGATAATGTATTGAGCCGTGTCGTAACAGAGGAACTGCTTGAGGTTCGTCGTTTGTTCGGCGATGCACGTCGGACGGAGATCGTAGATGCAGGTGTTGAGCTGAGCATTGAGGATCTGATCAAGGACGAAGACGTCGCTATCACGGTAACAAATGCTGGCTACATCAAACGTACACCGGTCTCAACCTATTCCCGGCAAGGCCGCGGCGGAAAAGGAAGGCTTGGAGCGACGGCGAAGAATGACGATTTTGTTGAAAATCTGTTCATCGCTTCGACGCATGCTTATTTGATGATCTTTACCGACGACGGCCAAGTATTTAAGATAAAGGTTCATGAAATTCCTGAAGCTGCTGCTGCGGCTCGAGGAAAGGCTGTTGTAAACCTCGTTCAGCTTTCGACCGAAAGAAAGCTTGTTGCAGTGATGCCGGTCAGAGATTTCGGTGAAGAAATTTATCTTACTATGGTGACCAAACAGGGCGTGATCAAAAAGACGTCGCTGTCGGATTACCAGAATATTCGGGTTACCGGTATCAATGCGATCAATATCGACGAAGGCGACGAGTTGCTCGACGTTATCCGAACTGACGGCAAGAAGCAGATCTTTATTGCAACGCATGACGGGATGGCTGTTCGTTTTAACGAATCGGACGTCCGCCCGATGGGACGCGTCGCACGCGGCGTTCGTGGGGTTAATCTGAGGAAAGGCGATTTCGTTGTTTCGGTCTGTGCGGTCTCGGCTGAAGGAACTGAAAAGATGTTGTCAGTGTCTGAGAAAGGTTTTGGGAAACAAACACAGGTTGGAAGCTATCGGCTCACCAAACGCGGCGGGCTTGGCGTTATCAATATGAAAACGACCGAGAAGACCGGCAAGGTTGTCGCGGCATTCCCGGTCGAGGACGACAGCGAGATCATGATCATCACGCAACAGGCGAAACTTATTCGTCTCGGGGTCGATAAGATACGCGAAACCGGTCGATCGGCTCAGGGCGTTACGCTGATCAAATGCGGCGACGAGGATTGCGTAACGAGCGCAACACTGCTCGCGATGGTCGAAGACGAAGATGAGTAGAAGTTTTTTCGCGTAGTGCGGAAGGCTAATTAAGAGGCCCGAGCGGATATCGTTCAGGCCTTTTTTCTTTGAAACGAGTTACTGCGGTTTCGGGCCAGCGACCTCGGTATAGGTGATCGTGCTTGCCTTAAGATCCTGTTCGGGATCGATATCGAAATAGAGCCTGCCGACAATATTTCCGTGGTCGCCTTTCTGATACGAAAAGAGACGCGGCTTTGGAACCCCGACAAACTGCTTCTGCTCGACTTGGCCGTCGAGGTGAACCATTCGTGCCAATTTCATATGTTTGGATGCTAGAGAGAACTTATCAAAAAAGCAGCCACGCAACAATGTCGATCACAGGAATTGTTTACGGGCCGTATGATCAAGGATCACGACCGAATGTATAAGCACCAACTGGCAGGTCGTGTTTTCACCTCAATCATAGAATATATGCTTAAAGTTTTTGATCCAGTATTAAACCGTTAATCACTTCTACTTCTTTTCAAAACTTTGAGGCCGGACCAGAATAGTAAATTTTACTTTCTGGTTCTCGGTGGCCTCGAGTATCTGAACTACGCTCGCGTAGGAAGCTTTGTCACTAGTAATGATAAGTAACTCGTTACTTCCGGCCGCTGTAAGCTTTGCGATCTCGCCCTTGATAGCATCGCTTTCGATCGCCCTTTGCTTGACCTTTGTGTATCGCGGGCCTTCGTCCGATTCGGGACCCTGGGCATCGTTGATGAAATAACGCTCATCGGCGGAAACTTCGATGCTGCTTTCCCATACCCTTCGGCTAAGAAGTGATTCAGCAGTAGGTGCGACCTCGACGGACGCGTGGTACCTGAATTTGAGATTAGGGTCGTAGGACGACCCGAGATTCATATGTTGGAGCGGGTCGATCTTACCGGCCGTAACTATAAGTGTTAACGGGTCCGGCCTTCGTGGTTCGCTGTTTTTATCTGTCGAATTCTTTTTCGGAATATAAACATCGCCGCCGCTCTTAGCGATCGCGAGATAAAGACTTGCGAGCGATCCGACAGCTAACTCGGGTTCAGCAATAAGATAGACACCCTTCGGAGTTTCGTTCGTGCTCTCATGTCGAATGCCGTCGCTCTCACGTCGATTAAAAATTTCCGTCAGGTACTCGAGCAAATTCCGTTCGGCCGATGCGATATCTATTAGGTTAGTTGACCTCTTTTTATCAAGATCGGAGACCATACCGAATGGCTCACTATTAAGGAAAACCGGAGAATCGAATACTGTGCGATTTGGGTTTTCGACGGATGCTTCGGATTCCAGTATTTGCCGCGGCGAAATATAATTGCAGCCGAGGAAAACGAGCATGAAAAACAAAAGTATATATCTAATTTTCTTCATTTCGCTCCTCGGTTGCAGTTGGTCAGGCTTTTAATCAATTCAAACGACAACATTATTTAGTCGTCATCATCGTGTGCTCGAACACGGCCCGAGGCAACGGCTTCGTCTATTACCTTTTGAGCCAGGTTATGCGGGAGAGGATCATAATGCGAGAACTGCATATGATACGAGCCGCGAGCCTGTGTCACCGAATTAAGCTTAGATTGATAATCGAGCATTTCACTCAGCGGTACTTTTGCTTTTATCACCTGTTGTTTGCCGCGAACCTCCATTCCGCCGACACGGCCGCGGCGGCTGTTTAGATCGCCCATGATGTCGCCCGAAACTTCCTGCGGCGTAAAAACCTCAACGTCCATTACCGGTTCGAGCAACGTCGGTTTCGCTTTCTCCATTGCCGCCCGATAAGCCTTGCGGCCGGCGGCGCGGAACGAATGTTCGTCTGAATCGACCGCGTGATAGCTTCCGTCGATAAGGGTTACCTTGAAATCGACGAGCGGATAACCCGCGACCGCGCCACCCTGAGCGGCTTCGATAATTCCTTTCTCGATCGCCGGACGGAAATTCGCCGGAACAGATCCGCCAAAGATCTTATCGACCCACTGGAATCCAGCACCGCGTTCAAGCGGTTCAAAGATGCACTTGCAATCACCAAACTGACCGCGTCCGCCGGACTGCTTTTTATGTCGGCCCTGTACCTCCGCCTGCATCGTGATCGTTTCCTTATACGGAACTTTGGGCGGATGAAGTGCGACCTCAACGTGGTAACGATCAGCAAGTTTGCGAACAACCGTTTCGATGTGGAGTTGGCCGGTGCCAGAAAGAATAAATTCTTTTGTTTGAGCATCGCGGGCGAAATGAAGCGATGGATCTTCTTCGAGAATGCGATGCAACGCACCCGAAATTTTGTCTTCATCAGCACGCGACTTCGGTTCGATCGCGAATGCTATCGCTGCCTCGGGATACTCTACCCGCGGATAAACGATAGGCTTCATTTTGTCGCAGAGCGTATCGCCGGTTTGGGTTTCCTTCAGTTTAACAACGGCAATGATGTCACCGGTTTTGGCTTCATTAACCTTGTCTAGCGTTTTGCCTGAGATAACGTGAAGAGCACCGAGTCGTTCCTGTGCATCGCGGGTCGAATTGAGTACGGTTGCATCTGACTCGATCTTGCCACTTACGACCTTCATTACGTTAATTCGGCCCGCAAATGGATCCGCGATCGTGCGGAAAACATAGGCGGAAAACGGCTCTTCATTTGAGTATTTTCGTGTAATGCGTTCGCCTTTCATTTCTGCGTCGTCGTTGCCGTACTCTGATTCGTGTGCCGCAGGATTGGGTGCAAATTCAACCAAATGATCGAGCAACGTTTCAACGCCAACAAGTGTCGTCGCCGAAACTGCGTACACCGGACAAAGCTTGCTCTTTGCGATCGCCTTTGCGAGATTTGGATAAATGTCTTCCTCAGGCAAAGTGCCATCCGCAAAATATTTTTCCATCAGATCGTCGTCTGATTCGGCGACGAGTTCTATCAAGCGCTCGCGGGTTCGGTCGAACACGTCTTTGCCGCTTTCAGGCATTGGTATTTCTTTCGCCTTTCCGAGGTCGTCAAATTCGTACGCTTTCTGATGGACGACGTCAACAATGCCTCGGAAATCGCCTTCCTTTCCGATCGGCAACGTGAATGGAACGATCGACCGTGCAAAGCTCGAACTCGCAGTTTCCAGAGCGTGGCCGAAATCCGCATGCTCCTTATCGATCTTATTGATGACCATGAAACGCGGCAGCATAAATTCGTTTGCGTATTGCCACGTCTTCTCGGTTTGAACCTCGATGCCATGGACGCCGTCGACGACAACAAGGGCACAATCGGCAACGCGGAGAGCCGGACGTGCATGTGCGACAAATGCCGCGTAGCCCGGCGTGTCGATCAAATTTATCTTGGTATCGTTATGTTCTAGGTGGGTGAAGTTGTTGTTGAGCGTGATCTTTCGTTCGATAGAATCTTCTTCGAAATCGGTAACGGTTGTGCCTTCATCGACCTTTCCCCAGCGGGTTGTTGCTCCGGCGACGTGGAGTAGGCTGGACACTAGCTGGGTTTTACCCGCGTCGCCGTGTCCAATGACAGCCAGATTCCTGAGATCCTCAGTTGCAAATGCTTTCATGTTCGGCAAGTTCTCCTTTTAGTTGGATTTCGCCTCCGAACCTTAGTCCGCAAAGGGTTGCGCGGAACGGCATCGTTTGGATCAGGGCACGAAATCTTTCAAAAGATAGTCTTTGCCGTCCGCGTTCCGGACATAGATTGTAGGTAAGCAACTAATTTAACGACTTTGTTACATATTGGCAAGCAAGTTGTTCCGAGATCTAGAGTTTTCGGCAACTGCACGAAAGAGATGTGTTACCATTTTCTTTATTTAATTGAGATATGAATGACTTTGAATCAATGATCCGAGACTTGGATCTTGGCCTTTTTGCTCAGATCACGAGCCAGTCTACGGAATCGGATAAGCGATCGCTGCTAGCCGTCCAAAGTTCGGTTCGCGAGATCGTCGGAGCGGAGGGCAAATATAATTATCTCGAGATAGGTTCGTATTTGGGCGGAAGTATCCAGCCGCATTTGGTGGACAAACGCTGCGAACGCATTTATTCGATTGATAAGCGCCCAAAGGTCCAGCCCGATGCCAGAGGTTTTGATTGGACATATTTGAACAATACGACCGAACGAATGCTTGAGAACCTGCGAGAGATAGATGCAGATGCAGTCGCGAAAATTACGACGATCGATGGCGGAACGGATGAGATCGGCACCGAGCGGATCGATCAACCGGTTCAGTTGTGCTTGATCGACGGTGAACACACGGATCACGCGATGAAACGGGATTTCGAATTTTGCCGTAAGGTTCTTGATCCGAAGGGCGGTGCGATCGCATTTCACGATGCTCAGATAACTTACAACGGTATTTATGAGTGTATTGAAGACCTCAAATCCGAGGGCATCGATTTTCGTGCTTACAGCCTTCCGAGTGTTGTTTTCGTCGTCGAGATCGGCTATTTCAATATTTACCAGCATCCGCAGATCGCGACGCGGCTTGTGAATAATCACGAGGCGTATCTGTTTTCGCTTCGGGAGAACGATCGTTTTCGACGCTTCGCAAACCGTTATCCGTTTCGGGCTGCCCGTAATATTTATGCAAAGTTGCGAAGTGGAAACGTTAGTAACTAGTTGCTGAACCGAATTGACAGTCTATTGGACCGGGGCAGGTGCCTCGGTTTTTGAGCTTTTACGGCAAAATTTTGGCGTAGGCTACGTCTTTCACACTTGATGCATCTAGTCTTTAAGGCAGGTGTGTGATATTTTGCACGGGTCAGGTCGAGGAAAAATGAAAGGAAGAACCTCAAAAAGAATCGTTACAGCGGGCCTGATGGCCTCTTTGTTTGTAGTTGGAAATTTACCGGCGTTTGCACAGTTGGACAGCCTGGTACCGGTACGTGATATCACCGGCGGATCGAGCGTTTTCGTGCTTCGCGGTGGTGTTCGGTCCGCACCTAAGAAGTATGTTCCAAAGGCGAAAGCCTCGCGAACTAAGGCCCAGCGCGTCGAAGCAACGAAACGCATCAGCCGTCAATATGTTGACTTAGCCAAGGCCGATCCACGCCGTAAACGAACTGAGGCTGTGAATCCAAACAGAATGGCTGAGATCCGCCGAATGGCTCCGGCTCAAGCATCAGTTCTGTTTGCCGGTGTCGCGGAGTATTGGATCGACAAGGAAGACTTCAAACAGGCGGCAGAGCTTTTTGCTGAGGCACTTCAGCTTGATAAGACGAATGAAGTCGCCCGGTTGGGTCGAAGTGAATCGCTCGCTTTGTTAGGAAACGAAGATCTGGCCAAAGATAACATTCCTAGTGCACGCAGCCTGTTCCGTGAAGCTTTGACATTCAACGCTAAAAACGCTCCGGCGTACTTTGGTTTGGCTGAGATCGCGGCTGCCGAGAATGACAACGAAGAAGCCTCGATGAACTATGAAAAGGCTTTGGAATTCGACAAGGAATTGACAGAGATATTTGTCCCGCTCGGCATTTTGTATTACCAGCAAGGGCAGATCGCTAAGTCTGAAGACATGTTAACAAAGGCTCTGGCGATCAATAGCGAGAACGCTCAAACGCAGTTCTTCGTCGGACTAATTCGTTATTCACAGAACAACAACGCGGCCGCTTTGGCTGCATTTAACAAGGCGAAGTTGCTCGATCCAACATACGAAGAGGCATTTCACTATGCAGGCGAAGTATTGACCCGCCAAGAAAAGTACAGCGATTCGCTTCCGGAGTATAACAAGGCGATTGCGATCCGCGATAACTATTTCGAAGCTTGGTTCGGCCTCGCGAATGCACAGTTCGAGCTTGCTGATTACAAGACCGCAATTGCATCGTACAACCGAGCATTGAGGCTGCAGAATACGAACGTTGAAGGCTTTATCAATCTTGGCGACGCCTATAGGTTGCTTGGTCAATTCAACGACGCAGAAGCTAACTACAGCATCGCGACCAGCTTTATGGAGCGGACACCTGATGTCGACAAGAGCGAACAAGCGGATGTTTACAGCAAGATCGGATACGTGATCGCACGGCAGTGTGAGATCGACCGATCGAGGAACCGAGCCTGCAGAATGGACGGTTCGCTTAAGGCTCTGGAAAAGGCTGCTTCATTAAGTCCTGAGAGTGTCGGAAACGGCAACCTGGGTTGGGCGTACGGACAAGCCGGCCGTGAAGATGTCTATAATAATAGAATGGACACCGGCCGAGCTAAGCTTCTGCGTGCAAAAGAGCTGCTCGAACAGGCAGCGAATTCGGGCGGTACAAGTGCAGAGGGTGCGCTGCTAAATCTGGCCTCCGTCCAAACGGCATTGGGCGATAATGCCGGAGCATTGAGCACGCTGAAGCGAGCCGCTGATAAGAACTCGAAGTCAGTGTTCCTTTTGAATGAGCTTGGCAATGCGTATATGAATGTCGCGAATTACAAGGAAGCCGTCTCTCAGTTCAAGAATGCGGTTAGCCGAGACGACAAGTTCACCGAAGGCTATTTCAATCTCGGGCATGCCGAATTTAAGAACGGCAATATCGGTGAAGCGAAGAAGGCTTATAAGAAGCTTAAGTCTTCGAAGGATCCGACAGCCGTCGGATTCGCAACAAGACTGGAAACTTTGACCAACGGCGCTGTAAAAGGCTGAACTGACCACATTGTCATTGAGGAAGCGGATCGAAAGTTCCGCTTCCTTTTTGTTTATAAGCAATAATCACCGACAATGTTTTACAAATTGTGATGCTGGATACAATAAACATCCAAGAGAACGTGCCGCTTGCACCATTTACTACGTTCGGTGTCGGTGGTTCGGCCCATTTCTTTTGCAAGGCGGGAACCGCTGCCGATGTCGTTCAGGCGTTGGCCTTCGGTAAGGAAAAGCGTTTGGAAGTCTTTATTTTGGGCGGCGGAAGCAATTTGCTCGTCGCGGATGCGGGGTTTGACGGGCTTGTCGTTCAGATCGCGATCGGCGGAATTGAAAATGAGGTAGATTCGGCAGAAAAGGTTCGAGTTGGAGCAGGTGAAAGTTGGGACGGGTTCGTTGAATATTGCGTGAAAAATGAGCTTGCTGGAGTTGAATGTCTAAGCGGAATTCCCGGAACAGTTGGCGGTACGCCGGTCCAAAATGTCGGAGCGTATGGTCAAGAGGTTTCAGAGACGATCGTCTCGATTACCTGCATTGATCGAAGAACACTTAAGGCTGTGCAGTTGTCCAATGCTGAGTGCGATTTTTCCTACCGCAAGAGTATTTTCAATTCATCCTATCGGGACAAATTTGTAGTTTGCGAAGTCACATTCGCGCTCGAACGATCAGGCCCGCCCAAGATCGTTTACAAAGACCTGATCGAAAGTTTTCAAAACCGCGAGCCGTCATTAATCGAGGTTCGCGAGGCTGTGCTCGCGATTCGCCGATTAAAATCGATGGTGATCGACCGAGATGATCCGAATTCGCAAAGTGCCGGATCGTTCTTCAAAAATCCGGTTATAAATTCTGACGCATTAAAACGATTGAATGAGCGATTTGAGTATAGGGTTCCGAGTTTTCCGGCAGAAATAAACGTGCACAAGATCCCGGCCGCTTGGCTCATCGAAAATGCGGGTTTTCAGAAAGGTTATAAGTTGGGAAATGCCGGAATTTCATCTAATCACACGCTCGCTTTGATCAACGCCGGCGGTGCGAGTGCCGGGGAAATTATCGAATTGATGAAGGTCGTTCAGTCCTCTGTAGATGATAAGTTTTCCATCGGCCTACAACCTGAACCAGTATTCTTAGGGTTTTCTTCTTAGAAAATCCTAGCAAAAAATCATTCCAATGCTCGTCAATCAGATGTATAATTGAAATTTCGGGCTGCGATCGGCCCGTAATCCAATCGAGGTAATCATTATGTTCGTTAAAAAACTCTTGCCCAAAACGGCTCTTTCATTTCTCGTAATTTCATCGTTACTTATGAACGTTACGCCTGTTCGGGCAAATGAATTGGTGCCGGAATCGGATCTTAATGGCGGTGCTAGCGTTTTTGTTTTCCGCGGCTCAAGCAAACGTCCGCAGGCGGCTGGAGCTTCGGCTTCAGGGTTCCGTTCAGCTGGCGGAAGCGCGGCCGCAAGACGAACGAAAGTGAAATCACAGCTAGCGGCAAGCCGAAAGAAAAAAGCTGATGCTGCAAAAGCGAGGTCGGCAGCAGTTGCGAGGGTTAGAGCCCGCGAACGCGTCGCAAAATTGAAATTGTCGAATACACTTACCACGCGTGCTGAAACACTGATGTCCGAAGGAAATGCTGACGGCTCGATCCCGGTCTTCCGCGACGCCATCAAGAATAATCCTAAGAATGCCGACGCGATCACTGGTTTGAGCGAAGCTTTGACAGCAAAGGGAATTGAAACCGCCGGGGATTCGGCAAATGAAACTGCGGTTCCGTATCTCGATGAAGCGATCAAGCTCAATCCGAAGAACGACGTTGCATACGCCAAGCTAGGTGATATTCACGACGCTCGCGGACGCAATAAAGAAGCCATTGCCGCTTACGACAAAGCTCTTCTACTAGATCCAATGCTCACCTCGCTTTATCTGCCATTAGGTTTGGCTCACGTTGAAGCAGGGAATTTGGTCGAGGCCGATAATTACCTTGATAAGGCCGAAACCGGTGGATTCGGCACGACAGAATCGAAGATGGCACGTATCACGATCTTGTCCAAGCAAGGCCGAAATGCCGAGGCGATCGCTGCTCTTGATCGCGTCATCCAGGCTGAACCGACGAACGGCAATGCATACTATCAAAAGGGTTTGACGTACAATCGAATGAACGATCAGAACGCAGCAATGGCGGCGTTCCAGAAGGCCGTTCAGGTCGATCAGGCAAACGGCGGTTCGTGGTTTGAGATCGGCGTTGTTCAATACAACAAGGCCGATTATGCGGGTGCTTTGGCCTCGTATCAGAAAGCCGTTGCTATTGACCCGAGCAATTCGCTAGCGAATGCTAATTTGGCAAGCACATTCCGCCAACTGCAGCGATTCGCCGAAGCAAACGCGGCGTACAAATTGGCTGAGCCGGGCAACGAGAAGAACCCTGACCTTTACAGCGAGTGGGGATTCTGTCTTGGCAAGACGAACGAATGGGACAAGTCAGTTGCGAGATTGAACACCGCCCGAACGTTGAGCCCTAGTGCAGTCGATAACACAAACCTTGGCTGGGCCTATTACAATGCCGCTCGCCAGGACAAAGCAGCAGGCCGCGAAGTTGAATCTAAACAAAAGCTTGAGCTTGCACGGCAGTATCTGCAAACGGCTGTTTCGCTCGATCCGAAAATGGACGCGGCGTATCTAAACCTTGGTTCGACGAACAATTCGCTCGGTGATCATAAAGCCGCTGAGGTCGCATTAAATCAGGCGTTGGCCTTAAACAACAACTGGGTTTTGGCAATGAACCAACTCGGTGTGAGTTATAAAGGACTCGGCAATCTGGTCCGTGCGATCGAGATCCTGAAAAGGGCTACATCGATCGACTCCGGGAACCAATTTGGATTGTTTAGCCTCGGCGAGGTTTATCATCTTAGCGGAAACGAAAAAGAAGCTAAAAAGATCCAGGGTCAGTTGAAGAAACTAAATCCTGCCTTTGCCGGCCAACTTGATAGCGTCTTGAAGATGAAAGTGCCCAAAATACCAGGAGGAAATTTTCCCAAGATTCCCGGCCGGCCTTTCTAGCTAAAACTTTCACCCTGTAGTTTGGCGGTCTTCAGGCCGCCTTTTTTTGTTCCACGGCGTTTTCTGTATAATCAGTGATTTAGAAAAATGCCGCGAAGAACAGACATAAAGAAGATACTGATCATTGGTTCAGGTCCTATCGTGATAGGCCAGGCTTGCGAGTTCGATTATTCGGGAACGCAAGCCTGTCGAGCTTTAAAGCAGGAAGGTTTTGAGGTCGTATTGGTCAATTCCAATCCCGCGACGATCATGACCGATCCTGAGATAGCAGACCGGACCTACGTCGAACCGCTCACGCTTGAAACGCTGACCGCCATAATTGAAAAGGAACGTCCAGACGCTTTGTTGCCTACGGTTGGCGGGCAAACCGGCCTGAATCTTTCGGTCGAATTATTCGAGAAGGGCATTTTGGATAAGTTCGGTGTGCAGTTGATCGGGGCGAACATCGACGCGATCAAGGTAGGCGAAGACCGCGAGCTTTTCAAGCAGGCGATGGACGAGATCGGCATTCCATCAGCCAAGGGTGGGTTCGCATACACTTGGGAGGAGGCTCAGAAGATCGTCGAAGAGACAGGTTATCCCGCGATCATCCGTCCCGGTTTCACATTAGGTGGAACGGGCGGCGGCACGGCTTACAACCCGGAGGAATTCGAGGAGATCGCGAAAGGTGGGCTTGAGGCATCTCCCGTTTCGCAGATACTCGTTGAAGAATCGATCCTCGGCTGGAAGGAATATGAGCTTGAGGTGATGCGCGATCTCAACGACAACGTCGTCATCATCTGCTCGATCGAAAATTTCGATCCGATGGGTGTGCATACGGGTGATTCGATCACGGTCGCACCGGCGCAGACCTTGACCGATGTCGAATATCAGAACCTGCGCGATATGTCGATCAAATGTATCCGCAAGGTAGGCGTTGAGACCGGCGGTTCGAACATACAATTTGCGGTAAATCCGGCTGACGGAGCCGTTCGCATTATTGAAATGAACCCGCGAGTCTCGCGTTCGTCCGCATTAGCTTCCAAAGCGACGGGATTCCCGATCGCGAAGATCGCCGCGAAACTAGCTGTTGGCTATACTCTCGACGAGATTCCTAACGACATCACGAAGAAGACGCCGGCATCTTTTGAACCGACGATCGATTACGTCGTGACGAAGATACCCAAGTGGGCGTTCGAGAAATTTCCCGGTGCGGAAGACGTTTTGGGAACCCAAATGAAGTCGGTCGGCGAGGTGATGGCGATCGGGCGAACGTTCAAAGAGAGTTTGTTCAAGGGATTGCGGTCGCTTGAGGCTGTGAAGCCGCTCAGGCTCGTCGATGTGCCCGACGAGGAACTTCAGCGCAAGCTTGCTCGACCCAATTCTCAGCGTTTTTCTTATATCACTTACGCATTGCAGAACGGGTATTCGATCGACGAGGTTCATCGCTTAACAAAGATCGATCCTTGGTTTTTAGATCAACTAAGCCAGGTAATGGAATTTCAAGAAACACTGGATTCCAAGCCTTTAGCCGATTATTCGACTGTCGAACTGCGACAGGCAAAAGAATTTGGCTTGTCCGACCGACGCATTTCATTCATGACCGGCTCGACCGAGTTGGAGGTGCGCGATCATCGTAAAGCGGCGGGCGTTACGCCGGTCTACAAACGCGTCGATACGTGCGGAGCCGAGTTCGAATCGTTCACGCCGTACCTTTATTCGACTTACGAAGAAGAGTGCGAGGCAGATCCGAGCGAAAGGCGAAAGATAATGATCCTCGGCAGCGGGCCGAACCGCATCGGCCAAGGGATCGAATTCGATTACTGCTGCTGCCATGCGAGTTTTGCTTTGCAAGACGCCGATTTCGAGACGGTCATGGTCAACTGCAACCCCGAAACCGTCTCGACCGATTACGACACGTCCGACCGGCTGTATTTCGAGCCGCTTACGTTCGAAGATGTGATGAACATCGTCGAGGTCGAACGTCCCGAAGGCGTGATCGTACAGTTCGGCGGGCAGACGCCGCTCAACCTTGCGGACAGATTGCACGCCGCAGGCGTCCCGATCATCGGTACATCGCCGGATTCCATCGACCTTGCGGAGGACAGAAAGCGTTTCAGTGAGTTGCTCCAGGATCTGAACATTCCGCAGCCGCCCAACGGCACCGCTGTTTCGCCCGAAGAAGCAAAAGTAATTGCGAATGAGATTGGTTATCCGGTCGTAGTGCGTCCGAGCTTTGTTCTTGGCGGAAGAGCGATGGCGATCGTGTATGATGAGGCCTCGCTCGATGAATACATGCGAACTGCGGTAGATGCGTCGCCGGAAAAACCGATCCTGATCGATAAATTTTTGGAGCGAGCAGGTGAGATAGACGTTGATGCGTTGGCAGATGAGACGGCTGTTGTGATCGCCGGAATTCAGGAGCATATCGAAGAGGCGGGAATTCATTCGGGCGACTCGTCTTCCGTACTTCCTGCTCAACGGATCGCTCCGGAGCTACTCGAAACGATCCAGCACTACACGGTTCTGCTCGCGAAAGCTTTAAAAGTAAAGGGATTGATGAACATTCAGTACGCGGTCCAGAGCGAACGCGTGTATGTCATCGAAGTAAACCCCCGCGCGTCGCGAACTGTGCCTTTTGTGGCGAAAGCGACGGGTGTCCCGATCGCTAAAATCGCTTCGCTCGTGATGGCCGGAAGCAAACTGCTAGCGGATTTTAATTTGCCGGACGTTTTGCCCGTTCCGCAGGTCTTCGTGAAGTCTCCCGTGTTCCCTTTCAAGAAATTTGCGGGCGTCGATCCGATCCTTGGTCCGGAAATGCATTCTACGGGCGAAGTAATGGGCGTTGGTGCGACCTTCGGCGAAGCTTATGGCAAGGCAATGGAAGGTGCGGGATTGAAACTTCCGCTCTCCGGCAAGGCATTCATCTCCGTGACGAATGCCGACAAAGGCCAGGCCGTAATTCTCGCCCGCCGGTTGAACAAATTAGGCTTCGATCTGGTCGCAACCTACGGTACAGCCAAGCGTCTGCACGAAGTCGGCCTGCAATGCGAGAGCGTTTTCAAGGTAAACGAAGGACGCCCGAACATCGCCGATCTTATCCGCCAGGGAGACATCGCCCTGATCATAAACACGCCACTCGGTAAGACCTCACATTACGACGAAAAGGCGATCCGTAAAGCTGCGCTGCAATTCAACGTTCCTTGCGTAACGACAATTACCGGCGCCGAAGCCCTCGTCGAAGCCATCGCCACAAAAACGTCGCAGCCACATGTGAAAGTTCGCAGTTTGCAAGAGATTCACTCCGAAAAATATAGAAGTGCCCGAAAGCAAACCTAACAATATTAGATTGCCGGTATCTTGACCAAAACCTACAATTACAATAACTTTACCTAAAGTTATTCTCTCTCTATCAGTTACAAACAAACAATGGAAGAAACACACGACCGCGAGATCATTGGTGGGCATTTGCTGGTGATTGGCGGCGCAGAAGATAAATACAACGAGCGGCGGATATTGAAGAAGTTTTTGGAGCTCGCGGGCAGCGAAAAGTCCGAAGTGCTGATTGTTCCGGTCGCTTCGGATTATCCTGAGTTCGCAGCGGACGTTTATACGCAAGCTTTTCGGAATCTCGGCATCGCAAACCCGCGTGTGCTCCGGGCAACCTCGCGACAGGATGTGTTTCAGGCGGACGCTGAGGGTCTGCTCGACGGCGTGACCGGTGTTTTCATGACCGGCGGCGACCAAATGCGGCTCGTTTCGTTGCTCGGCGGGACGAAGTTCGCCGAAAGACTCCGCAAAATGGTTCGCGAAACGCATCTGGTGTTGGCCGGCACGAGTGCAGGTGCGGCCGGAATGAGCACGTCGATGATCGTACGCGGCGAGCCGACGTCGCATCCGCATAAGGGAGCAGTTCAACTCTCTCCGGGTCTCGGCTTTCTCAAAAATATCATCATCGATCAGCATTTCACCGAACGAGGCCGCATCAGCCGTCTGATCACGGCGGTTTCGTATAACCCATATAACCTTGGTATCGGCATTGATGAAAACACGGCCATTATTCTTGACGGCAAAGGCGTGCTCGAGGTCTTCGGGCGCGGATCGGTGACGATCGTAGACGGCTCGAAGATCACCTATAACGAGATCGCTGAGGTCGCCGAGCACGAATCATTCAGCGTCTGCGGTGTAAATATGCACATCTTGCGTGACGGCTTGATCTACGACTACATCGACCGCCACCCGCTCCAGCCGCCGCAGGAATTCCTGTTGCCAGATCTCGGATAAAGCAAAATTATGGACATTCTCGAAATTCGCACCCTTCGCGGGCCGAACTACTGGAGCGGCTATTGGAAAAAGCTGATCATAATGCGCCTTGATATTGGCGATTTTGAACAGCAGCCGTCCGATAAGATCGAAGGCTTTTACGGCCGAATGAACGACGTTTTGCCGTCCTTGCTCAAGCACGGCTGTAGCTATGGCGAAGAGGGCGGATTTCTTCGCCGTGTTCAGGAAGGCACGTGGGCGGGCCACATAATCGAGCATTTCGCACTTGAGCTTCAGACCGTTGCGGGGATGGAAGTCGGTTACGGCCGGACGCGAGAAACAGACGAATCAGGAATTTATAACGTTGTTTTCAGCTACCAAGAAGAAGAAGTTGGACGTTTTGCGGCGCGTGCGGCGGTGAAGCTTTTTCTCGATATGTCCGGCGACGTTTCGCTTGAAATTATCAAAGAACAGGTCGCGGCAGATGTCCAACGCATGCGTGAGATCCGAGAAGAAGTTCGCTTCGGGCCGTCGACCGGTTCTCTGATCGAAGAGGCCGATAGCCGCGATATTCCCTACATTCGGCTGAATGATCAATCGCTCGTTCAACTCGGCTATGGCGTCCACCAAAAGCGAATTCAGGCAACGACCACTGCGAATACGAACATGATCGCGGTCGATATCGCAGGCAACAAACACGCCACGAAAACGCTGCTTGGCGATATGGGCGTTCCGGTGCCTAAAGGCTATCGAATCAAGAGCGAAGAGGAACTTGAAGATACGCTCGAACGTGTCGGTTATCCGGTAGTGATCAAACCGCTTGACGGAAACCACGGCAAGGGCGCGACCGTTGGCATAAAGTCGATCGAAGATGCACGGATAGCATTTGAAAAAGCCAAGGAATACTCGCGTTGGATCATCGTCGAAAAACAGTTGATAGGTGCTGATTTTCGGGCACTTGTGGTCAACAACCGGTTGATCGCGGTTGCCGAACGCGTTCCCGCACACGTCGTTGGCGACGGCGAACGTACCATCGAAGAGTTGATCGCGACGACCAACGCTGACCCGCGTCGCGGCTACGGCCATGAGAAAGTTTTAACCGAGATCGATACCGACAGCCAAACGCTTCGGTGTATTGAGAAGGCCGGGTATCAGGCCGATAGCGTCTTACCTAAGGACGAAATTCTCTACCTCAAGACCACTGCCAACATCTCGACCGGCGGCACTGCGATCGACGTCACTGACGAAGTTCATCCTGAAAATGTGTTTCTTTTTGAGCGTATAGCTCGCATCATCGGGCTTGATGTTGCGGGAGTCGACATCATCGCGCCAAACGTCAGCGAACCGCTTCATGCGAACGGCGGCGGCATTATCGAAGTAAACGCCGCACCCGGGTTTCGTATGCACCTTGCGCCGAGCGAAGGCATCGGCCGCAACGTCGCGGAACACGTGATCGATATGCTGTTTCCACCGGGAGCCGAATCACGAATACCGATCATTGCGATCACCGGCACTAACGGCAAGACGACGACCACTCGGCTTATCGCACACATCCTGAAAGGCAGCGGATGTACGGTCGGATTTACAACGACCGACGGAACTTACATTCAGAATCAGCAGATCGTCCGCGGCGATAATACTGGGCCGGTTTCGGCTCAATTAGTTCTCAAGGATCCAACCGTCGATGTCGCCGTTTTGGAAACTGCTCGCGGCGGTATCATTCATTCGGGGCTCGGTTTTGATCATGCGGATATCGCCATTGTTCTCAACGTCGCGGCTGATCATTTAGGTCTTAAGGACGTCAACACGCTCGAAGATCTTGCTCGCGTGAAGTCCGTAGTTCCGCGTGCGGTCGGGAAACGCGGATTCGCCGTGCTCAATGCCGAAGATCCGCTCGTCTATCGAATGAAAGAACTTGTTGACGGAAAGGTCGTCTGCTTTTCGATGGACGAAAATAATGAGAACATCCGCTGGCGTGCCGAACGCGGACGCATTTCCTGCGTTTACGAGAATGGCTACGTAACCATTCTTAAGGGTAAGTGGAAGGTTCGCGTTGAAAAGGTAACGAACATTCCGTTGACATATGGAGGACGTGCAGAATTCATGGTGCAGAACGTGCTCGCCGCGACGCTGGCGTGTTTTGTTCACGGTGTGTCGATCGAAGACATCCGCGTTGGGTTGACCACGTTCAACGCCGGCACCGCTCAAACACCGGGCCGCTTGAACTTTATCGAGGTCGGCAATTGTACGGTGTTGATGGACTACGCACACAACCCTGCCGGCTTTACGGCTCTGACGAATTTTACGGCAAAGCTGTCGAACAAATATCGCACGGTTGTGATGAACGTTCCGGGCGACCGCCGCGACGATGACATACGCGAAATGGGCGAGATCGCCGGAAATTCGTTCGACCGTATCGTGATCCGTGCCGGGCATTACCTTCGCGGACGGGCATCAGGCGAGGTCGCAACGTTGATCCAGGAAGGCGTCGCTCGGGCCGGGAAAGAGCCGCAAGTACGGGTAATTCCCGATAGCCGGGAGGCGATCCAACATGCGATCAAGTACGGCCGCAAGGGTGAACTGATCGTGACGCTTGCCGATATCGTTCCGGATGACATCAGCTACGTTCAGGAGATTCGAGACCAACTAGCCGAGGCCGAGCTCCTGAAGGAAGAGCCGACTGCGTAAGTGTCGTTAGCCCGCACGTAAGTAATGGCTTTGTGACTAAAGTGGCTCTCACTCATCTGCGGGCGAACGCCTTCGACGCCAACGTGATCCCAATAATGGTCTTGGCGTCGTCGATCTCGCCGTTCTTAACCATTTCGAGCAGATCGGGGAATGAATGCCTTTCGATAGTGAGGATCTCGTCTGCCTCAAGTTTCTGTCCGACCTCGGTGAGCTCGGTGGCGAGAAAAAGATGCATCTTCTCGGTCAGGAATCCGGGCGAGACGTAGAATTCCGAGAGCTTTTCGATCTTTCCCGAGGTGACGCCGATTTCTTCTTCGAGCTCACGAATCGCGCCGGTCAAAGGATCTTCGCCTTCTTCGAGCGTTCCGGCGGCGATCTCCAACAGATATTTCCCGGCCGCGTGACGATACTGCCGAACGAGCCCGACCGTTCCATCAGCAAACACCGGCAAAATAACCGCACTCCCGCCGTGAACGATAATGTCCCGCTCATATTCAACATCGCCCTCGCGAATCTCATCAACGCGAACGTCAAAAACTTTGCCTCTGTAAATTGTTTTGGAAGAAAGAACTTCTGGTAAGTGTAAGTGATTATCTGACTTGTTCGTCATTGTGAAATTTGATTAGTCCTGACCGGTAGGAAATGTTCCCGTGGGAATTCTGTAGAAGATTACCATGCGGTTTCCACGCATCGCGAAGGGCCGTGAACAGTTCTTCGCCTTCCTTGAATTTTTTGAGCGAGAAGAAATATTCAACCTTGAGGGAATCATTTTCGGGAAATGCCTCGTAATTCTTAGCATCACACTTTTCAGATTTCGTAGCGAAAAATGCGACCGATCCAATTGCCCAGCGTTTCATATTGGTCTCAGCAGCCCACTCCGTGAAAACTTGCGTACACGGCATAATCTTTAGACGAAAGAAAAAGTGTAGGTTCGTAAGAATTATAATGACTAGAAACATCAATGAGGAAGTCTGGTCGCGAGTCGTTATCCAAGTCGCCAACCCAAACTAGTTTCCAGGAGCAATCGTCGCAATCGTCAGGAAGCGACGTCAAAGAAACTGGATCGAAAGCAGGTCCTGAAAGGTTTAGCGACGACGATTTTTTTGGGAAGCCGTTACCGTATGAGTTCTCATTACATAAACGCCAAAATGATCCTCTGATTCTGAAAGATGATCGCAGGTCGCTACAATCGTCTATCGTAAAATCCGCATGGTCCTCTGCGTCGAACATTGTATCAACATTGCCAAGTTGTAATTCTTTGGCACCCTTAAGTAAGAAAATCGCGGAACTCGAATTTCTAACCGAGACTTCTGTATCCTGCAAGATCGGATCTTTGCCCCGTTTAATATCGATTGTTGTCCACTTTAGAATCGTCTCGTCTCGCTCTCGGAATAAGCCAAGCCACCGTTCGCCCGAACGATAGGGAACTTCATCAAAATGAAATTCTCCGGGAAAGAGCAGCTTTACGGGCAGAGTTTTTGCGTAATCTATGGTCGGATTAAAAATCGCTGGCAAGTCGATCGACGTTGACGGCGTATCAGGTGCTGGTGTTTCGATCGCTTGGACGTACTGAGGATCGAATCCATCAGAATACGTAATCAGGTCACTAACCTTGACTAAACCGACTGTGAATACTGTTCCGAAGAAAATGGCGGCGAAGAATGCGATTGATCCGATTGCCCAGCGTTTCATAATTAGCATCCGGGGGTGAGGTGAAAGCTGGCCGCTTTTCCTACGATTTCGCCATTCTTTGCTTTAGTTGTGGTAAATAGAAAAGCATCATACATGATGTCGGTAGTAAAGAAGGAAAGGTACAGGTCTAGCTTACCGTCACGGTCGATGTCGCCAACCCAGTAAAGTTGACCGATCTGTCCGAGCCATTTACCGTCTTCGCCTAAGCCCTCGGCAGGCGAGGCGTGTAAAATTTGACGGACACCATCGGTTTCCAAAGTAAGCACAAGCATGTTTCTGCCGTCGGTATCTAGCATTCTGGTTACTTTTAGAGAATAGCTTTTTGTCGCAATTTGAAAATCACGAACAAAACCATCCGAGAACAAGGATATCTTGTCAATATATTTGTCCGGCGAAACGCTCAGGGCTTCTAGATAGTCCGGGCCTCTAAATACGGTTTGTACGCCACCCTCGCGGGGTTTCGCCGCTTTCTCGACCAAAAACACCGGCTTGCCTGTTCCTTCGACTCCGACATTTCGTCTCAGGCCCGTACCACCATCATACTCGTCCTTCATATCTATCCTGACGTTTTTTATTTTCAGTCTTGCGTCTCGAAGAACATATTTGTCATTCTCTTCGAACAGTCCAAGCCAAGTTTCACCGTTTTTTGCATCGATATCATCGATCTGGTATTTTTTGCCAACTTTTAGCAACTTAAACGGAGCAGCTTTAAGCCAAGAGGATGCGGAACTGACCGTTTCTAAATCTGAAGGGCGAGTCTGCAATGGCAGGTCTTCAGTTTCGGGAAACAGGGTCTGCCCAACAGGTGCTTGGTCAGGATGAAAATCCACGGATACAAAATCGGCAATTAAAAAGCCGACGGCGAGAGTAGCGAGGAATGCGATCGATCCGATTGTCCAGCGTTTCATGTTTACAAACTCCCTGAAATCTCAGAGCGAGTCTAGCATAAGCATTGATGCGAATTGTAGTAAAATCTTTGTGTCGAGACGTATTATTTTTATCTTCGGAATATGTGATAGGTGATAAGTGAAAAGTGATAGGTTTTGATCAGTTATAAGTTATTACTTATCCGTTATCACTTATTTCGGAGAGGTTCTTGGGTCAGAATAGATGGTAAAATTTCGAATAGGTTTGGGTGTTTCGGGCGGGATCGCGGCTTATAAGGCTGTTGAGGTTATGCGGTCTTTGCAGAAGGCGGGCTGCGAAGTCTCGGTGGCGATGACGCGGCATGCGACGGAGTTTGTTCGGCCGCTGACATTTCGGGCGTTGACGGACAAACACGTGATAGTTGACGACTACGATCCGGCGAATCCTGTCCCGATCGCTCATATCAATTTTTCGCAAGAGATCGATCTTTTGTTGATCGTACCGGCGACCGCAAATATCATCGCGAAGTTTTCGAACGGCGTGGCGGACGATTTTCTTTCATCGACATATCTCGCATCGACCGCTCCGGTGATGATCGCTCCGGCGATGAACACTACGATGTGGGAGCAACCCTCGACGCAGCGGAATATCAAGCAATTAAAAAAAGACGGCGTACATTTCGTTGAGCCGGTCGCCGGTGATCTTGCGTGTAAAACGGTCGGGACTGGGAAGCTTGAAGATGTTGAGAATATCGTCGAACAGGCAATGAGATTGCTCGTCCAACGCCTGCGGTCCAAGGTCCAAAGTTTGGAGAAGGCCGCGGTTCAGACGTTGGACTTGGGACACGGGACATCGGACTTAAAAGGCGAACGCGTTTTGATCACGGTCGGCGGGACGCGTGAGGCGATCGATCCGGTGCGGTTCATTTCAAATCATTCGTCGGGAAAAATGGGCTTTGCCGTGGCAGAAGCGGCTTGTGACCGAGGGGCTGAGGTGACGGTCGTTTGCGGCGTCACGACGGTCGAACCGCCGAGCGGTGTGAAGATCATCAGCGGAGTTTCGGCACGCGAAATGTTTGATGCGGTGATGAGCGATTTGTCGGAAGCGACGGTGTTCATCGGAGCTGCTGCCGTTGCCGATTACGCGCCTGCAAATGCGGCAGAGGCGAAGATCAAAAAAGAGAAGCAGGACACGCTAACGCTTGAGCTCAGGAAAACGCCGGACATACTCTCGGAAGTCGGAAAACGGCGGCACAAAGATCTGCTGGTGATCGGCTTTGCCGCTGAAACCAATGACGTTATCACCTACGCCAAGATCAAAATGGGCAAGAAAGATCTGGATATGGTGATCGCGAACGACATCACAAAAGAAGGTGCCGGATTCAACACCGACACCAACATCGCGACGATTCTGACCAGAGTCGGCGGCGAGATCGAATTGCCGCTGATGTCAAAACGCGAGTTGGCTGATAGAATACTCGACGAACTCATAAAACTTCGTGGAGCGTAATGTCAGGAACGGCACTTTCCGAATTGATCTCAGATGTCCGTGAGCACGTTCTTTATTTGAAAGAACTTGGCGCTGACGTACTTTCAGCCGATATGACGGTCGCTACGGATGAGGCGAAGATCGCTGAGCCGCAACTTGTTGCACGAGTAGTTCGGAACTTGGACGAAAGGCCCGAGACCAACGAGCCGTTCGAAATGCCGAAGATAGCGCGTCCGGAACAGTTAGCAAAACGGCCCGCGTCGAGGCTTTCTTCGCTACCGTCGCTCAAGACTCGAAATGTTGCAAAGCCGAGTGACGACGTAATGCAATCCGTCCGTTCTATGGAGCCCGAACCGAAACCAATGGAAGCCATATTGTCCGTCGCATTGCCGATAATGAACGAAACGACAGACACGATCGAATCGATACGTGCCGAGATCGGCGATTGTAAGCGGTGTCCGCTTCATGCCGGCCGAAAACAGATCGTACACACGACAGGGAACTTTCAAACAGATCTGATGTTTATCGGCGAAGCTCCCGGAGCGGACGAGGACGAGCAGGGTCTGCCTTTTGTTGGCAGAGCAGGACGTTTGTTAACCGACATCATAAAGGCGATGGGGTTTGAACGTGAGAGTGTTTGTATTGGAAATATCAATCGGTGTCGGCCACCTGACAACCGCAAGCCCGAACCGATCGAAACCGCGACCTGTAGGCCGTTTTTGATGCGAGAGATAGCTGTCATCAATCCGAAAGTCATCGTTGTTCTCGGTGCGACCGCGGCACATAATTTGTTGCAGGTGAAAACGCCGATAACGAAAATGCGCGGCGAATTTCACGACTATTTCGGCGTGAAAGTAATGCCGACTTTTCATCCTGCGTATCTTCTTCGCGACCCGCACAAAAAGAAGGATGTCTGGGAAGATATGAAGAAAGTGCGTGATTTTCTGGCAAATTAGCACACATTTTTCCGTGGGTGAATCCGAGCAGTTTTCTGTCACGAAAAGGATTCCAAGGAGACAAATGGCTCGGCTATACTGCCTCACAGTAGTCGGACTGATGAACAGCAAATGATCGGATTGCAAGATTCAGGTTCCGGAACCGCCAAATTAGACGCGAAACTGGCGTTGGGCCTCGAACAGTGCCGCCAGATAACCCGGCGTTACGGTACAAGCTTTTATTTCGCCACACAATTCTTTCCGAAAGAAACGCGTGAAGGCATCTACGCGATCTACGCGTTCGCACGCATTCCGGATGAGATCGTCGATGATCCAAGCTGCGACGATCACGACGAAGCTCTACGAAAATTGCAGGCATGGTGCGATTCGTGGCGGTCGGCGATGGAAACCGGGCAAAGCGAGGACCCGGTGCTGTACGCGATAGTGAATCAGTTCTGTAAGTATTCGATCCCGATGTCGGAATGCGACGCCTTTCTGAAGTCGATGTTTATGGACGAGGAAAAGTTCTCTTACGAAAACTATACGGAGCTTGAGGATTACATGTACGGCTCGGCCGGCGTGATCGGACTGATGGTCACCCGTGTTGTTGGTTACTCAAGCGATGAAGCGTTTGAGTACGCAAAGAAACTAGGTTACGCATTTCAGCTCACGAATTTCTTGCGTGACATTCGCGAAGATCATGATGATCTCGGCCGCGTTTATATGCCGCAGGACGAGATGCGGAAGTACGGCCTGACAAATGCTGATATTGCGTCTCAGATCCGCGACGAGCGGTTTGAGGAGTTCATGAAATTTCAGATCGAGCGAAACCGCGAGATCTATCGCGAAGCTTTTCCCGGTATCAAACTTCTTCATTGGCGCGGAAGGCTCGCGGTTCGCATTTCGTATGTGCTTTATAAGGCGATCTTAGGCGAGATCGAGCAGGCGAACTATAACGTGTTCGCGGGCAGAGTTCGCACCAACAGACAGCAGAAAATCTATCTTTCCTTAAAGGCGCTTGCCGGAGTTTATGAGTAAAAAGGTCGTTGTAATCGGTGCCGGCATCGGCGGTTTGGGAACGGCAGGGCTATTCGCAAAAAAAGGTTACGACGTAACCGTTCTTGAAAAGAACGCGAACCTTGGCGGTCGCGCGAATATTTTTGAAGCCGAAGGTTTCAAGTTCGACATGGGGCCTTCTTGGTATTTGGCGCCTGACCTGTTCGAACACTTCTTCAAATTAATGGGCGAGCGGGTCGAGGATCATCTTGACCTCATGAAGCTCGGGCCATCGTACCGAATCTTCTTCACAGGCGATCCGAAACCGCTCGACATTCATTCCGATATGTCAAAGGATTCGGTAACGTTTGACGCTATCGAGCCTGGTTCTTCCGAAAAACTCCGCGCGTATTTGAAGCAATCCGAGTATCAGTATGAGGTCGCGACCAAGCACTTCATGTACAAGAATTACGACACAGTGTTTGATTTTTTCAACAAGCGCGTAATGACCGAGGGTCAAAAGTTGTCGGTCTTTTCGAAGATGCACACATTCGTTTCCAAATTCTTTAAAACGAAAAAGCTTCAGCAGGTAATGGAATATACGATGGTGTTTCTCGGCACTTCGCCATACGAAGCACCGGCGATGTACAACCTGATGTCGCACATGGATTTCAATCAGGGCGTGTTCTATCCGCAGGGCGGATTTTACGAATTGATCAAGGCCCTTGCACGCGTTGCGGAAAAAAATGGAGCGTTGCTGCGGACGAATTCCCCTGTGGCTGAGATCGTGGTCGAAAACGGTGAGACGAAAGGTGTTCAGCTTGAAAACAAAGAGTTCATTGCGGCTGATATTGTGATCTCAAATGCCGATATTCAGTTCACCGAAACAAAGCTCCTTGACCTGAAATGGCAGACTCACAAAGAGAAGTATTGGGATAAACGCGTGATGGCCCCGTCGGCGTTCATAATGTATCTCGGCGTAAGCGAAAAGATGCCGAGCCTGATCCATCACAATCTTTTATTTTCCGAAGATTGGCGAAAGAATTTTGACGATATTTATAAAGATCCTTGCTTGCCGGATGAGCCTTCGCTTTATGTTTGTGCTCCTTCCGTGACCGATCCGAGCGTTGCCCCGGAAGGCAAAGAGAATCTGTTCGTCCTTGTGCCGATCGCCTCCGATCTGAAAATGACCAGCGCCGAAAAAGAGGCATATTCTGAGAAAGTGCTGGGGATAATGGAGCAACAAATGAACCTGCCCGGACTTCGCGAAAAGATCGAATACAAGCGCATTTACACGGTCGATAATTTTGCCGCAGATTATAACGCTTACAAAGGAACCGCATTGGGGCTTGCGCACACGATCTGGCAAACTGCGATATTTCGGCCAAATAACAAATCAAAGAAAGTGGAGAATTTATTTTACGTCGGTGCGGGAACTAATCCGGGCATCGGGACCCAGATCTGTTTGATCAGCGCCGAGCTTGTTTATAAACGCGTTCATGGGATAAAGAGTGCAGGGCCGATGTCCGAGCTATAGTACTTTTTGATATGTTTCGTGTGATTGGTAAATAAGAATTCATTTTATCCACAAATCACACGAATGAAGAAAATAAGAAATCAAATCAAAAGAATTTTGCGAGTGCTATGTACCAGAACAGAACAAAGCCTGTCGCGGCATTTAGCAGAGGAAAGTGTTTGTAAATAGCAAAGATCCCGTCGTCGTTCTTTGCGAGAAACGAAATCGCGATCATAAAGGTATACACGATACCGAAAACCAGACTGAAAAATTCAAGATACGGCCACGCAAGTGCAGTCGAAGCGAGATAAGAGATAAGGCAGAAAGCCAGAGTTCCGTTTCTACCGAGAAGGGTTGCGACCGTGCTCACGCGGGCTTCACGGTCGGCATTGATATCGGGAATTGCTGAGTAGGCGTGCATTGCCATTGTCCACAGTCCCGCAGCGATGAATAATGCTATGGGGGGAAACGAACCGGTTAGCAGCTGAAATGCGAATGCAGCAGGAAAGACGTAGAGAATATTGAATGCGGAATCGACGATAGGTATCGCTTTTGCTCGTATCGGTGGTGCTGAATAGAAGACCGAAAAGAAAATGAAGCCGGCGAGTGAAGGTAACGCCTTCGGTGCGAGAAAATAGGCTGCGACGATGAAAGGGATATTGAGTAAGGCGATCCATCTCAAAAGCGGCCGATGGGATTCGGGCCGAACGAGCAATTCATATTCGGTCTTTTTGGGATTGAGCCGATCTGTTTCAAAATCAAAAACATCATTGATGCCGTAGATCAGCAGATTGGCTGGGAACAGAAAATACAGTCCGAACAGGAGAATATCCCAGCGAAAAAAATCGTCGGCTTTTACGGCACCAGCTGCAAGTCCGACCAGATATGGTCCTAGCACATAGAGCCAGAAGCGCGGTCTGCTAACATTTAGTAGAAATTTGACGAAAGAGTTTTGCACCAGTTTTCAGTTAGCCGTTTCGAATTTCCAGTTTTAGCTTAATGTCAGGGAACCAAAACAAACAAGCGGCGATTACGGCTGCAGTATTGATACTCCTGGCGACCGGAGCATTCTTCATGGCAAATGTAGAATTACCGCCGTGGTCGCATTACGCTTCGGCGGTCAATGTCGCCTTGTTCGCAGTTCCATCTTTTTGGGCGGTTCGGCGATGGCTTGGCTGGCGAGATGGCTCGATTTTGATAGCGGTTTTAGGAATTTACGCGCTGGCAATCGAAGCGTCCGCGATCCTAACCGGGTTTCCGTACGGCCACTTTGGGTATTCGGATCTTTTGGGTTTTCGGATCTTTGGGCTGGTTCCGTGGACGGTCGCATTCGCCTGGACGCCGCTAATTCTTGGAGCATACGCCGTCTCGGCGAATCTTTTTGAAAGCCGCGTAATACGGGTCATCGCGACGACACTAATTATCACTTTGTTTGACGTCGTGCTTGATCCTGGTGCCGTCTATCTCGGATTTTGGCAATACGAAAGCGGCGGCTGGTTCTACGGTGTGCCGATATCGAATTTCGTCGGCTGGCTGATCTCTGGATCGATCGGTGCGGTCATTATCGAGATCATGCTTTCGATCTTCCGACCGTTATTGCCGACTCCGATGCAGCTTTCAATTAGTGTCATTTTCATCATCTTTTTCTGGTCAATGATTGCAGCATTTGGCGGTCTGGTATGGCCGGCCATCATTGGGCTTGCGGTGTTTGCCGGACTTGGAATTGTTTATCGCAAGTTCAGCTATGCGTTCGACGACAAGATCGTTTTTGTAGATGAAAATAACACGCCGATCGCGACAGGCGATAAATTGGCATCGCATACGAATAACACCAGACTTCATCGTGCGTTTTCAATCTTTATGTTCAACGATGAAGGTGAGTTTTTGATGCAGCAGCGTGCGCTTTCAAAGAAAACATGGCCGGGCGTTTGGTCGAATTCTTGTTGCGGGCACGTCATGTTGCACGAGACGGTGGAGAAAGCGGCAAAGCGGCGACTCAATTTTGAGCTGGGAATTAAGGGCGTTGATCTAAGGCTTGCATTGCCTGAATTTTGGTATCGGGCCGAAAAGGACGGCGTTGTTGAAAATGAGATATGTCCGGTTTTGATCGGAATGGTAACAAAAGAGCCCCGACCGAACCGTCATGAAGTCGAGACCATCAAATGGGTGAATTGGACCGCGTTCGTTGTGTCGCTCGACGATCCCGAGACCGACATCTCCCCTTGGGCTATACTTGAAGTTCGCGAACTGTTGGGATCGGAGGAATTCAAAAAGTTTATTTCCCAATTCAACCACGCAAAATTGAGCGATGCAACGTCCGTATGCGATAATCAAGCACACTACCTTTCCGGAGACCCAAAATGAAAAAACAATTTTCCATTCTGCTTTTGTTTGTACTCGCTTTTGTGTCGATTCCTGCCATCGGCCAAAAGTCCGCTGGTACAGAGATCAACCAGCTTCAAGGCCCACAGAATCCGCGGCTCGGATTCATCATTCACGGCGGAGCAGGCGTCATCACTCGCGGGTCGCTGACGCCTGACCGCGAAAAAGAATACCGCGCCAAGCTTGAAGAAGCGCTGATGGCGGGTTACAAGGCGTTACAAGCGGGGAAGTCTGGGCTGGATGCGGTCGAGATCGCCATTCGAATAATGGAGGATTCACCGCTCTTTAATGCCGGAAAAGGCGCAGTTTTCACCAACGATGGCAAGAATGAGCTCGACGCCTCGATCATGGACGGTAAAACGCTTGCGGCCGGAGCCGTTGCCGGTTTGGGCCGCGTAAAGAATCCGATCACACTTGCCCGGGCCGTGATGGAGAAAAGCGAGCACGTCATGATGATCGGTGCCGGAGCCGAAAAGTTTGCGGAACTGCGTAAGGTCGAACTTGTCGATCCCAAATATTTTTGGACGGAGTCGCGTTGGAATGCTCTTCAACGAATTTTGAAAGAAGAAAAAGAAAAGAAAGAAGGCAGCAAAGACCACGGAGGTCTAATCGATGCTGAGCGACGGGCCAGCCGATACGGCACGGTCGGCGCCGTGGCTTTGGATAAGGATGGAAATCTTGCGGCCGGAACCTCGACCGGCGGAATGACAAATAAGCGTTACAGCCGAGTCGGCGACGTGCCGATCATAGGCGCAGGGACTTATGCAAATAATGAGTCGTGTGCGGTTTCCGCAACCGGCTGGGGCGAATTTTTCATTAGATTATCGGTCGCCCGCGATATCTGTTCATTGATGGAGTACAGAGCATTGCCGATCCAGACAGCGTCAGACATCGTCATCAAACAAAAGCTGCAAAAGCTTGGCGGCGACGGCGGGATCATTGGAATGGACAAGTTCGGCAATATCGGCATTTCATTCAATTCCGAAGGAATGTATCGAGCTTATATCAGTGCTGAAGCTAAGCCTGTTGTCGAAATTTACGGCAATTAACTGTTTATGCTGACAGCCGAGATCATTGCGATCGGTTCAGAATTGCTGACACCGCAGAAGACCGACACGAACAGCCTTTGGCTTACCGAAAAGCTGAACGATATTGGCGTTGAGGTAATGCTGAAGACTATCGTCGGCGATGACAAGCTGCGTTTGGAAGAAGTGATCCGCGATGCCCTCAAGCGTTCGGATATTGTGATAACGACCGGCGGGCTTGGGCCGACTGAAGACGATGTGTCGAGGCAAGTTTCGGCTCGGGCGATCAACCGCGAACTTGTTTATCACTATGATATAGAACAGCATCTGCGTGAACGGTTCCGTTCGTGGGGCCGCGAAATGCCCGAGATCAACAAGCGGCAGGCATTTGTGATCGAAGGTTCTGCTGTTTTGCCGAATCCGAATGGCTCGGCAGTCGGAATGTTGGTGGAAATTGAACGCAAGATTCTAGCCGTTCTGCCCGGTCCACCGAAAGAGATGCGGCCGATGTTTTCGGATCACGTGCTGCCGAAGCTGAGTGAAAACGCAGGCGAACTACGCGTTACCAGACGGGTGATTAAAGTTTCGGGGCTTGGCGAATCGGCCGTTGACGAAGCGACGTCGCCCATCTATAAAGCGTACGAAAATGTTCAGACATCGATCCTATTTAACAAAAGCGAGGTTGAACTGCATCTCTCGGCTCGCTCAGCGGATACGGCCTCAGCCGAAACGATACTCGCCGAGATCGCCGATGCGGTAGTTGAAAAGCTCGGGAAAGCAGTCTTCTCGACAAACGGGGAATCGATGGAACAGGTCGTGGGAAGAATGCTTTTGGAACTAGGAGAAACAGTTTCCGTCGCCGAAAGCTGTACAGGCGGTTTGATCGGGATGCGTCTGACCGATGTTTCAGGCTCGTCAGCTTATTTTCGCGAGGGTGCGATCACTTATTCAAATGAGGCAAAGATCGTCCGGCTTAGTGTTCGGGAGGACACGATCGCAAATTTTGGAGCGGTCAGCGTTGAAACGGCTGAAGCAATGGCGATCGGAATGCGGAAAAGGGCGGGAACAGATCACGCAGTTTCAGTGACCGGTATTGCCGGTCCGGACGGCGGAACGGACGAAAAACCCGTTGGTACAGTTTGTATTGGTTACGCTGGCCGCGACGGCTCGAAGGCGATACGAATTGTATTACCGGGCGATCGATATTTGATAAGGTGGCGTTCGAGCCAGGCTGCGCTAGACTATCTTAGACGAAAGCTGCTAGTAGAATAATAGGGAACCGCAATTGTTTAAGAGAATCAAGAAGACGATCAAGGAACTGGGACATCTAACGCCTATGGCATTAGTGATGATCTTCCTTCCAATGATCGGAAGCCTCGTCCTGATAATCTTCCTTAATCCGATCGGTGAATGGTTTCGATCCAACTGGGAGATCGGAACCTTAGTTTATTTGATCTCGACTGCTTTACTGTGCGGACTTTCTTTGGTTCCAACGAATGTTATTGGGCTAGTCGGCGGTTGGGCGTTTGGGTTTTGGATCGGCCTCGCGGTATTGATGACAGCGATCGTTGCAGCTTCGACCATCTCTTTCCTGATCCATTCTCGTATTAGCGGCCGCAGGCTTCCGGATTTTGCATCCAAGCACATTAAGATCGATGCTGTTTATCGTGCGTTGATGCGCGAAGACTATTGGCGGACGACATTTATCATCTTTCTTCTGCGTATCTCGGTGATCATGCCGTTCGCCTTTACCAATTTTTTATTGGCGTCGGCACGCGTTCCGATTGGTTCGTATATTCTCGGGTCATTTGCCGGGATGTTGCCGCGTTCGGCGGCAATGGTGCTTGCCGGAGCCGGGCTTGCTCAGCTAGATCCCCAAAGTTCGCGAGACATAATTGCCCTATTTATGGGGATTGCGGCAACCATCCTTTCGATAGTGGTGATCGCCCGTTTGAGCAGGAAGGCGTTGTCAAGGATAACGGAAAATGAGCGGGATGCTGTGGTCGTGCCGCTAGGGAAAGTGTAAACCTTCCGCGTTAGCCCGAAAGTTTTGAAGAATTAGCTTGCAAATCGGAGCATATCGGCCGAAAATCAATGTGAGAGGGTTCTCAACGGCAAGCAAACCAAAGTTTTTGCAACTTTCATCGCCGGAACCCGTGCATTACTTGACCAAATCGGCGTCCTCAACGCCTTTTAACGAACACTAATATGAAAAGCTTACCGACGATACGGCTTATTCTTTCGATCTTTGTTCTGATCGCGCTGGCTTCACCGACCGCTGTTTTGGCCATTGGCGAGGGCAAAAAGCAATTTAAGATCGGAATGAAGCACGAGGCCGCGAAAGAATGGGATAAGGCCGTCGAAGCCTATACGATCGCCGTAAATGATAATCCGAAAAACCCCGAATATCTGCTTCATCTGCGAAGGGCGTTGTTCCATGCATCGCAGCAGTATATGACTTACGGGCGAAATTCTGCCGAAGAGAAAGATTTCGCTACAGCATATACATATTTCCGGAAGGCTTACGCGTTTGATCCGGTAAATGAACTGGCCAAGTCCGAAATGGCTAGGATGGTACGACTACAAGAGGAAACCAAAAACGGCAAAAAGCCCGACGCGGTCGACGCGAACGGTGTCAAGATCGTTTCCTCGACTTTTGGAACGCAGCCCGACGTTTTTCGAATGCCGCAAAAGTTGGAAACGCTTCGTGACCTACCGTTTCCGAGCGGAATCCCGCTCCAGCAGATCGTCAAGGACCTCGCACGTGCTTTGGAATTGAACGTCTTGTTTGACGTCGAATCAAGATTGGAAAACCGACAGGTTCGGATAGAGCTTAGACAGGTAACACCGGCAAAGGCTCTCGATTACATTTTTCTTCAGGAGAATTTGTTTTTTCAACGTGTTGGTCCTCGAACGATATTGGTCGCCAGCGGTGCCCGTCGGCAGAATTTTCAGCAACTTGTCCTGCGGACATTTTATCTTGCTAACGCGAGCCCAAAAGACGTAAAAACCGTAATCCAGACTGCGATTCCGCCCCAGCCCGGCCGAAGCCAGACGATAGTTTTGGAAGATCCGGCCACGAACAGCGTGACTGTTCGAGATACCGAGGAAAACGTTCGCCTTATCGGCCGCCTGATCAGCTCGCTTGATAAAGATCGGGCTGAGGTCGTGATGGACGTCGCTATCTATGAAGTTTCGAAATCGGATCTTTTGAAGTTCGGAAACCAGATCGGAACAGAGCAGCAGCTTAGCAATTTGGGTGGTGTTGGTCTACCGTTCGCCCGCTCAGGATCGACGCAGAATATTACGAGTGGACTCAGGTTTCCAAACTTTGACGTTGCTAGCATCGCTTTGGGCATTCCCTTGAGCAGCCTCGCGGCTTTTCAAAATAATCAAAACACGAAGCTGCTTGCTTCAACTCAGATCCATGCGTTCAATAACGAAGATTCGTCTGCCAGGATCGGCCAGCGTGTGCCTGTTCGTACGGCATCGTTCGCTCCCGTTGGCGGCACATCGCCGAATCCGAATAACAACTTTGTTGGTGATGTTATTAACTATGAACAGGTTGGTTTAACGCTGAAATTTAAGCCGATAGTTTTCCCGAACCAAGATGTGCAAGTCGCAATGGAGATCGAGTCCAAGGACGTGGTGGCCGGTGGAACGGCTGACAATCCGGTATTTTCCGAGCGTTCGATCAAGGGAACTGCTCGTGTCCAGAATAATCGCACGCTCTTGCTCGCTAGCGTCGCTCAGGACGTCGAAAGCCGCGGACGACAGGGCTTGCCTCTGCTTGGCCTGATCCCTATTCTTGGCCGTCTCTTCACCGCACCGACCCGAGATAATAGGCAGGTCGATATTGTGATCGCCGTCACGCCGCGTGTTATTCGGGCTCCCGCGATTCTCCCGGAAGACGAAGTTGAAAGGCCGACCGGAAGTATCGCCGTTCCGACAAGCGGTTCGCTCGAGGCGATGATCATTCAGGAAGAAAGAGACGAATTTCTAGCATCAGTCAGGCGATTGAACAACAAAGCAGACGTGCAGCTAGCCGACCAGCCTAACACGCCTGAATACGTCAGAACCGCAGAAAACGCACCGGTTTCGGTTCCTTCCACATCAGCCACGGCTTCAATACCTGTAACGGAGGCACCGACCGGCTTGAACTTAAAACCGATAGATTCATCGGTCAGGACGTTGAATTTCGCACAGACGTCCGATACATCGGCCGCTAAGGCAGTGAGTACTCAAGCAACGATATCGACTCGGGAAGAAAAAAGCGTCGACTCCGCAATGTTTGCTGAGGTAGTTCTTCCCGCGAGCATGCCGACGCTTAAAAAAGGTGAAAAGACGAAGATTACCGTGATGGTGAACAGCTCGGCGGCTTTTAAGTCTGCGATGCTTGGCTTGAAATTTGATGCGGCGAAGCTTTCCGTCACATCCGTCGCTTTTGGCGATGTTTATGGACCCGCGCTGGCAAACAGCCCGACGCCACCTTTCTTGAATCAGAACGGAAAGATGTTCGTATCGTTACCGATGCCGCAAGGTTCGGTGTTTAGCAAAACAGGGATTCTTGCGTTCATCGAGATCGAGGCCTTGGTCGATGGCCAGGCTGTGATCGAGTTTGAAAGAGACGCGTTGAATTTTTTGAATGCCGAAGGAAAGAACTTTAAGATCAAGTTCTAAGAGTTGAGCAAGATGTTGAAGTTTCGCCTTAAATCGATCGCGGTTACTCGACAAGGCGTAGCTGAAAACGGATACACCTTGTTCGAGCTTGTCGTTACAATGGCTGTACTGGCAGTGCTTGTCATGGGCACGGTGCCCATCGCTCAGAATGCAGCAAAGCGTCAAAAAGAGATAAGGCTGCGGGAAACGCTTCGGCAGATCCGGGGTGCCATCGATGAATTTAAGCGTGATACGATCGGGGCCTGCCCGCAGGGAGCAGTGAATACGACGAATCCGACCGATAGACGCCAGGGCCGAGCGTCAGCGGTTCCGGCCGATCCGCGAAGCCGTGTTGTGATCGATGACTGCACGATCTTTGATACCGAGAATCTAGACCGATATCCGCCGGAACTTGAAACGCTGGTTGATGGAGTTAAGGTGAAGCCCCGTGGGATAAATCTTACGGGTGGCAGCGGTATTAACGATGGAACAAGGCAGGCGACCGAGATAAATGACGCGACAGAAGAAGTGATCAAGCACTATCTGAGCCGGCTTCCGATTGATCCGATGACGGGTGAATCTAATTGGGAACTCAGGTCGTCGTACCAGTCGGCCGACAGCGGCAGTTGGGATAGTGTGAATGTTTTCGACGTTCGATCGGCATCTGATCAAACGGCTTTGAATGGGGATAAGTACAGTGATTGGTAAACGGTTTCAGAAGGGATTTTCTCTTTTCGAGCTGATGATCGCGATGTTCATATTGATCATCCTTTTGTCGGTGGCTGTCCCAGTTTACCAGCGAACGGTTCAGCACGCGAAAGAAACCGTTCTTAAAGAAAACTTGTGGCAGATGCGGCGTGCTATCGAGCAGTATACGGCCGATAAGGGCAAATTGCCGGCGTCGCTTGAGGATCTTGTCGAAGCAAAATATCTCCGCGAAGTTCCGATCGATCCGATACTCGAAAAAGCGGAATGGGATCCAAAAATGGGTGCCGATCCAACCTCGCCTGACGGAGATCAGGGCGTAGTCGATGTCAAGAGTTTGGCCGAAGGCAATGACAGCAATGGTGTTCCCTACGACGGCGAGGCATACTAACTTCTCTTTTTTCTAACCAATGCTTTCATTTTTAACTGAACCATCGTTTCCCAAAACCGCCTTCGGCATCGAGCGGACTTCGATCACAGCCCTTTCGCTTCAACGATCGGGTGGAAAGTACGGCATTCGCCAGGCGGCTACCGTCGAGGTTCCTGAAAATTTGATCAACCCAAGCTTCATCGAGCGAAACATCACGGAGCCGACTCAGTTCCGATTTTTACTTGAAGAAGCAGTTACCTCAGCCGGTTTGCGAAACCAAAAACGGTGGTCGGTCTCGCTACCAAGCAGTACGGCCCGAACGGCCATTATTACCCTCGAAGCCAGTGCCGGAGCTAAAGGCGAAAGCGAAGAGATATTTGATTGGAAGGCTGAACAGAGCTTTGGCCTGCCGGCCTCGCAATTGCGAATAACGCGAGACAAGATAGCTCCCGATGCGGATGGCCGAATCCGGTATTTCGCAACGGCGGTGAAGCTCTCGGTGATCAATGAGTTCGAGACGATTTTTGAGCAGTTCGGCTGGAAATGCGGGTTGATATTGCCACGGGCGATCTCCGAATCTAAATGGCTTGTTGATGGTTCGGGCCTTCGAGATTCATTATTGATCAGCTCGCAAACGGACGGTTTTACCGCGATAATGCTCCGCGGCACCGAGCCGTTTGTTGTTCGCACGGTCACCTGTCAACAGTCAGAACTTGACGACGAGATCTATAGACTGCTTCTTTTCTACAACGACCGGTTTTCTGATGAGACAACAGGACGCTCACTTGATTGCGTCCTTCTTGTCGGTAGCGGCTTTTCGCTTGCACGGATCAGCGAGATATCAAAAGACGCGCTTGGCCGCGTGATGCAGATACTTAAAGCGGACGATGTCGGGCTAAATATTCCGATTGGATCCCTTAGTTTCGACGACCTGGCGGCACCGGCTGGTCTCGCTTCGTTCGGCTATCAATAATTTCGGCACTCTATACAGTCGCTTCACCCCACCTTTTGTTCGGCACAAGTTGTTTTGCTTGCGTCATCAACAAAGTTACTTCATTATTGCGAAGTCAACTATAAATGGCCGAGCATATTCTAAAATCAATTTTGCCGCTGCGGGATATCTCCGATGCAGATCTGATCACAAAAGCGATCGCTGGTAGCGAAGAAGGTTTTGAAGAACTCGTACGTCGTTATCAGCGTCCGATCGTTGGTTACGTCTTTCGAATGCTTGGTGATTACGACTCTGCACTCGACGTAACCCAAGAGACCTTTATCAAGGTCTACTCGTCCTTGACTAAATACAGCTCCGAGTACAAATTCTCGACGTGGCTCTATCGAATCGCCCACAATGCCGCGATCGATCATATGCGACGCAATCCGGTTAATTCGCAGAGTCTTGAAACCGAAACCGACGGTGTTGCGTATCAAATTCAGATCGAAAGCCCGGCTCCAAATCCCGAACAGAATCGTGAGCGGAGCGAATGGCGGAAAGAGATCGATTCGGTGATAAAATGCCTTCCGGCAACGTATCGCGAACTCATCATCTTGCGACATTCACGGGATTTAAGTTACGACGAGATATCGGATGTTACCGGCTTGCCGCTTGGGACCGTAAAAAATCGGCTGTTCAGGGCAAGAGACATGATGCGAAGCATTTTTGTCGAACGCGGTATAACCGGAGTTTGACCTCGCCTTACTTTAGCCTTTCGATGATCTGAAATGGCTAAATCACTTCAAGACAAATCTGCAGATTGCGACCTTGGTCAGGTACTTCGGTATCTTGACCAGGACATGCCGATGGACTCCCTTCTTGAATTTGAGGCACACCTAGCCAATTGCGATTCCTGTAACGTACTCCTCAATCAGGAAAAACAGATATTGCTTGCCGTCCGCGAAGCTGAGTTGGTCCAAGACGTACCTGCATTGCCCGACGATTTCGCTCGCAGGGTTTCCGTTGCAGCCGTGAACGATATAGGTACGATCCGACAGCCCGATGAAAAGTTTGTTGCGATCTCGATCTGTGCCTTGCTTGGACTCTTTGCTCTGGCTGCACTGGGTGGCTCATTAAACGGACTCGTGGGGACGCTCGACGGAGCTCTTGCCTTAATGTCAATCGTTGGTAACTTGCTTTACCGAATCGCATTCGGCTTAACGGCACTTGTTCGCCCTTTCTCTAATTATCTGGGCGGTAACAATTTGGGGCTTTTTACGGGGCTCGTGGTAGTTTTGGGACTGGCCGTCTTTTATTTTCATCGCGCAATAATAAGCAGTCGAAGTTAGAAATGATCGTTCGCCGTTTGGTATGAATGGAAGCCATAATTCATCGGTATTCTTACACCGTACGCGGCTTGCATCTTATACCGTCGGGTTGATTCTATTGGTCTGCATTCTCGCCGCTACTTCGACATTCGCACAGCCTCAAATTTCGACATCAGACGATGGCAATACGATGACCATCGACGAGGCTCCTAATATGCAGGTGACCGCTGTCGCTAAGACCGTCATCATTAAGGGCCGCGTGAAGGAAGTGTTTTGCTGGGGCGGCGACATCATCGTCGAAGGCCGAATTGATGGCGATGCAGCTGTGTTTGGCGGATCGATCGTGCAGAAACCGGACGCGTACATAGGCGGGGACGTGATCGTGCTTGGCGGCGCATATAGGCCGGAAAGTAAGGAACCGCTTCGGGAAAACGGTAAGGAAACCATCATGTTCGGCGTATTCGAAACCGAACTGCGTGCATTTGCCCAAGACCCATCAACGATCTTCGCGCCGACGCTTTCATGGTCGTTCCTCGCACAACGCATCTTGTCGGTGCTTTTCTGGTTCGTGGTGACGCTTCTGATTGCTACGATAGCTCCGGGAGCTGTCAGCCGGGCCTCGACCCGATTTCAACTTTCTCCGCTGAAAATACTGAGCCTGGGATTTCTCGGCTTCCTTCTCGCAACTGTTGGAACTGTACTGGTAATCGGATTTCTGCCGGAGTACATCGCGGCCGTCGTCGGTGGAATGGTCTTTATCCTGCTCATGCTCGCCTACGGATTCGGGCGTGTAGCTATGCAGGTAAGTCTCGGGAAATTTTTACAGCGACAGCTTCCGGGCGAGTCGTTGAGATCGGAATCGATCGCGATCCTGATCGGGGTCGTCGCCTGGTCCGTACTTCTATCGCTTCCTTATATCTGGACTCTCGCACTTCTGACGCTTTTCGCGGCTGGTATCGGCCTGGTCGTTTCCATCCGTTCCAATCGATCATGGACGAAGGTTTGAAGCCCGTAAGCCTATGGTTTTACAATTCTTTACACTTTAAGTTAAACCTACAGTAGTAAAATTTCGTCTTAGTTTGTTGGCGGGACATCCAGACTCGTCATTCGTGCGTATATATCAGTCTGGGTCAGTAGGCATTCTATGTTGAATAAATTTTTACCAGCTTTCTTTTCGGTCCTTTTCGCGGCCACGATCTCTGCACAAACGCCGGGAACTAAGCCGTCGGCATTGACCGGTGATGTTGTGTCGATCAACGCGACACTTCTCGTTCTGCAAACCAAGGATGGAGCTCTGAATGTCGCAATTACATCGGCGACCGAATTCAAGAAGGTTCCGCCCGATAATCCAAAGTTGAGTGCCGCAACTGCTGCCGCCGAAAGCGATATTTCCGTCGGCGATAAATTACTGGTCACGGGAATCCTTTCCGAAGATAAAAAGTCGCTTCCCGCGAGAGCCGTCTATTTGATGACGAAGTCTGATATTGCTCAGCGGAATCAGGCGGATACGCAGCGTTGGGCGACGCGCGGGATTTCGGGCAAGGTAGCTTCGGCGAATAAGGACACCGGACAGTTGGCAATTGAAGTCAGAGGCCTGAGCGGAATGCAGACGGTTACCGTGACGCCTCGATCGGGTGCAAAATTCTTAAGGTACAAGCAAGATTCCGTTCAGTACAGCGAAGCCGTCGCAGGAACTATTAGTAATGTGCAGGCTGGCGATATGGTGCGGGCGCTGGGTGAACGTAGTTCGGACGGCTTGAGTTTTTCAGCTGAAGAGATCATCACGGGGGCGTTCAGAACAGTGGCCGGAACTGTGAAATCGATCAATGCGGATGGAACTGAAATAGTGATTTCTGAACTTCAATCGAAGAAAGACGTGACGATATCCATCGGCCGCGGTTCGACGCTGAAGAAGTTTCCTGAGGAAATGGCAATGCGTATGGCCGGAAACGGCGGAGGACAGGCGGGAACGGGACAAGGCCAAGGCGGCGGACGGCCTGCTAGTGCAGGTGTACCCAGTGCTCCTGCATCCGCAGCTCAGGTGGCAGGTTCCGGACAAGGACGTCCCGGTATGGGCGGTGGGCCTCGTGGCGGCATTGATGATATGTACGAGCGTTTTCCGGTGATCACAGCCGCCGAATTAAAGGCGGGCGATATGATCGCTGTTTCGAGTTCGAAGAGCGGTGTTGAAGACCGCATCACGGCGATAAAGCTTCTGGCAGGCGTTGAACCATTTGTTCGAGCCGCCCAGATGCAGCAGGCAGGCAGCGGCCGAAACGGTCGCGGTGGTCAAGGTGCGGGCTTCTCAATTCCCGGACTAGACGGTTTTGATAATCCTTAATTTAATTTTTTTATTGACGGACGGCCCATTGTACCGTTCCTTTATATTTAACAGGCGGATCGATATGAAATTCTTAAATAAACTCATACTACTTTCCCTGATCACGCTGTCGCTTAGCTTTTCTGCAATTGCACAGCAACCGGGTAGTATTTCCGGACAAGTTCAGGACACTTTAGGCGCACTGATAGTGGGCGCGACCGTTACGGTCGTATCGTCAACAGGTCAGGAAAAAACGGCCACGACCAATCCACGCGGCGAATTTAGCGTAACGGGTTTGGCTCCCGGCAGATATACCGTAAAGGTTTTTGCGACCAGTTTTTCACTTTATGAAAATACTGAAGTGGACGTTGTTGCCGGCCAGAAGAACGAATTGGTCGTGCCCTTAGCGGTCGATGCCGTCGTTGAGAATGTCGACGTTCAAACGAGCGGAAACGTTTCGACCGATCCGGAAAGCAATCTGAATGCAACAGTTTTGAAAGACAAAGACCTTGAAGCTCTTCCGGATGATCCGGATGAACTTGAGGCCGCATTGCAAGCGCTCGCCGGACCATCGGCAGGCCCGAACGGTGGTCAGATCTTTATTGACGGCTTCACCGGCGGACGCCTTCCGCCGCGTGAAGCGATCCGTGAGATTCGAATAAATCAGAATCCGTTCTCGGCCGAGTTCGATCGGTTAGGTTTTGGCCGAATTGAGATATTGACGCGGCCCGGTTCGGACAAATTTCGAGGAAGCGCGTTCTTCAATTTCAACGATGAAAGCCTTAACTCGAGAAACCCGTTCGCACCGAATCGTGCTCCAAGTCAAACGAGATTCTTCGGCGGAAACATTTCGGGACCGATACAAAAAGGGAAGTCGTCCTTCTTCCTTGATATAAATAACCGCGATATCGACAACAACAGCATTATCAACGCTCGTATTCTGGACAGCGGGCTAAACACCATACCTTTCACGCAAGATGTGCGCGTCCCGAGTAAAAGATTTTCGATCAGCCCTAGATTTGATTACGCACTCAACGAAAGCAATACGCTGATCGTGCGGTACAGCTATGGACGCAATTCGGTCCAAAACCAAGGAATAGGCGGAACTTCTTTGCCATCTCGAGCTTCGGAATCGGAATCTACAGAGCATGAAATTCGCCTGACCGAGACAGCAATAATTAACCCTACGACTGTTAACGAAACCCGTTTCGAGTATGAAATAGAAGATCGCACGCAGCTGGGTGATAACACGATACCGACCATCAATGTGGCGGACGCATTCATCGGCGGCGGATCACAGATCGGCCAGAGCTTTAATAAACAGCGTTCATGGGAACTGCAGAATTTCACAACGACGGCGATCGGCGCCTCGCACACGATAAAGTTTGGCGGTCGCGTTCGAAACCTACATATTAGAGATCGATCGGAGAACAATTTCGGCGGAAATTTTACGTTCACGAATCTTGAAAATTACCGTAATACGCTTTTGGGAGTCGGTATTCCTACGCAGTTTTCGATTACGACGGGCAATCCGGAGCAGGAAGTTTCACGAACGGATACAGGCCTTTTCATCACAGACGACTGGAGGTTGAACCCGGGTCTAACGTTGAGCTTCGGGCTTCGCTACGAGAATCAGACGAACATTAGCGACAATCTGAACTTCGCACCTCGATTTTCGGTCGCTTGGTCGCCGGGGGCCGGCGGTGCCCGTGCGCCTAAGACGGTATTTCGTAGCGGTTTTGGTATCTTTTACGATCGCTTTAGCGAGGGCCTTACGCTACAAGCTCAGCGATTTAATGGC
>JBBSKW010000004.1:0-48369 GCA_038256005.1 Pyrinomonadales bacterium
CGTCTCGCCGGTCGATCCCGAATGGCTGTCTTTGGCGTATACAAAACGGACCGCGTCGTTCGGCGGATTTTCGTCGAACGTTATTGACCAATTGCTTGCATTTCCCGCCTCCGCGGTCTGTTTCAAGATCGCGTAACCGAGCTTATATACGCCAAGACGCCGTCTTTCGGAATTCCCGTCCATTCGGTCATATGCACGAACGATGACACGCGTTTTTCCTGTCAGCTTAATACGTCCGCTACCATCGTTTGTTTCGATTTCGTTCCACGACTCGTCAAACAGTGTGACCTTTTCGATCACCGGAACGACGGAATCTGACACACCGGGAAGGTCCAACGCAGCCAGAGCGTTCATCTCCAAACCGCTGCGTCCGGTGATAAGGTGGACGTGGTTCATTGCATTGAGCGTGCCGATCTCCTCGCCTGCTTTGAACGCCGCTCCTCGAGGAACTCGCACGCTGACAGGAATTCGAAACGCGTTGAATTCGAACAAAAATCTAGGATCGTCCCACGTCGCATTCATAGCGTCACGCCCCAACCGAATGTGAATATAGCCCATCGTCGGCATTCGTAGCAGCTCGCGAAGCGTTCCAAAATTGTCCGCTGCAAATGGATCGAGCACCTTTTCGTCGCGAACAAAGAAGGCTGTTTCCCCGTAACCTCCGGCAATGTCGAGCCCGTTGTGGAACCTGACCCGCGAATTATCGTCCTTGAGACTGCCCCGGATCTCGCCGAGCGTTCCTGCGATGTCGCGCTTTGCGAGCGGCGGATCGTACGGCCAACGTGCGGGAGCAAGGGCTCTAAATTCATCCGCCTTGATCGGCTCGGGCTCGGGCTTGATAATTCCGGACGTTTCGGTTCCCGGCGACGTTCCATGCAGCGAACGGATAACGCCGTTATCGCTGTCGGCGATCAGCAGCGTCGAACCGAGGAACGCGAGCCCCGAAGGCCGATTGAACTGTGCAAGCCGCGGTGTGCCGTTGGCCGAACCGCGACGTTCGCCGGCGATCGTTTCCAGAAAAGGTAGTGCCCGAAGCCCGATGGCGCGTATCGCGTTTCCGTCGGCGATGAAGATCACGCCGCGTTCATCGACCGTTACCGTCGTTGGGCGGACGAGCGAAGCGAATGCCGGAATGGCATCTCTGAACTCGTTGCCGCCGTCGCCGGCGAGAGTCCAAACCATACCGTCCGGTTCGACGACGCGGACCCGACGATTGCCTGCGTCCGCTACTAGCAGTTTTTCGCCCCAGACAGCAATTCCAAGCGGCGTATCGAACATCGCGGCCGTTGCATTCCCGTCGGCAAATCCTCTCGAACCACCAGCCAGCGTTCGCACTTTGCCGCCTTCGATCACGCGAATCCTGTCGTTATAAGTATCGGCGACGAACAGCCGTCCGTCGTCGGCAAGGGCCAAACCTGTCGGGCCGCTGAACAGCGCCGAACTCGAATCTCCGTCAGCGAATCCGCGTTTATCTTCGACGCCGGCGACGACCGATACATCGCCTTTCGCCTCGATTCTTTTGATCGAGTTCGAGCCTGAATCTGCGACGTAAACGACTCCGTCTTTATTGATCGCGATCCCGGACGGCGTATCAAGACCCTTAAACCTGACGAGCAAGCCTGCATCACCGGGCAGAAAGCCGACCACTTCGCCCGCGTGTCCATCCGAATAATAAACGCGGCCGTCGTGAACCGCTATGCCGAACGGCTCAGCGAGTTTTTCATCAAGCCGAAAATAAGTAAAGACGCCTGAAAATTGGTACGGCGGCGCACTTTCGCCGCAGCCGAACAGAAATCCGGACGCGACGGCGAGCATAACTAGACAAAATCTGACAGCTTTTTTCAATACGGTTACTTAAGAAGAAAAAATTGTCCGCAGGTTGGCGAAGTCTGCTACTATCTTCCTACACGTTTCTAGTCATTTCCAAATCAGCGGAGCTAAATATGTTTTCACTTCAAGACCTTTTGGGCCAAACGCAGGGCGAGACAGCCGTTAACGAGATCAGTCAGACCGTCGGGGCCGACACGTCGCTTGTAAATACCGCGATTCAGGCTGCCTTACCGGCGATAATCGGCGGTTTGGTGAACAACGCCGCGACGCCGCAAGGTGCTCAAAATCTCGATAACGCGCTCAGCCGTGATCATGACGGCGGTTTGCTCGGCAATCTGGGCGGGCTCGGCTCGCTGATCTTTAGCAATCTTCAGTCTCCTGATCCGACGCCTAAAAACCTCGACGCAGGAGGCATTTTGGGACACATTTTGGGGACGAATCAGGCTCCGGTAGTTGAAGAGGTCAGCCAGAAGAGCGGCTTGAATACCGGTCAAGTTGCACAAATACTGCTCATGCTCGCTCCGATCGTGATGAGCTATCTTGGACAAAGGAAGCAGGAACAAGGCGTTGGCGCCGATGGTTTGGGCGGACTCCTCGGCGGGCTTTTGGGCGGCGGACAGGCTGCTGCGGCGCCCCAATCGAGCGGAAATCCGATGATGGACATGGCTTCGTCGATGCTCGACAGCGACCGCGACGGCTCATCGATGGACGACATCGCCTCAATGGCTCTAAATTACATTACAAAGAAATAGTACGCTTGCTGTAGAACCTTGGGCAATTTGACGATCTCGGGGCTTCGGTTGAGGCCCCTTTGTTTTTGACTTATTGCAGGGCGGGCGTTAATCTTGAAGCTTGGAAACGTGGTGAGTTACTGCGACTTGCGGCCACGTAAAATAAACGGCTAAACAGCTTACCAGACACCCTAGTTTTTCTAAGAAGTCTCGTGCTGTTTGCCGAGGCTTCTTTATTTTTTATGAGCGATTTTCTTGATCTGTTAAAGGAAAAGATCGTCATTTTCGACGGCGGAATGGGAACGTATCTTCAGTCGTTGAACTTAACGATCGACGATTGGGGCGGGCCGAATTTTGAGAACTGTTCAGAGAATCTGTTGTACACGCGGCCGGACGCTATCGAGACCGTACACGAGGCCTTTCTCGATATCGGCTGCGACGTGATCGAGACGAACAGTTTCGGCGGCGGCGAGGTGGTGTTGCAGGAATTTGGAATCGCCGACAAGACTTACGAAGTAAACTTTAAGGCGGCAGAGCTCGCTAAACGTATCGCCGGCGATTATTCAACGAAAGAGAAACCGCGCTTCGTCGCCGGTTCGATCGGACCAGGGACGAAGCTTCCAACGCTCGGTCACATCACTTATCGCGAACTGAAAGATGCTTACCGTGAACAGGTCCGCGGACTGTATGAGGGCGGAAGCGACATTTTGATCGTTGAGACCTGTCAAGACCTGCTGCAGACGAAAGCTGCGTTGTCGGCGATCTTCGAATTCTTTGAAAAGCAAAGAGTTAAGATCCCGGTGATCGCACAGGTGACGATCGAAACGTTCGGGACGATGCTAAACGGAACCGAGATCGGTGCGGCCCTGACCGCTCTCGAACCGTTCCCGATCGACGTTATCGGAATGAACTGCGGCACCGGGCCGAAGCAGATGGCCGACAGTTTTCGATATCTGTGTGAAAACGCGCCGTTGCCTGTTTCCGTTCTGCCAAATGCCGGACTGCCCGAGGTGAAGGACGGTAAACAACATTACGACGAAACGCCCGAGAGCTTTGCCGCCCAGGTTGAGCATTTTGCGAAGGATTTTGGTGCGAACATCGTCGGCGGGTGTTGCGGTACAACTCCGGAACATTTGAAGCTCGTGATCGAACGGCTTGAAGGTGTTTCCCCAAAGCAACGAAACGCCAAACTCACGCCGTCGGCCGCCTCTATCTACTTCCAACAGCCGTACACGCAGGACGCTTCGTTTCTTATCGTCGGCGAACGGGTGAATGCATCGGGTTCGAAGAAGATGCGTGATCTGCTCGACGCTGAGGACTGGGATGGGCTTGTAAATCTAGCCAAGTCCCAAGAGAAAGAAGGCGCGCATATTTTGGATGTGAACGTCGATTTCGTTGGACGCGACGGCGTAGCCGATATGCATTCGTTGATCTCACGGCTGGTAACGAGTGTCAAGATCCCAATAATGCTCGACTCGACCGAGTGGGAAAAGATGGAAGCCGGGCTCGAGCTTGCCGGCGGCAAATGCATTCTCAATTCGACGAACTACGAGGACGGCGAACCGCGTTTCTTGAAAGTTCTCGATCTTGCAAAAGAATACGGAGCCGCCGTTGTCATCGGGCTGATCGATGAAACAGGTATGGCGCGTACGGCAGAAGATAAATTGCGAATCGCACATCGTGCGTACAAGCAAACTGTCGAATATGGCATTCCGGGACACGATATTTTTTTCGATCCGCTTGCATTGCCGATCTCCACCGGCATCGAAGAAGATCGCAAGAACGCCGACGAGACGATCAAGGCCATCAAACAGATAAAGGAAGAGTTGCCCGAAGCGAACATGATCCTTGGCGTGTCGAATATTTCCTTTGGGCTGAGTCCGGCATCGCGCGTGGTCTTGAATTCGGTGTTTCTCCACGATTGCGTCGATGTCGGAATGAATTCGGCGATCGTAAATGCATCGAAGATACTACCGTTGATGCGGTTTACGGAGCACGAGATCGATGTTGCCCGCGAACTGATCTACGATCAACGAAAGTTCGATGGCGATATCTGCATTTATGATCCGCTGACAGAATTCACAAAACTTTTTGAAGGAAAGACTGCTCAATCGATCAAGCCGGATATTTCAAATCTGCCGATCGAGGAACGTTTGAAACATCATATTATCGACGGCGAAAAGATCGGGCTTGAAGACTCATTGAAAAAAGGTTTGGAAAAATACCCGCCGCTGGAGATCATCAACACGATCTTGCTCGATGGAATGAAAACGGTCGGAGACCTTTTCGGTTCCGGGCAAATGCAACTGCCGTTCGTTCTTCAGTCCGCGGAAGCGATGAAGTCGGCCGTAAAGTTTCTCGAACCGTTCATGGAAAAGGCGGATTCGAGCAATAAGGGCACAATGGTGCTGGCGACCGTTAAAGGCGACGTGCATGACATCGGCAAAAATCTCGTCGATATTATTTTGACCAATAACGGCTATCGCGTTATCAATCTTGGCATCAAGCAAACGATCGATGACATTTTGAAAGCTTGGGAAGAAACAAAATGCGATGCCATCGGAATGAGCGGATTGCTCGTTAAATCGACGCTGATCATGCGTGATAATCTCGAGATGATGAACGAACGCGGCATCAACGTCCCGGTGATTCTCGGTGGTGCGGCTTTGAATCGAAGGTACGTCGATGCTGATCTGATCCCGCTATACAAAGGTCAGCTGTTCTATGCACGCGATGCATTTGATGGGTTGCATGCGATGGATGAACTTACCAAAAAAGTAGGAGCAAAGTTAGGAATCGCCGTCGGAGCTGAAGCAGAAACACGACCACTAGAAAATGCTCCCGATGAAATAGTAACGGTTGCGGACGCAGAAGACCTCGTCGGTGAAGACGCGAAGCTTGGCACGGCGGCGGCGAGAGTTTCCACACGCTCGGCCGGGGACACAACGCACACGAATCGTTCGGATGTTTCGCATGTCGAATGTTTACCAAAGGCGCCGTTCTATGGTTCCAAGGTCGTGGAGATCACCGATCTGACGAAGGTATTCGCGTTCATAAACGAAACCGCTCTGTTCAAAGGTCAATGGCAGTACAAGCAAGGCAAGAGATCGAAGGAAGAATATGACGCGATCCTAGCGGAAACCGTTTATCCGAAATTTGCTGAGGTAAAGGCTCAGGCGATCCGCGAAAAACTGCTCGAGGCGAAGCTTGTATACGGCTACTATCCTTGCAATTCGGACGGCAACGACCTCGTGATCTACCAAAACGACGAAAAGACCGAACGCATGCGGTTTTCATTCCCGCGTCAGCCGCAGGAGCAACGCGGCGGTAAGAATCTGTGTCTTGCCGACTACTTTGCATCGGTTGATTCCGGCAAGACAGACGTTGTCGCATTCGATCTCGTTACGATGGGCCGGAAAGCGAGCGAGCATTCGGCAAAGCTTTTCGGGTCGGACAATTATACCGATTATCTTCTGTTTCACGGGCTTTCCGTTGAATCCGCCGAGGCACTTGCCGAGATGTGGCACAAGCGAATCCGCGAAGAACTCGGCATCGTAGGAGCCGATGCACCCGAGCTTACAAAGCTCTTTCATCAAGGCTATCAAGGCTCCCGTTATAGCTTTGGCTATCCCGCGTGCCCGAACATCGAAGACCAAACAAAACTCTTCGAACTTCTGCAGCCCGAACGGATCGACGTCGAACTGACCGACGAATGTATGTTGGAACCCGAGCAATCAACGTCGGCGATCGTGGTTCACCATCCTGATGCGAAGTACTTCAACATTGAATAACTTTAACTAAAGTTTAAGTGCCAAAAGAGCCGGTTTTGCGGACTAGCAAAGTCGGCTTTCCCGTTATAGAATACTTTTTCTCATCCACTTGAAAATAACATCTATTATGAAGAAAACTATTTTTATTGCCGGTTCCGGCGGGATCGGTGAGGCAGCGGCACTTTTGCTTCGCGAGTGGAGCGAATTTGAAACGTCGATAATTCTCGGCGATATCAGCGAAGACAGCTTGGCCAAAGCGAAGGCTTTTGTTTGCGAAGGGTCGTCGAAAACGACAGTGGTAGAAACTGTGCTGATGCCGCTTAAGGGCGAGTCCGATGAACTGACCGCGGCGTTTGAGCGCGCTGACGTTCTGCTCGACTGCACGCCGGGCGGCCAGGCTCCGCGGATGGCTCGATATGCGCGCGATCATAATCTGCATTACGCGAACCTAACCGAATACGTCGCGGAAACCGAAGAGATAATGGCCCTTGCGAAGGATGCCAATACGGGTTTTGTTTTGCAGACAGGTTTGGCTCCCGGATTTATTAACGTCCTAGCGATGAAGCTCTACGGCGAATTCGTTGAGAAGCATAAAAATGAAAACGTCGAACGGGTGGCGATGAAAGTCGGTGCTCTTACGGCGCATGCTCACTCTCCCCATTTTTACGGTTTCACTTGGTCGCCGATCGGTGTTGCGACCGAGTATGTGAAAAACTCCCGCGTGATGCGCGATGGCAAGATCACGGAGCGTCCCGCACTTTCGGCACGCGAGACGATCGTGATCGGTGCTCGAACGTACGAGGCCGATCTGACCTCCGGCGGTGCGGCCGACTTGCCTGATTTCTTTGAGGGAAAAGCGAATCAGCTTGATTACAAAACGCTAAGATATCCGGGCCATTATGATTGGGTCGAATCGGTTGAAAAGAAGCTTGCGAAGGATGAGCATCTTGCGGAAAACCTTGAAAGAGTGATGCTTGAAAGGGTACCCTCGGTCGAAGACGATCTGGTTCTGGTCCATGCGTCGGTCGAGGGTTTCGACCATCGCGACCGTCGGCGGATGATCGAAAAAGCATTCTTTGTTGAGCCGCTCGAAATCAACGGTAAGCGACTTAGAGCGATACAAACAACGACCGCTGCACCGCTTTGCGAATCAGCGGTGATGTTATTAACCGGAAACTACAAAGGAATCGTCCTCCAAAGCCAAATCAACCCGGCCGCATTCATGAACGGGAAATTTGTCTCAAGCGTCTATAAATGAGAATTGTCTGCATTTCAGACACGCACAATTACAATGAACAGATAGCTGTTCCCGATGGCGATCTGCTTATTCATTCTGGTGATGCGACCGTCACCGGAACGACTGAGGAGATCCGCAGGTTCAATCGATCGTTTGCAGGCCTACCACACAAATATAAGATCTTCGTCGCCGGAAATCATGATTGGCTTTTTGAGCGTGAACCCGAATCGGCAAGACTTCTACTCGATCCACCGATAATTTATCTTCAGGATTCGGGGGTCGAGATCGATGGATTGAAGATCTACGGCTCGCCCTGGCAGCCACGGTTTTACGATTGGGCATTCAACCTAATGCGAGGCCCCGAAATTGCCGAAAAATGGAAGTTGATACCTAACGATATCGACATCCTGATAACGCATGGTCCGCCGCACGGGATTCTGGATGAAGTGCCGAGACAATGGGGAATTGAAAATACAGGATGCGAGGAACTGAAGTCGCGTGTTGAGGCGATCGCCGCTTCCGGCCGCTTAAAATTGCATGTTTTTGGGCATATCCATTGCGGTTACGGAAGACACGAAGAGTTTGGCGTAACTTTCATCAATGCTTCTACATGCGACGAACAGTACAACGCGACGCAGCCGCCGATCGTGATCGATCTTTAGTTATTTCGCGTTAGGTAGACTGATAAGATTCGCTAACAATCGATAAGCACCTGGAACACCGGCCGGCAGTTGCCTGAACAAAGAGTAGCTGCAATAGATGTACTTACCCTTTCCAACATCGGCGACGACAAGGCCGCCTCGGTTTTCAGACTCGCCGACGTCGTGCGTTTCGAGCAATCCGGTGTACTTCGCGTCCATCGTCGAAAAGTTGTACAGGTTTCGTTCCTGGACCCACCCTTCGAAATCTGTCGCTGATAGTTTATTTGGAAAATTCATCAACAAGTGATCGGGCGAAACGATGCTGACTGGTGCATTTTCGTCCGATGTACGTGGGCCTTGTTGAGCAGGATATGGAGCAAGATTTTGTTGGGTATACGCCGGAAGCTGATATTGAATGATGAGCGTGCCACCAGCGCTCATAAAGTCTATCAATCGCTTGTTATTTGCAACCAGATCGGGCCGCACCTGATAAGCTCGAATGCCGACGACGATCGTGTCGTATTTCGACAGGTCGCCGGACCCGAGATCCGCCGGAGTGATCGTTTCGACGGGAATCCCCAATTCACGAATTGCATCCGGAACACGATCGCCGCTTCCCGCGATGTAGCCGACCTCTAACGGTACCGTTTTGAGATCAAGCACTTGAAAATCTATCTGTGCGGGTCGAAAGAACCGATGGGTTTGGATGTGCGGGTATTCGGGTCTGTGCATTGTCATGCCATAGTATTTTTCATCGATCCGCACGTCTCCTGTGATCGAGTATCGGCCCGGCTTCGTCCTCGCGGGAATGGAGATATCGCGGCTAAAAGTTGTTCGTTCAGCTCTTTGCTGCAATGCGATCTCGGCTTTTCCTGACGAAATCCAGTTGCCGCTATTACTGTCAAAGGCGATAGATGGTTTTCCGGTCGCACTGCGTGCGGAAAGATTCGTTATGGTAAAGCTAACCTTTTTAGTCTGAACTTTGTCTGACGCCCGAACCAGAATCAACGGCTGATCCGCTTCGATGGTGACCCTAGGAACGACATCGACGTTGCGTCGGATCTCGCCGCGAATGTCGTCCGCGAATCGAAATTGAACATCGCGTTCGAACAGGATCTCACGGCCAAGAACTTCAACTCGCACACGGGCACGCAGGGGCCGTTTTTGGAACGGCATTGTCTCGTCGTCATCAAGTCCCGCCCAACGAAAAAGAGCTCCGTCGCGCGGTTCAACAAGCCAATACGGCTGCGTGTGCCAAACAACTGGTGCGGGCGTTACACGGAAATAGCGTGCATGCGGAGTCACTTCGCGAAGCAGAAATGCAGGACTATTCGTCGTTGGCAATTCCGCTGAGTCAATAGACCAACGTTCGGGTGCGGGAAAACCAGAAAGGCTGATATCCGTAACTTTAACAGCTTCATTCGAAACGAATGTCTTTACACCAACGCCGAATGATTCGCCTGGAACGACCGTTTCCGATTCCGCAAGTGCGTCGATCTGAATACCTGTTAGTGAAGCGATCGCGTCGGCAATCAGTGCTTTTTTGTCAGTTGACTGGTACGCGTCGACAAGTTGTTGGAGCAATCTGTCTTTGTCGTTCAGATCGAATCTAGTTTGGGAACCGTCGATTTCTAAACTTTCAAAGATGGACGCCTCCTTGACTTCGCTACCAACACGTCTTAGGGAAGAAAACTGATTGCCGCGAAGTTCCAACACGCCTTGCTCCTGCGATTTGTGCTGGCTGCGCGCCTCCATGGCGATTTCGAAATAGGAGCGGCCAAGGATCGGATCGTATTTGCCGGTGTTGATACGTAGTGTCGGTTCGCCCTGTCCGCGGTGACGCACGTAAAACTTTTTGACGCTCCAGGTCGGTCCGGCGTCACGGCATTGTTCTGAGTCGGCCGCCGCCCTTACCGCTATCGGCGCGATGTACCCCGAGTATTGATGTTGGCCGTGACCGTCCGATGGTGTGCCTGAAAACTGTGAAATGACAACTAGCGGCCGAAACGATCTGATCGCTCGAACGGCGTCGCAGAGAATTATCTGTTCAGGCCATTTCGATTGAGCTTCCGCGAGCGTTTTCGAAAATCCGTAATCATAGGCCCGCGTGAAAAACTGTTCGGCACCATCGAGCTGCCTTGCCTGCAAGAGTTCTTCCGTGCGGATAACGCCCAAAGCTTCGCCGAGTTCCGATCCAATTATATTCTGTCCGCCATCGCCACGAGTTAACGAAAGATATGCGGTTCGTGCATTTTCACCGCGAGCAAGATATGCGAGCAATGCCGTGTCTTCGTCGTCAGGATGAGCGCCGATCATCATCGCCGAAGCCGACGTGTTCAGCCGTTTTAGAACCTGAGCCAATCCCATCACACCGCGATCGTAAACCGGTTGGACTTGCGCGAGTGCCTGTAGTGGTAACGAGACGAGAGTGCAAACAAAACAGAGTGTCGAAAAAAACACGTTGCGGAAAAACTTGTTGCTTAAATCCATATATAAACTAGCTCGGCGTATCTGCACCTTCACCGATTCCATCCTGCCTCACCGTCAGACTTATAAGATAACCGGCCGCGACCGTAACCAGACAGCCGATAACGTTAAACCAGAGAAACTCGATATTTGTGTACCAGCTCGCGCTCCAGACGGAAGCAATGCCGAAGAGCAGGCCAAAGAATGCACCTCGCGAATTCGAACGCTTTACGACGAATGCTAAAACGAAAACGCCGAGGAGCGAACCGTAAAAGAACGAACCGAATCTATTTACGACCTCGATGAGCGAACCCAAATTCGTCGCAAAGATCGCAACAATACAGGCAAACAATCCCCACAAAAGCGTCGAAATTCTACCGACCGCAACAAAGTGAGCGTCCGTCGCATCCGCTCTAAATAGCCGTCTGTAAAAGTCGATGGTCGTTGCGGTTGCTAGCGAATTCAATTCCGCAGCGATCGACGACATTGCGGCTGCGAAGATCGCCGCGATCAAAAGCCCGATCACGCCCACCGGCATATGAGCGAGAATGAACGATGGAAATATGTAGTTCACATCATTGAAACTCGGTGAACTCGTCGCCCGAACGTGTTCGACAGCTTTTTTTCGCGATTCGTTAAATTGTTTGTCTGCGGCAACATATGTGGCAAGCTCTCCGCCATTTGCAGCGTATTCTACCGCAGCATCTTTCCGGGCCGTGTGTGCATTTGCATAGTTCTGCTCGATCTTCCGAAACTCGACGCTCTCGCGAGCTTTCGAAACTTCATAGGTGTTGAAGACGACAGGCGGAGCGGTGAACTGGTAAAAGACAAAAACAAGAACGCCCATCAAGAGAATGATGAATTGCATCGGAATCTTCAGGAACGCGCTCATTAAAAGCGAGGTGCGGCCTTCATCGACGGACTTAGCCGTCAGAAATCGTTGGACCTGACTTTGATCGCAGCCGAAGTAGCCAAGCATAAGGAACAAGCCGCCGATCAAGCCCGACCATATAGTGTATTTTTCGGTCAGATCAAAACGCGTGTCGATCGTTTCTAGTTTCCCAAGGCTTCCCGCGAGTTCGAGCCCGTCCACCACTGAGACGCCGGCGGGGAATCCCGATATGATCACGTAAAGCGCGACGCCGAGACCAAAGAAGATTATCACCATCTGCTTCACGTCCGTCCACGTCACTGCCTGAACGCCGCCCAGCATGGTGTAAACGGTCGTGGTAAGGCCGATGGCGAAGATCGTCGCGATCAAGTTCCAACCAAACACGATCGAGAGGACGATCGCTGGTGCCGAAATTATTGTCCCGACGCCCAGCCCGCGTGAGATCAAAAAGAAAAAACTAGTCAGCGTTCGAACGCGAACATCGAATCGCTTTTCCAGATATTCGTATGCGGTGAAAACGTTCGCACGATGAAAGAACGGCACCACCGTTACGCACAGAATGATCATCGCGAACGGCAGGCCGTAGTAGAATTGCAGGAACCGCATCCCATCGGTATAGGCCTGGCCCGGCGTTCCGACTAGCGTTATCGCCGACATCTGCGTCGCCATAACGGATAGGCCAACAGCCCACCATGGCAAACTCCGGTTCGCGAGGAAATAGCCTTCCTTAGTGCCGGTGTGCTTGGTCATCCGAATGCCATCGATAATGACGTACGCCAAATAAACTATTACGATCGCCCAATCTAGTAAATGCATTTGTGATTTTGATTAAGGTCCGAAGTATCGGGAGAACGCCCACAAGAGCATCACCACAATAAAAGTAGTAATGATCACGGCGGTGTAAACCTTGTGCCAAAATGCGTTCGACCGTTCTTCTGGGAATTCGCTGTTCATAATCTTAAGTTCGGTGAAAACCGCGTTCGATATCTTTCATCGTAAGCCGAAGAATTATCGGCCGTCCATGTGGGCATGTCGTTGGTGACGACGTTATCAGTAGCCGATCGATCAGCCAGTTCATTTTCTCGGGCGTAAGCTTCATGTTGATCTTGACGGCCGCTTTGCATGCGAGGCTTGCGGCAATGTCGTCCCGCAACGTAGATTTCGCACCGCCTCGTTTTGATGGATCGATGTTATCCAAGATCTCGGCGAAAAGGTTCCTAGCTTCCGCGGCCGGCACATCGGTCGGTATTGATTTTATCGCGATCGTTCGGCCCGACAGACGCATTACGTCAAATCCAAGCGAAGCCATTTCGTCTTCCACCAATTGAAACGCCACAGCTTGTGACGGTGAAAGGTCCAGCGTTTCTGGAAGCAATAGATTCTGCGATTCGATCGCCCTCTCGGTTTCGCTGCGACGAAATTTATCGAACAAAATACGTTCGTGGGCGACGTGCTGATCGACGAGCAACAGACCTTCGTCATCAACCGCGATGATAAAGCTCTCGTGGAGCTGAGCGATCGGAATTATTGACGATCGGGACAGGGAATCGACCCCAACCGCTTTTACGAAACGGGCCGCTGAATCTACGGGCGGGAGAACCGGATAGCCTTGCCCAACAAAAGGCTCACTCGATACCGCTGCGGCAGCGGCCGAACGACGCATCGCGGCTTGCTCAAACTCTTCGGCAAAGTTCAGAGTCCTTTCGTTCGCTGAACTCGGCTTGAATGGTTGTTCGACCAACATCGCTTCGGCGGTTTGGTCAGTGTGCACGGCCGCAGGTGCTTGGGACTGCAACGATCTATCTTCTACTATTTGTGGTGATTCGAGAGTGAAAGATGGTTGTTCCGCTTCAGGAATTTGCACATTTTCGGTTGTTACGGCAACAAATCTTTCGTGCTCGTTCGCGCGAGGTGTCTCTGCGACAGGTAGTACGACGATCCCGGCTTTCGCTAGCGATTCGCGAATCGCTTCTGCGATCACATCCTTCACCGCTTCGCTGCGGCGAAAGCGAACCTCTGTCTTGGCCGGGTGAACGTTTACATCGACCTCTTCGTGCGGGACGTCAATAAAGAGAAAAGCAATAGGATAAACGCCGTGCGGCAAGACCGAACGGAAGCCTTCGAGCAGGCCGCCGGCTATGGTCTTATCACGAACGAAGCGTTGATTTACGAAAAAATACTGGCCGTCTCGATTCGTTCGGCGTTCGCGCGGAGCAGAGACAAAACCCGAGACTTTTGCAACGAATTCTCGGCCGCCGCTTACCGGAAGCAGACTTTCGATCACACTTCCGCCGAATATCTGAAATGCCCGCTCACGGAGATCTTTCGCCGGCGAAACATTCAAAACTTCACGGCCATTGTTGGTTAGAGTGAACGCTATCTCAGGATGAGCGAGGGCGTAATGTTGGACGATCCCGGTTACATGATAATTCTCCGTCGCCTCAGACCGCATGAACTTTCGGCGCGCCGGAGTGTTGAAGAAGAGGTCACGCACCGATAGCGTCGTACCAGTCGCTCGAGCCGCGTCCTTTACATCAAGCAACCTGCCGCCTTCAATAACGACCCGCGTTGCAGCGGCATCTTCTTCGACCTTTGTGACAAGTTCGACCTTTGCAACCGAAGCGATCGATGCCAACGCCTCACCGCGAAAACCAAGTGTGCCGATCCGGCCAAGATCATCTAATTCGCGGATCTTAGAAGTTGCGTGCCGTTCGAACGCGAGTATCGCATCGTCACGAAGCATTCCTTCGCCATCATCCGATATCCGCATCAGCCGACGCCCGCCCAATTCGATCTCAACGTGGATCCGACCCGAACCGGCATCAATAGAGTTTTCGATCAGCTCTTTAATTACGGACGCGGGCCGTTCGACCACCTCGCCGGCGGCGATCTGGTTTGCAAGCGTATCCGGCAAAATTCTGATCTTGTTCATCTATAAGTAAATTATTCGATGGCCCTTGTCGTTTAGGTCGATCGCTTCGTAAAGCCAGTCAATACAATAATTTCCGTGGCGGCCGAAATACGTCGCGAGGCCGACGGAACGTTCCTGTAAACCGCTACGCGGAAACAGTTCGGCGAATGCAGTTCGCAGCTGTCGATCGACAGTCTCATCGCGTTCGCCCTGAACTCGGTGAAATTTCTTTTGTAATGCCGCGATGTGATATGCGATCTTTCGCTGTCGAGTGGCGAGATTCGCAGCCAGTGTCGGATCGATCTTATTCAATTCTGCTGCAAGCTTTCCTAACTCACTGTTGATGGTTTCTTCTGTCTCGGCAAATGACTCCGCCGCACTGGGATTAATGAACCGCTCAATGATCAAGGGAAGAAGGGCATCGAACCCTTGGAAAAGATCCTTGAATTCGAGTTCGAACTTGTTTAGGGTTCGACCGTGCTTCGCCTCTACGATAGTAAAACTCTGCCGGTGGAAAATTGGGGTCGAAGGTCGCCCAAGGACGCGATAGACCTCACTATTTTGGGCGAAGTAGGCGATCTCTGCTCCGCCGCCGAAATAACAAATGGTCGGGAACAGGTAATCTTGAACAACGGGCCGAAGCATTACGCCCGGGCTGAATCGTTCGGGTTCGGCCGCTACTTTTTCGATCAGCCATTCAGACGAGATCATCTCGCGTTCGCCATTGATCCGGAACTGGCCATCGTGGGTCGCCTTTAATGCTCGCCGTTCGCCCGCATCATTTATCCAGAACAGCGGCACAGATTCTTGATCAATTACGACCTGCGAGTGATAACCGGCGGTCAAAAGCTCGGCATCGCGTTGCAGCAGGGAAACGGCGGTCGTCTTTTGTTCATTGATCGCAGAAACGATCAATGGTGCCGAAATCTCCTTTAACTTGGGAGACATCGGATCGACAACGATCAGACCGTAGCTTGCGAAGATCTTCGCAATAAATGAACAAAAAGCCAGTCCGTATGTCGAACCGGCTTTCCAACAATCGCGGAACATCTCTTTCGTAGAATCTGTAAATTCAGTACTCGATAGCGATTCGAGATGTTCGGCAATCGCCTCAGCATCGTCGTAGCTAATGACGATCGAGCCAACGGGTTTTGATTCATTTTGCGGATCACCCTTGATGACCAAATCCACTAGTCTTCCGGACGCGTCAATGTTGAAGGCTTCAGCGATCTCTGCGAAATCATGGTCTTCGGTCGCGGCCCAAAAGATAGGAACTGCCGGCGTTCCATTTTTTGTGAGTTCTTCCGCTGCCTTGATCACCGTCAGAGCCTTGTGAACCGTGTAAAGCGGCCCGCCTAAAATTCCAGCCTGTTGACCCGTAAGTACGGCGACACAATCTCCTTGCCGCAGCCGCTCGATGTTTTCGAGCGTTTTTTGCGAGGCTCCAAACCGCCTATTCTGCTGCAAAAGAACATCACAGACGTCGCCCCGGTGGTCCGGATAATTACGCAAAACTTCGGCTGCATGGTTAAGTAATGTAGTGATAGATGAAACTACGTTCGGATAAAACGTTGAGAGGGAATTAGGATCGGACTGGTAATCAAGAAAAAGCTTTGACTGGCCCGGAATTTCAGAAAATGCAAGGCTTTCAACCACAAGATTAGTTGGGCCGCGTTCTTCGCGACAGGCACTTTCCTTCATTGTTTCGTTGGGCTCTCCGGTTACCTGAAGATTATAGAATTTACCCGCGGTAAGTTCCAAACGAAGAAAGGACGGCCTTTACAAGCCGCCCCACATAACCGGTCTGAACAATTTTGTTAGTTTCCGGTCGTCGGAAGCGGTGCTACGGTTGTTTCCGCAACTTCCTCTTTTCGATCGATCACATATACACCGGACGAATGCGTGCCGGCAAACATTCGGTTCGGATTCGACGGGTCAAATGCCATCGACCAGATGCGTCGGCTCGGCAAGGTCATACCTTTCGAATCGAATCGTTTCCAATTCATTCCCGCGTCGTCAGAACGGTATACGCCGCCTTCGTTTTCATGAGCACTCGAGACAAAGATCTCTTTGGTATTGCTCGGATTGATCAGAATGCTTGTGTAATTTCCGAGCGGCAAGTTCCCGCCGCGGCGAACCCACGTACGGCCTCCATCGCGGCTCAGATACAACGACTGGATCGTGCCGACGTAAATATGATTTGGTTGTTTCGGGTCGCCCGCGATCGAACTGACCGGTATGCCGTCCGGCGAGCTATCTGTTTTCGACCATGTCTGTCCGTCGTCTGTTGAAACGATAACGCCTGAGCGCGACGTGCCGGACCAAATAGTTCCGGGAACGTTCGCTGACGTATAGATCGCCGTAATATTCGCGTCCAGAGCTTCGGACATCTTAAGTTTTTCCCAACCTTTTTTGATGTCGTGCATTCTATAAATGCCCTTATCGGTGCCGGCAAGAATTCCGCCCTTTTCGTCTTCAGCATGTGCCAAAATTCTTATTTTTTCTCCGAGTGTTGGTATCATCTGAGGTCCAGCCGGAACCGGAGCTTTTGCCGAAGCTGCAGCCGCCGCCCGTTTCTGAGCCGCGGTTAAAGGCCGTGCAGGCGCCTTTTTAGCTGTTTGATCCGGTGTGGTTATTTTCCACGTCATTCCGCGGTCGATCGATTGAAATATTCCAACGTTGGTACCAAGGTACATAACGTCTTGATTGACCTTGTCCTGGATCACTGTGAAAGCCGCGTGCCGATTGATGTCGAGGCCTTTGGCGTGTGTCCAGTTTACTCCGCCATCATTACTCACGAACACAAAACCGCCGCTCGAGGCCGTGTTCTTTGTCAGGGCATAGAGACGATCGGGCTGCGAAATATCCGGAGTGACCGAATACGTAAAGCGGCTGGTAAACTTGTTGTTTGTTTGTGCCCAATTTCGTCCACCGTCGTTCGAAACCATCATTCCGTAGTTGTTGGTTCCGATAAAGATCCGATTTGGCAGGTCCGGATGGACAGCGATCGAGTTGATCTCAAGATTACGCTGAGTGGTCATACTCCACGTTTTGCCGCCGTTAGCGGACATCCAGAAGCCCTCGGTGGTTCCGGCGTAAACCTTCATCGGATCGGCCGGATTGATCAAGATGTCTCTTGTTCTTCGTGATGTCGAAGGTATTCCCTGTATCTTTCTCCAGTTTTCGCCGCCATTTGTTGAGTGATAGATCCCGCTGCAGGCGGAAGCGAATACACTGCTCGGTTCGTTCTTGTCTATTGACAACGCGAATACGTCGGAATCGTCTATCATTCCGGTCTTGATCAGTCGCCAGGACTTTCCGGCGTCGGTCGATTTATAGGGCCGCCAGGTAGTTCCGGCATAGAGTGTATTGATGTTCTTCGGGTCGACAGCAAAAGAGTTAACATTGATGGGTGTCGTTGTAGATTCTACACGCGTCCATTTCTCTCCGGAATTGTCGGACCGGAAAACACCGATCCGGGTTCCAATGAATAGAACTTTCGCATCATAGTCGGCTTGGGTAAACGAATGGATCGCCTGATCTTTAAGCTCTTTAGCTTCCGTCCAAGACTTTCCGGCATCGGTCGAATAAAAGAATCCACCGGCTTCGTTCCCGCGATTTCCTGCAGCATAGATCCTACTAGAATCGACGCGGTCGACCCGCAGATTGTCTATCACAAGCAACGGCTCATTGAGGTTAACGAGCAACTGCCAAGATTTGCCGGCATCGGTCGAAATATGGATCTGCCCGTCAAGCGTGCTGATGTACAATCGATCGGGATCCTTGGGATCGATCGCAACCGCACGTACGTCGCCACCCATCGGCCCGACCACTTCCCAGACCGCACCGCTCGCCTTGTCTTCGAAAATACTTCCGTCGTCATCGATAGAAGCTGACGCCGAACCAGATCCGCTGATAACGATCGCAGTCAGAAAAAGCAATGATCCGAGAGTCCTAATGGATAGATTTTTCATAATTCCTTATATTTCGGGAGAGCAAACGTTCGATCGGTGGTTATCCACGCTGGGGTTTGGATGTATTAAATAAGAACTTCGTTCGACCGAAAAATTCTCCTTTCGGAATTAATGATCGGTAATTAGTCAAAGTACTTTCATGATTCTACACAATTGGAAAGCTGATGCAAAACTTTAAGTGTTGACCGCAAAAGTAAAAGAGCGGAACATTGCTGTTCCGCTCTTTCGATGTTCGCATCATTTGTAAGATGCAAAGCTGGTTACGGGTTCGGGTTATCAGCACCCTGCGGTACGCGATAGAGCTTCGTTCTGACGATACCGTCAGGCGAATCGCCACCACTGATCATCGTGATGCGGCTAGCGTCGAAGTTACGGAACCGGATGTGGTTCTGTATCAGACGCTCGCGTGCAGCGATCTCACGTGAAGTACCGTAGTTAATGATATAACCACGATCCGTTGGGAAGTTCGACAGCGTCGTGAAGAAGATATCGAGTTGGCCTCGGATCTCGTCATTCGACAACTTGCCAAATTCATCTACAAGGATTGCCTGCGGAATTGTATCAACAGGTGCGGTTTCACTAGCCTCTTGTGGGCAGCTAGTGCAGTTCGGGTCGAAGCCGCTGAGGTTCACCCTCGCTGTTACAGTTTGACCAGCATCTTCAGCACCCGTCTGGACCACGATGCTTCGTGTTCCCTGACCGGCGGTGATCGTACCGCGATCTACTGACCAGTTAAGGGTCAGGTTGTCGCCACCACTCAAGTTAGCGGTGAAGGTCATCGTGTTGCCCGGTGACGTTACGCCTGCAGGGCCGGTGACCGAAATGGTCGGGCAATCCGGACATTCGCGAACACAGTCGCATTCAGCGATCGTGATCGTTTCTGTCTTGGTCTGTCCGCAAAGTCCGCAACCATCGTCAACAGCCGAAGTGATGGTGTAGGTTCCCGGATTTACACCCGAAAGATCCCATTGAACATTTGCACCCGAACCAACAATGCGTCCACCGGACACAGTGTAGTTATAGGTAAGCACGTCATTCTCGGCGTCCGTAGCGGTCGTCGTGATGTTGATCATCGTGCTTTCGTTACAGACTTCACCCTCTCTCGGACGGAAGCCCGGTTGGCAACCACCCTTGATCATGTTGTCGCTAAGAGTTAAGCCCGTAACATTTGCCGGGATGTTTACAATATCACCCTGACGATTGTTGCGGCGACCGATCCAGACCTGGCCGATGAAGCCATGCGGATTCGATGATTCTCGAAATCCAGCCGGAACACCACTGATCGTTGTATTAATGGTCGTAGCTGTACATGGCGGAGTTGTCTGGCCCGGAGAACACGGAACCAAAACTGTGGAGACGCTTGAAGAGTCGTCAAACGAACCTTCATCCTGTTGATTTACGTTGTATCGGTAAGCACCACCAAGACCGAACCAACGAGTGATGTGGACACGTGCACCAGCGATCGCATCCATTGGATGATGTTCGAAAGCATTAGGTGTACGTCCGCCTACATAACGAGTTGAACGGAACTCAAGGATCGGCTGAAAATACTTGTTGACGGGAAAATCAGCTCCAATAGCTGCCGTGAACTCATCTCCACGGTCAAGAAGCGTAAATCGTCCACCTGGTGCATCAGCCTTGATGCTCGAGTTGTATGTGTAGCCAACGTTTGCCGAGAGGTTCATCCAACGGCGAAGGCGAGCGTCAGCAAAGAACGTGACGTTAATGTCGCCACGGCTTCCGCCCGGGCTAGCACCTCGCTGAAGTTGGTTGAAACCGCCGAAGTCATCGGCTGAATCTTGATACCAACGATAATAAGCCACGATACCGGCACCAACTATGTTGTTGTTATCCGTGAACCTAACTTTACCACCTGCTGTGTAGGTGCTGAACGCCGATGTTCCCCATGTGCGGTTAAGCAATGGAGCATCGTTCAAATATGAAGGCTGAAGTGTGAAAACACCCGGAGCCTCGCCAACGATCGCTCCAGCCAGGTTACGCAGCGGGACGGTCGTTAACACAACGCCCGGCAAGATGCCACCAAAAACTGAACCAATACCAGGGAAAAGATCAGCAGCGTTTCCGCCGCTTCCGATGGATGGTCCCATGATGGCACTTGTGCCTGCGGGGAAGCCAAACAACGGACCTGAGAAGAACGGAGCTTGAAGTCCGAAAGTCCCGGAGCCACCACCCACGAATGGGTACTGAACAAAAGGTTGTGTACCCGTCGGGCGGAATACGGCACGGTTTTCAAAAATACCATTACCTGGTCCCGATGGAGCAAGAATTATCGCCGGTCCGCTACGTCGCGCACCATTGATAAATAAACTCGAATTCGGCAGGTAGAATCCCGACAGATTACGTGGCGAATTTACTTTAATGCCTCTGTAAACGTCAGTATTAAAAAAGAGCTCAAAGCGATTGGTGACGCCGATCTGAAAACTGACGGGGACTTCAGTAATGTCCACGTCGCCGGGGTCACGGTCGTAATTGCTCACGGCCGCACTGAAAGTAAATTCTCCCTTCCTGAGCGTTGAGCCGTCATAAACGGTAAAAAGTCCGGTTGGGCCACCCATTGTGCCACCCGTACCGACTGTAGGTGCGGTGTTTCTGTTATCTCTGGTTGACCTTTTGTCCGGATCGATCTGCGCAAAAGCTGCAAACGAGAACGTCAAAAGGGCCAGGGCAACAACAAACACTCTATTAGCGAGTTTCATCATAATCCTCCGCCGAAAAAATAAGTTAAATTTCAAATTGTAGCCTTCTGTTACGAAAGAGCAATATTTTCGACAAGCTACACAATATCACACACGCTGCCAGTTTAGCCAAATTACTCTGCTCAAAAAGCTTAGCAGACCGCGCAAATGAATCAATGCTTCGATTGAATACTCTGAGAGAACCGAACAAAAGCCGATGACGTCTTAAGCAGCGCGTGATCTCTCCAATTTATGACGATAACCGAACTAAACCGTAAATGCAAGCATTTTTAATGGATTACGCGCTTTTTCTTTATGCGTAAATGCCTCTCATTTTGGTATCGTAAGCTACCCGATCGATGGCTAACATGTAGGCAGCTGTTCTCGTGTCGACCTGATGTTTTTCGGCATAATGTGCAAGTTCATTGAAGCTAGCGACCATTTTTTCTTCAAGCCGCTGATTGACCTGAGCTTCGGGCCAGAAGTAACCCATTCTGTCTTGAACCCATTCGAAGTACGATACAGTAACTCCACCGGCATTGGCCAAAATGTCGGGGATCACGAATATCCCCTTGTCGTGCAATATCTTATCGGCCTTTGGAGTGGTTGGCCCGTTAGCACCTTCCGCTAATATCTTGCAGCGTATCCGATCAGCATTCTCGGAAGTTATCTGATTCTCGGTCGCACACGGAGCAAGAACATCACACTCGATCTCCAGCAATTCCTTGTTACCAACCACCTCGGCTTCAGGGTAGCCTTCCAGGGATTTGTTTTCGTGCAGGTAGCGGAGAACGGCCGGGATATCGAGTCCGTTCGAATTGTAAATTCCGCCAAATATATCCGAGATTGCTACGACCTTATAACCCTGTTGATGCATCAATTCGGCACCGATGCCGCCAACATTACCTGAACCTTGAATGACCACCGAAGTTTGCGAAGGCGCTAGGTTAAATCGTTTGATAGCCTCGTTTACTGTGAACAAAACACCGCGTCCCGTGGCTTCGCGGCGGCCGAGCGATCCGCCCAGAGCGACCGGCTTACCTGTCACTACAGCCGTGACTGTATGACGCGCATGCATTGAATAAGTGTCCATGATCCAAGCCATGGTCTGCTCGTTCGTGTTCATATCCGGAGCCGGAACATCTTTGTCAGGTCCGATAAAATCAATGAGCTCAGCCGTATATCTGCGAGTCATTCGCTCAAGTTCACCGATCGACATCTGAGCCGGATTACAAATAATGCCGCCTTTGCCGCCGCCGAAGGGAACGTTTACCACCGCACATTTCCACGTCATCCACGCCGAAAGTGCCTTGACCTCGTCAAGCGAAACGTCTGGTGCGTAACGAATGCCGCCCTTAGCCGGTCCACGGGCGAAATTATGCTGAACGCGAAAACCTTCGAAGACCTGGAGGTGGCCGGTGTCCATTCGAACCGGGATATAAACCTTGATTTCACGGCTCGGTACGCGCATCACGGCGTAAAGGTCCGGATCAAGGCCGAGCAACTGTGCGGCACGGTCAAACCGTTCGCTCATTGCTTCGAACGGATTTTTTTCATCGCTTCCCTTGAAACGCCGCATCTCATCTGCCATCGGATTTGCCATTATAAAAATTCTCCAAAAAAAGACGATATCAAAAACTAAGTAATCAAACTATTCATTGAACCTGAACGGAAACCTTCTAAATCCAGTGTCGTATATTTGTAGCCAAGCTGCTTAAAGAAGGACGAGATCCGGAGGAATGTTTCCTGATTCAAAACGATCTTCATTTCTTCCTCGCCAAGCTCCAGCCTGGCGAGATCATCGTGGACGCGAACGCGAAATTCCCTTAATCCTAAACTCCGCAAATATTCTTCGCCTTTCTCAACGTTCGAAAGACGTCCTATTGTTACCGGCACACCGTGCGCAATTCGCGAGGAAAGGCACGGGCTCGAAGGCTTTTCCCAACCTTTGATCCCAGCCTCTTGGCTCAATTGTCTGATCTCGGCTTTTGTCAGACATGCGTCTGCAAGCGGGCTCGCAACGCCGATCTCGCCCGCTGCGATGCGGCCGGGCCTTACATCCGCAAGATCGTCATAATTGGTCCCATCAATTATTGTTGCGATCTCAAGGCTATCGGCGAGATTTCTCAGTTTCCCGTAAAGCTCTGTCTTGCAGAAATAGCACCGGTTCGCCGGATTCGCAACGTAATGCGGGTCGAGCATTTCATCTGTATTTATCGATCGGAAATTGAGCCCGAGTTGCGAGGCCACGGTGAATGCTTCAGTTTGTTGGAATTGGGAAACACTTGGCGATATACCTAAAACGCAAATGGCTTTCGAGCCCAGCTCCTGGTTGGCAAGATTTCCTAGATATGTGCTGTCAACGCCTCCGGAAAAGGCCACCATAACTGAACCATAAGCCCGCAGGTCGCTTCGAAGACGTTCTTGCTTCTCATGGAGCAGAAGGCTTGCGGGGGAATCGGTGTTTAGTCCTGCGTTTGCGATCATCGAAAGGCCTTTTGCGAGCGAGTTAAATGACGGCCGCAAACTCGAAATCTTAACTTACGCCAATAATCGAAAGCAAACGAATCGCATCGAAAACCGCATCACTTAACCGAAAAATTGGTAATCGCGACTAAGCGATGCTAGGATTTCTAAAAGCTATTCAAACCGAGATGTATTCTATCTTTACCTTTCATAGTCATTTGGGCCTCAATGATCTGCGAAGTGCGGCTGTACTTTGCTTGATCTTAGTTTCAGTCTTCGTCACGTCGATCTATGCTCAGGAGGTCGATGAAACCGACCGGGCGGTCGCGTTGTTCAACAAAGGCCAGGAGGAGCACTCAAAAGGGAATATTTCTGAGGCTATCGAGTCTTATAAAGCAGCAGTTTCAATCATTGAGAAATTTCCGGAGGCCGAGTTTCAGCTTGCGACGGCATACAGGCAAAGTGGCGAAAAAGAGCTTGCAGAACGGTCCTTCAAAAGGGCAGTCGAGTTTCGCGAAGACTGGTCCCTCGCCCGGTCCGGCTTGGGTTCGTTTCTCGTCGATCTAGGACGTTATTCGGAGGCTGAAGTTCATTTGCTGAAGGCCATTGAACTGGACGAGCAGAACTTTCCGGCGTACGCAGCGTTGTCTGAACTGAGGATCAGAACAAGTGCAGACCCGTCGGAACTGCGGTCGTTGTATGCAAAAGTTGCGGAACTTTCTGAAAAAGCAAAACCTCCCGTTTCTATCTGGATCGCCAGAGGATCGTTGGAACTAGCACTTGGGGAACGGAAAGCAGCCTCTGCAAGTTACTCGAGAGCGATGACAGTCGACGGCAAGAATGTTGTAGTGGTCAGGGAGCTAGCTCTGATCGCGATCTTGGATGGCGATGCCACGAGGGCGAACGGATTGATCAATAAGTTGGCGACGGTATCAGGGAATGATCCGAGTGTGCCAGTGCTTCGAGCCCGCGTTCTTCTCGTGGACGGAAAGAATGAAGAGGCTGAAGTACTTTTGGCAGCGATAAAGGATCAGACTCCAGAAATCCGCGCACTTCGCGAGAAGATAGCCGCAACGATGTCGACCGACGTGGCAGCCTTTGAGAAAGCAGTTGCCCACGACCCAGGAAATATATCCGCGATCGCTCGGCTCTGCGTATTGTATCGAAAAGATGATCCGGCCAGGTCGCTCGAGTTTTGCAAAAAGGCGAACGAACTTGAGCCTGACAATATCAACCATGCGATCGGATATGGAGCGGCTTTGGTTAAAGCCCAGAATTACGCTGCTGCCATTGTATTAATGAGAAGGCTGGTTGAAAGCGCTCCGGAAAATTCGACGGTCAGGGCAAACTTAGCGACTGCTCTTTTCCATTCAAAGCGCTATGCTGAGGCGAAATCGGAATATAACTGGCTCGTCGAAAAACAGCCCAAATTAGCAGTCGCGTACTATTATCTCGGGATCGTGCACGACCAACTGGGAGAATATCTAGATGCCGCGGCGAACTATCAGCAGTTCCTGCGTCTGGCCGAGGCGGACGTGAACAAACTCGAGATCGAAAAAGTGAATCTGCGAATGCCGATCTTACAGAAGCAAATAAAAAACAAAAAGGGGAAATGAGATGAGACATCAAGGTGTGAGAATTTTGCCGGAACGAAGTATCAATTTTCTTTCAAGGCTGAAACTCGCATCGCTGTTTCTGTCTTCGGTTTTTTGTCTAAGTGGCGCGACCGTTTCGGGCCAGGAGCGTTACGAGGTGACGGATTCGCCGCCGCCGTTAAAGGTCATTTCCGCCGCGGATCGAAAACTTCTTGATGCAGAAAAAGATGTTAAAGATCGGACAAAACTCGCTCTTGAGTTAATGGAAATTCGCCTGGCCAAAGCTTCGGCAAAGAGCGCCGCTGAGGATTTCGCCGGCAGCTTTCTGGAACTTGGCGGGTTTCATGCATTAATGCATGACACACTTGCATTTCTCGATCGTTCATCGAATGGCAGGAAACAAATACTCAATAATTTCAAGCGGCTTGAGATCGGCCTTCGACGTATGGCACCCCAGCTTGAGATCCTTCGCCGAGAGGCGCCGCCGGAACGGGAACGCTACATATACTATTTAGCTAAGGACCTGCGTGAGGCTCGTTCGAAAGCGATCGAACCTTTATTTTCCGATTCGGTAGTTCCGAACCGGCAACAGGAACAGCCGTGACCACATCGAAATAAACATGAAGAATTGGCTAGCCGCAACCTTGATAGTACTTAGCTTTTTGTTGATCTCAACGTCTGTAGTTGACGGGCAACGACGCGACTACATGACGGATGAGGAGATCGAGATCGTTCGAGATGCTCAAGATATCGACCTTCGGGTCGCAGTGCTCGTCCAAATGATCGACCGGCGATTCGAGGCGATCGGTGTTGCGAGCGGCGGGTCCAAATTAAAGTTGAAGGAACTTGCGAAATGGGGAGCGATGCGAGAAACGTCTACGTTGCAAGCCTACGCAGAGATCCGAGCGCTTCTGCAAAAGGCCGCTGATGACATTGATGACATTGCCGGGCGAAACGAACTTTCTCAAACGCAAAACAAAATGGAAGGAAAGCTGTTCCCGAAAGCCGTTCGTTTCCTAGCGGCGGCAAGCCAACGATACATTCCGCTCCTTCAGGCTGCCGAATCAGCGGCAGTGTCTGCCGGCGAGCGTGGCAACCTACAGACCTCGCTCGAATTGGCAGAATCGATCATCGACGCAGAGAAGAAACTTCGGCCTGAAACAAAAGAATGACATACGTCAGTGGAGTCGACCTTCAGCCACTTTGCCAGGTCAATCTCCGATAACTACATACAGCAGACGATGACCACTTTTTGTTATAATGGTGGTTTGGAGGAATTAGTTTTATCAGTAACGTAACCGGCTTCGTTCAGGGGCTGAAGCAAAATCAACTTCGGCGGATCGAGCGGCTTCATACGCGCCGTGTTTCACCAGACCAGATAATCTCGCAGGAATTGGCTCGGCAACTTTCTGAACTCTCGCTGGAGACCGGTAGACAGATCGGCGTACTTCTAGACAGAAAAGGACACGTTGAATATGTGATGGTAGGCACCGCGAAGTCGATCGAGATGCCTGACATAGGCCGAACTCGTGCCGCATCCGAGCGCTTCCGCGGTCTCCGTTGTGTTCACACGCACCTAAAGGATGAAAAACTAACGCAAGACGATCTCACCGATCTCGCTCTTCTTCGACTCGACCTAATGTCAATAATTCAGGTGGATCGCGGAACTGGTTTGCCCGGCCTAGTATTTAGCGCACATCTCTTGCCGGCCGGATCTGAGCTCAACGGTGAGCCTGATCATTCGTTCGAATTTCTGGAACCGGCTATTCCTTCACAGCTCGATACCGACTTTAGTTCGCTGATCACATCGCTTGAAAGCGAGATGGTGCGCGTTCGCCAGACGGCTCGAGCGCGGCAATCGAATGTCGATAGAGCGATCCTGGTCGGCGTTACGACCGGCGACGTGGACGAAGCCGAAGAATCGATGGCAGAGCTTGAAGAACTCGCAACGTCTGCCGATGTTTTGGTACTTGATCGGATCATCCAGCGGCGGACACAGATCGACCCGAAATCGGTCCTGGGCAAGGGAAAGCTCGAAGAACTATTAATCCGGTCAATGCGTCTTGGTGCCGATCTCATCGTCTTCGATACCGAGCTCTCGCCGGCACAAGTTAGGGTCCTTTCGGTAGCAACGGATCTTAAGGTAATCGATCGGCCGCAGCTCATACTCGACATCTTCGCCCAGCGTGCACAGAGCCGTGAGGGTAAATTGCAAGTTGAACTGGCTCAACTTAAATATCTATTGCCGCGTCTTGTGATCGGACAGAATTCGGCATTTTCGAGGCTGGCCGGAGGAATTGGTGGACGCGGCCCGGGCGAAACAAAGCTCGAAACGGATCGCCGGCGGGTCAGAGACAAAATTACCCAGCTGGAAAAACAAGTCGATAATTTGGGTCGACAACGTCAGGAGCGGCGGAAGGTCCGTGCCCAAAAGAACCTGCCGTTGATCTCGCTGGTCGGTTATACCAATGCAGGAAAATCGACGCTGCTGAACGCATTAACGCAATCGGATGTTTACGCTGAAAAGAAGATGTTCGCGACGTTGGATCCTACATCACGCCGCCTGCGGCTTCCGTTCGATCAGGAAGTGATAATTAACGATACCGTCGGCTTTATTCGCGACCTTCCTCAGGCACTTGTTGCGGCATTTCGTTCGACGCTTGAAGAAATCTCTGATAGCGATCTGCTTGTTCATGTAGTCGACGCTTCAAACCCACGAGCGATGCAGCAAGTAAGATCTGTCGACAAGATATTGACCGAATTGGACCTTAGCAAGATCCCGCAGATAGTAGTTCTAAATAAATCAGATCTGCTCAACGATGAACAAATTCAGGAACTTCAGCGTGGAGTGTCGCTTGACAAGCAAGTCGACAGCGTGGCACTTTCAGCTATCCGAAAAGAGTCGTTGAAACCGCTCGCCGAAAGGATCGGCACACGTATAACAAGCGTCTCGCAAAGGTTCGATCATGCAAGTGTCAACTGATGAGCAAACGAATTGAGGAAATGAGATCGCCAGCTGCGAAGCGGCTGAGTCGTATTACCGACCGGGTGATTAAACCGTTTCGGGAGCTCAGTCAAACTCAGCGATTTTGGCTGGGATTTGCGATCTTCTCTGTCGTAACGACCGTCCTGGTCCACAACCCATGGTGGCGCACATCCGATCAAGGTTACCGCGAAGGCGATATTGCCCGAGAGGCCGTGATATCACCCGCTGATATCTATTTTGTTGACGAGGCTGCTACGGAACTTGAACGCGAGGCTGCCCGAAATGCGATCACACCTGTGTTTTCGTTCGAACAGAGGCGAGCCGATGAAGCAGTGCAGAGTTTCAGATCGGCTTGGGAACTGATGCAACGCAATAGCGAGGCAGCCAATTCTTCGAACCGAGCCAATACCAACGCAAGGACAAACACTAGTTGGTCAGGTTCCGGCGGTGAAGAGCTGGCAAAAATCTTCACCGCCCGCCGGTTTAGCTCTAACGAACTTGATTCGATCGCGAGAGTCATACGCGAAAACGCCGGCGGGGATATATACGGCGACCAAGATCTTCAGTATATGCAGACGGAGATCGAATTGATCGATCGCCAGCGGCCCACCGATTCGCGGCGTGTTCAGAATCCTGCGGCGACGATGATATCGGTGTCGGCTGCACGAGAGCGGCTGCGGTCCGGTTTGGTACAGATAAGAAGCTTTTCGGAAAGCGAATCGGAAGCCCTTTTTTCATCTATCTCGCCGTTGATCCAGCCAAGCGTGATCTATGATGCGGCCGCGACGGAGACGGCAAAGCGATCGATCGCTGAGAATATTCCGCCGGTTTCCGTTTCACTTAAACGCGGTGAGAGGATCGTCGACGCCGGTGATCGAATTACGCCGCAAGTAATGTCGCAACTAACGGCTATACGAAGCTATAGCAGTGAGACGCGGCAGGTCAACAAATTTTTCGGATTGCTAATCTTGATAACGGCATTGTTCTGGTCAGCGTGGAAGTTCATTGAACATCGCGGGATCGTTCCCCGGCTCGCGCTTTCAGAACAAAAGACCTTCGCTCTTTTTGGGTTCATAGTTCTATCGCAGACCATACTGATGGCGGCATTTTTCCGCCTCGCCGAATTCACCGCGTCGCAAAATGTTAGGCCGCCGCTGAACGACCCAAGCCTGTGGTCGTTTGCCGTTCCCTTTGCTTTTGGCAGTCTTCTGATGACCCTCTTAGCAGATCGCCGTACGGCTTTGTTTACCGGACTGTTTATCGCTCTTATTGCCGGTTTCATGGCCCCGAGAGGCCTTGAGTTTACTGTTTATGCGGCGCTTGCCTCATCGATCGCTGTTTATGGAATCGGACATTACCGCAATCGTCAAACCGTGACTATCGCCGGAGCCCTTGTGGGCGCAACTTGCGCAGGACTTGCGATCGCGGTGATCGCCTATACGCAACAACCATTGATCTTAAATACAATATTGCTCGCGATGGCCTGCGGGCTTGCAAGCGGAATTATTACGGCCGCTGTGACGGCTGTCTTCATGCCGATCTGTGAATCAATGTTCGGCATTCTTACCGACGTTAAGCTTCTGGAATTATCAAATGCCGATCTGCCGGCTCTCGGACAGCTTGCGATCCGGGCACCTGGAACTAACCAGCATTCGCATTCGGTCGGACAACTGGCCGAGGAGGCTTGCAGGGTTGTTGGCGGAAATGCTCTTTTGACCCGAATCGGAGCTCTGTACCATGACATCGGGAAATCGGCCGCACCCGAGCATTTTGTTGAGAACCAGCTTGGTAAGAATCCGCACGACAAACTAAAGCCGGTTCAGAGCGCTAAGATCATAATCAGCCACGTAACATACGGAGTAAAGCTCGCCAAGGAAATGGGGCTGCCGCAACGAATAATCGATTTCATACCGCAGCATCACGGCACTCGAACCCTTCATTATTTTCTCAAGAAAGCCCAAGCCGAGGCACGCGATGCCGACGATGTTTCCGAGAATGATTTCCGTTATCCTGGGCCGAAACCTCAGTTTCGCGAGGCTGCGATAATGATGATCGCCGACAGCTGTGAAGCCGCCGCCCGATCACTGGCCGAACCCACACCCGAGAATATTCGGTTTATTGTCACAAAGATAATCGACGCGATACTTCAAGACGACCAATTAGACGAATGCGACCTGACCTTGCGCGAATTGACCCAGATAAGAGAGGCGATGATCCGATCCTTAATCGCGATCTACCATTCTAGGGTCGAGTATCCAGGTTATGTTCCGCCTGTATCCGGTTCCTTTACGCCCATAACGGGAGATCTTGACAGCGAAGAGCGTGGCTTTAAGTACCAAAACCCTGCAGATATTCCCGTTTCGCCCGGCGGCGAGATCGAGGACGAAGCGATCGACAGGTCGCATCAGCCGGAAAAGAGCATCGGGAAGACTACCGATCAATAGACTGAGGCCTCCCGACCAAAATAAAAAAGGGCGATGAAGGTTTTCCTTCACTCGCCTTAATAAATTCTAATTAGACTTCTACTTACTCTTTTCCGTTTATCAATTCCTTTAGATCCTTACCAGGTTTGAAATAAGCGACCCGTTTTGCCGGAATGTCGACCGCCTCACCTGTTTTTGGGTTGCGGCCCTTTCGGGAGTTTCGTTCACGAACCCTAAAACTTCCAAATCCGCGTAATTCTATTTTTTCGCCGCTATTTAGGGACTGTATGATACTTTCGAAAACGATCTCGACAAGCTGTTCGGCGTCTTTCTTAGTGAGGTCGGCTTCGACGGCAACTTTTTCAACGAGATCAGCTTTTGTCATTGTGCAGTTCCTATCACATCCAAGAATTTCGCGGCCTTGAAAAAGGATCTAGGCGGACCTTTTGTCAGATTCTTCGGCTTTCGGGTCAGAACCTTCATCAGCCGTTGGTTCCTCCAAAGGCGTTTCCGCAACAGTTTCAGCCTTGGTTGTATCGTCTGATGCGACTTCCGCTTCGGCCGGTGTCTCAGCAGGAACCGGTTCATCCGTCGAAGTTTCCGCAACAGTTTCGGATTCGCTCGAATCTTCAGCTGCTACCTCCGCTTCGGCCGGAGCCTCAGCAACCGGTGATTCGGCTGCCGCAGGTTCTTCCGGTGTCTCTTGAGCTTCGGACGTAGCTTCTGCTTCTGAGGTAGCTTCTTCAGCGGGGGCCGCTCCCGCCTCTGTCGAAGTTTCAGTTTCCTCCGCCGGAGCCGCAGATGCTTCAGCGGTGACGGCTTCAGTACTATCGTCTGTCGCCGACTCTTCCGTTGCTTCAGGCTCTCCTTCGGCGGCGGCTTCACGAGCAGCCGTCTCTTCATAGTCCTTACGAGCCTGCTCCTTCTTTAGCCGTTTAGCTTCTTCTTTTTCTTCCTTGGTCAGCTCTTGTTTAACTTCGGCTTCTTCGCCCTTCATCAAGTTAGCGAGTTCGCCAAGCGATGCCATGCCGCCCTTTGCTTCAGAAGAGAATTGGCGAGCATCGATGATCGGTTCGCCTTCTTTCCCAACGGCTCGATACGAAAGTCCGATCTTCTGATCGTCGTTTTCAATTCGGAGGATCTTGAAGTCGAGTTCTTGTCCAAGCTGAACAATATCTTCAGGCTTTTCAACACGTTCTTCCGAAAGCTCGGAAATGTGACACAGTCCCTCGAGCCCTTCGCCAAATTCGACGAAGACACCAAAGCTTGTGAACCGCGAGACCTTTCCGCGAACCGTATCGCCCGGTCGATGCGTCGCAATAAATCCTTCCCAAGCACTAGGCGTAAGATCTTTCATCGACAGCGACAGTCTTTGACCGCCGGAATCGATGTGAGTGACTATCGCTTCTACGTCCTGATCTTTTTTAAGAAGTTCTTTCGGATGCTTTAGCTTTTTCGCCCAAGTGATGTCTGAAACATGAACCAACCCGTCTATGCCGTCTTCGATCTCAACAAAAGCTCCGAAATCGGTAAGGTTTCTAACCTTTCCGCGGATCTTCGTGCCCACCGGGTAACGTTCGTGGATCGAATCCCAAGGATTGTCCTGAAGTTGCTTCATGCCGAGGCTTATCCGTTTATCGTCGGTATCAACGCCAAGCACCTGAACTTCGACTTCTTCACCCTTGTGGAACTGACGCTTCGGGCTAGCAGATCGTTTTGACCACGAGATCTCGGAAACGTGGACAAGTCCTTCAACGCCCGGTTCGAGCTCGACAAAAATGCCGTACTCCGTAACCGACGAAACCTTGCCCTTGATACGTGAATTAACTGGGTAAACCTCAATAACCGTCGACCACGGATCGGGCTGAAGTTGCTTGAAACCGAGTGAGATCTTTTCTTTTTCTCGGTCTAGTTTTAGGACCTTGACCTGCAGGTGTTCGCCGACCTTAAACGCATCAGCGGGGTTGCCGATGCGGCCCCACGACATATCGGTCACGTGCAGCAAACCGTCGATTCCGCCTATGTCAACAAATGCACCGTAGTCAGTAAGGTTCTTGATAATACCTTCGACAACATAACCGATCTCGATCGATTGAAGCGTTTTAGCCTTTTCTTCATTGATCGCAACGTCGGTGATCACTTTTCGTGAAAGGACGATGTTGTTCCGACGGCGGCTGAATTTGATGATCTTTGCTTCGATCTCTTCGCCGATGTAGGTATCTAAACCTCTGATCGGACGCGAATCGATCTGCGAGCCGGGCAAGAATGCCTCAATGCCATTTAGATCGACCTTAAGGCCACCTTTCGTCTTATCAACGATCTTTCCAGTAACGATCGCATCGTTTTTGTACGCTTCTTCGATATCGTTCCAAACCTTTCGGCCAACGGCATCGACACGCGATAGGATCGGAGCGGCATCACCAGAATGAATGCTCTTGATCACGACCTCGACAGTTTCGCCAACGGTGATCGAACCTTCGATATCGCCGCCGAACTCTTCTGCCGGAATGATCCCTTCGCTTTTGTAGCCAAAATCGATCAAAGCGCCATGATCCGAGACTCCGACCACTTTTCCTTCGACTAGTTCGCCGGCGTGGAAAACGGTCTGCTCTTGCTCGAATTGTTCGAGAATTGCGCCAAAATCGATCTCGGCCGATGTGTTCGGATCGTCAGTTTTACTATTCGCAACCATCACCGGTGCTGTTGCGGCTGCGTCCTGTTGAATTGCTTCCTTGGGGGCCGAAGAATCGCCGGTTTTCGTTTCTTCGGTCTCGTTAATTACCTCTGTTGTCATTTAGCTATGCTGCTCTCGTCCTATTTTGTTATTCGCGTAAATAAACTGTGAATTGTGGAGTGTATCCAAAATTCAACCCGACCGTTTCCAAATGCTCCACCTAAGTTGCTCGTGCCCCAACGGTCACTCGCCACTGTTCTTGTGACGGAAAATCGTTGAATCAATTACACTTTGGGCTTTTTGTGCATGGCCGGATAAAACTAAAATTTACACGTCAGAGGGTATCGATGTCAAGACTTATGCGCGGAAAATCGTTGATTTCAAACTATTTCGCGTCTTTGTTGAGCTAATTTGTCGGCTCGCCTAACCTCATTCTTAAGGAACAAAAATTAGAGCGGACAAGATATGCCTGTCCGCTCCGCAATCCGTCAGAGTTTGTTGATCAATTTCGTTCGATCAAACTGCTTATGTTTCCAACCCCTGATATCTTTTCCATTTCCTCTTTAGCAAGTGTCGTCGTGTTCTGGATTCCGGCAAGCCTTAGCCTGAATTCGTCCGGATTCGTCGAACCCCGAAGTGCTTCTTCAAGCGAAACCAGGCCCGATTGATATAGATAGAACAAGGACTGGTCGAACGTCTGCATACCGTATTGCGACGTCCCGGCGGCAATTGCATCGCGTATCGACGCCGTTTTGTCTTCGTGCAAGATGTAATCGCGGATCAGCGGCGTCGAAATAAGAACTTCAACCGCCGGAATCCGCGTTTCGGCATTCGACGATTTCATCAAACGCTGAGATATAACGGCTTTGAGCAGTCCGGCTAGCTGAATGCGGATAGATTTATGCTGATAGGGTGGAAATGCCGAGATAATACGGGTTAGCGTTTCTTGGGCGTCGAGTGTATGAAGCGTTGAAAGAACCAGATGGCCTGTTTCCGCAGCCACGAGTGCTGTTTCAATAGTTTCCAAATCGCGCATTTCGCCCACCAGTATCACGTCGGGATCTTGTCTTAGCGAACCACGAAGAGCCTCGGCAAAAGAGCGTGTGTCGACGTCAACTTCTCGCTGAGTGATGAATGATTGCTTGTCTTTGTGCAGAAATTCGATCGGGTCTTCGATCGTAACGATATGACAGTTCCGTGATTCATTGATGTGATCGACGATCGCTGAAAGTGTGGTCGATTTACCTGAACCGGTTGTTCCGGTTACCAGGATCAGGCCGCGCATCTCGTCAGCGACCTTGTTCAAAATGGGCGGTAGGCCAAGATCGGCAAAGTTTTTCACGCGATCTGAGATAACACGAGCAACAATTCCTATCGAATTTCGCTGTTGAAAGATGTTTACGCGGAATCGCCCGAGGCCGGAAACGCCATAGCCAATATCGACCTCAAACACTTCCTTGAAGTGCTGCTTCTGGCGGTTCGACATCATCGAAAAAGCCATTTCCAGTGTCTCTTCCTGTGTCAATTTCGAAACTCCGGCCAACGGCTTAAGTTCACCATTGATACGAATTACAGGCGTGGATCCGGCACGAAGATGAAGGTCGGACGCACCGAAACTCATAGCCATGCGCAAAAGATCGTCAATTCTGGTTAACATAAGGCAGGAATTGTTTTCGTTACTTTTGACGACAGGGTGATTGAGGAATGAACTAACTGGCAAACATCGTCAAACCAAGTTTAACTATAATTCTTCATTCGGTCAATATAATTGTTCGTGACGGCTTTCGACCGGTCAAATTGAAAGCTCGGTTTCCTGTTCATTGCTAAACGGTTTAATCTACTTGTTCCCTAAGGATTTTTGATTACGGCTCGGTTTCGGAGGGTGTATTTCGACAACAATATAGCGAGAATTTATGACTGCTTCTGGAAAGATTTCAAGCGTTAGGCCTCCGAATGTACTACCCGGCGGAGAGATCGAGGTCGAGTTCTCGGGAATTCGTCCGGAACCCGACATTGCGTTCGGATGTTATGTCAATGCCCACCCATGCCGTGTGATCGCTGCGTCATCAAAAAAGGTCATAGCAGAGGTTTCGGCAACGTTTCGCGAGTATCAGGAGGGCGCAAATGTTCACATTGAATCCGGATCAGCCGAAACCGATAACGGCACAGTTCGAGTCGCCGGTCTTTTGAAGGACGGAATGCACATCGTCGCAAACCCGGCGGTTGATCCTAAAGACGACGCGGTTATCCTCACACGTTCGGGCGGCCGAGGACAGCAGCTTCCAAACACTTTATTTCGACTAGAAAAAGACGGCTATTTGGATGAACTTCCGGTTGAGGTGATGAACCCGACCGCGATCGCGTTCGGCCCGAATGGTGAGATGTTTACGACAAATCGGCGCGATGGGGTTGTGCTTCGCATTGACGGCGGTGACGAAGCTGTGGTCGTGGCAAAAGGATTAGGCATTGCGACCGGTTTGGCCTTCGATAAGGACGGAACCATGTTCGTCGGCGACCGTTCGGGCACGATATATCAGATACTGGCCGACGGAACGCCGGACGCATTTGCGAAACTTGAACCATCGGTTGCGGCATATCATATGGCGTTTGGGCCGGACGGAAGACTGTACGTTTCATCGCCCGGACTTGCCAGCCACGAAGCGATCTACGCGATCGACGCAGGCGGTCTTGTTGAAACATATTTCCGCGGCTTTGGCCGGCCGCAAGGGCTCGCATTTGGTAACGACGGGACGCTCTATGTTGCTGCGTGCCACAAAGGCCGTCGTGGTGTTTTCGGCGTTGAATATGAAAGCGGAGTTGCACGGCATGTGGTTGCTGGAAACAGCATCGTCGGACTTTGTTTCAACCAGGCGGGCGATATGATCGTGGCGACCGGCGATTCAGTTTATTCGTTGCCGCTTGACATTAAAGGCACTCTTATTTGATCGACGCATATGCGGAATTTTCTTCTTCTATTTTTAATTTTCATCACTTCTTGTGGTCCGGCGATCGATCCTGCTCAGATGCGGCGAGCAGATAACGCGACCCAGAATTCTAACCAAACAACGACGGTCGATATTTCAGCTGCCGACGTTGAACTTGCGAAACAGATCGAAGAGATCGCGAAGGAGGCAAACGGGCGCGTTGGCGTGTATGCGGAAATGATCGACGGTGATGGAACCGTCTCGCTAAATGCCAATGACCGCTTCGCGATGCAGAGCGTGGTAAAAGTGCCAATCGCGATGGCCGTTTTGAAGCAAGTCGATGAAGGCATGGTTTCGTTAGATCAGAAGATCACGATCAGCAAAGATGAATATGTTCCGTCTGGGATGTACTCGCCAATTCGAGACAAGACGAAAAGCGCAGACGGATATTTGCTTTCTTCAGGCAGGGAGCTTAAGGAATTGATCGCTTTTGCAGTTTCCGAAAGCGATGGTACGGCCGCCGATGTTCTTCAGCGTGTTGCGGGCGGCGCGGCCGATGTTCAAAGCTTTATCGAATTGGTGAACATCGACGCAATGAAAGTGAAGTACACCCACAAAGAGTTTTCTAATAACAACGAACGCCAGAATGAAAATTGGGCATCGCCGCGTGCGACGGTAGCTTTGCTCAAGACGCTCCTTCGATCTTCGAACGGCGACGAAAATGTCAGTACCGGAAGCAATAGCGACCCGGTTCTTTCAAAACCCTCCGCCCATCTGATGTTGAAACTAATGACCGAAACACCAACCGGACCGAACCGGCTCAAGGGTATGCTACCGAAAGACACGGTGGTAATTCATAAAACCGGGTCTTCGGGCACGGTCGATGGCAAGACCGCCGCGACGAACGACGTCGGTTTGATCCAACTTCCGAATGGTAAATATTTCGCGATCGCCGTTTTCGTCGGTGATTCAACCGCCGACGACAAAACCCGCGAAGCCGTGATCGCCAAGATCGCGAAAGCGGTGTGGGATAAGTGGGCCTAACGGGTCCAGCTATACGTGTTCCTTTCAAAGAACTCTTCAAGAACTCGAAGTTTGTCCGGGCCGATCTTTCCGGTCTGGCCGAGCTGAGGTCGATGCCAAAAGAAAGAACAAAGTAACAAGAATAGAAGATTTTATGCCGAGGAATTCGGCATGATCTAGCATGCGGATTCGATTTTATTTGATTCAGACTTAGTCAGGGATCTCGTCCTCGGGGAAGACATTTTCGATCTTATCAGTCAGTTGGTCGGCTTCCATTTCGCCGGTGTAGGGAACTAGAATGCTGCGATCGCCTTCGATCAGCCAGAGTTTCTGGAGTTCGGGTGTGTCGAGGATGACGGGCATCGCTTTCGGGTGGAGCGGCTTCATAAACTCGTTCGGTTCGGTGGTGAAGACCGCGAAAGAATATCTCGGTTCGCGATTATCAAACCATGTGCTCCAAAGCCCGGCGAGTCCGTAAGGCTGTCGGCCTTTAAGATAAATATCGACCGGCGGTTTACCCTTTTGCGGCCATTCGTAAAAGCTCGAAACGGGAACGATGCAACGTTTTCCTTTACTCAAGAGGTTCTTCCAGAGCTTGGAATCGTCGATCCGATCGACCCGGGCATTAAAGGTAGCGAACTTTGTGTTGAACTCGTTCGAGCGATCCCATTGAGCCCACCAGCGGGCCATAACGCCGGTTACTTCGTTGTATTGATTAACGAATATGGGCACATTTTGCGTTGGTTTGATGTTTCGGCCGGGCTTGTGGTCGGGCATCGGCCAACCGTAAATGCGGTTGTAATATTCATCGACCGTCACCTGTGAAATGCGTCCGCACATAATTTAATGAGATGTTAGCACACGTCGTGTAACAGGCGACCGCCAGCCGTATCCGATGTGAAAAGGGAACTTTTAATACAGCCCGCGCGTTTTTAAAGGCATCTGAACCAATTGATCGTTCGCGGAGATGCAATTGGCGCTGGCACCCTATACCCTGTAATTCATTGACCGTTTTCGGTGTGTGTGGTAGTTTTATAATGTAGGAGTATGCCCACCAACGGGCACTTTTGACGGGATTTTGTTCCCCTTTAAGCGTATTTACATTCACACGGTTTTATATAAGTTCATTCAATACGCGTGTGGATAAGAGAATTAGGCAAAAGTTTAATGAAAGCATTTATAAATAAGTTCGCGGCGATACCTGCACTAATTGTTCTGGTATTTTCGGTTTCGATCTCTGCGCAGACACAAGCGGTCACCGATGCACAGGCTCAGGTCAACAAGATATTAGACGAATCGTCGAAGCATTTCCGTGACGGTATGGTCGCCTTAACGCAATCACGCCGAGCGGAATCGGGGCAGAAATTCGACAGATCGGTGGAAGTTTTTCTTTCGTCGCCGATAAATATTCAAAGCAATCAAACGCTTCAGACGTGTTACACACAGCTCATCGAAACCGTTTACCGGCTTGAGTTTCCTTCGGATACTCAATTTCCGCAGCTTCGTCCGCTTTCGGCTTCATGCCGTTGGAATTGGAGCGATGTAGATTTTACTGTTGCCGACAAAGTCGCAGAAATAATGCGTCCGGTTTCGCAAAAAGCGGTCGCAGCGAATGCTCAGGCGGCTAACAGCACCCCGACGCCGGTTATCGAACCGGCAGTTTCACCTTCAGGTTTCGATTCGCAAGAATACGTCCCGGCGATCGGAGATGAACTCGCTTTGATCGAACTCACGCCGGAAGAGCGGCAGATAGAAGGCAATCCGGAAGCTTCAGCCCAGTATCAAAACATTCAATACGCGGTATCGAATCGATCGCTAGGGTTTTCATTCCAAGTCCATCCGATGATCCAGCAGTACATCAACTACTATCGCGGCCGCGGCCGGAAAACGATGGAAATTGGCTTGTATCGATCGGGAATGTTTATGTCGATGGCTCGCAGGATCTTTCGCGAAGAAGGCATTCCTGAAAACGTAGCCTGGCTTGGCCAAGTCGAAAGTGCTTGGAAACCAACAGCCATGTCTTGGGCAGCAGCTTCAGGGCTGTGGCAGTTCATTCCGGGCACGGGAGCTCGGTACGGGCTTCGCCGCACGGCTCACGTTGACGAACGAAATAGTTTTGAAGAATCAACTCGTGCTTCGGCGAGATATTTGAAATTCTTGTTTAATCGTTACCAAAATTGGGAACTAGCGATGGCTGGTTACAACTGCGGCGAAGGCAACGTTGATAAAGCCATTCGGCGAGCTGGTGTAGCAAACTTCTGGGCAGCATATCCATATCTGCCAAAGGAAACTCGCAACTACGTTCCGAACATTTTGGCGACGATCTTGGTCGCGAACAATCCGACGCAATATGGCTTCGGCCACGTTCGTCCGGCGGCTCCGTTGCGGTACGATCGAATTCGAGTACCGGCATCGACCAATTTGACGCTGATCGCACAGTCGGCCGACACGACGGTCCAATACATTCGCTATCTGAATCCGCATCTGCGGACGAATTCGACTCCACCCGAGCCATACATTATCAATGTTCCGGCAGGGAAGTCAGACGATGTGGTGTCCGTTTTTCGCCGAGTTCCGGCAGCGAAGGTGAACACAACGAACTTAGCAAAATCTGTCCAAGGTGAAACTTGGGCGACGCTTTCGAACCGCACCGGCGTAAGCGTCGGCGACCTGATGGCGGCAAATCCGGGAATGAAATCTCCGACCGGAAAGGTGTTTGTCCCGATGGATCAGTTACCCGGAAATCGTGTTACCGCGACGACCTATTCGCGTCCGACCGCAAGTTCGTCCGGCGTGCCTTCTAACGTAAAGGTCGTTAAGGCTCAGTCGGGTGATACTGTGGCAAAACTGGCTGCCCGACACGGAGTCGATCCGACCGAGATCGCAAAATATAACGGGCTGCTGCCGAATTCGGTTCTTGGTGCAGGTCGAGAGATCAAACTTCCAGCCTCCAAATAGGTCCAACTAAATTTGTACTGAGGCCGGCGTCAGAAATGATGTCGGCCTTTTTATTGCTTCGAGGATTATCGCTTGACAAGAAGTAGATTTGTAACTATACTCGTTACAGATGGCAGCTAATAGTCAATTTTCAATGGCGGTGCACGTTCTGGCGATGCTCGCGGGTTCGCGCGACGAGAACATGAAATCGGATTGCATCGCGGGAAGCGTGAACACGAATCCGGTGGTTGTTCGGCGTCTGCTAAGCCAATTGAATCAGGCTAATCTTGTTTCATCACAAACCGGTGCAAATGGCGGAACGCGGCTTGCGCGTTGCCCTAGTGAGATAAATCTTGCGGAAGTTTATAAAGCCGTCGCTTGCGGCGAAGTCTTCGCATTGCGAACGGCATCGCCAAACAAAGATTGTCCCGTCGGGCGGAATATTGAAGCGGTCTTGTGCAATCTGCAGAAAGAGATCGACCAGACTATTGAGGAAAAACTCTCGCTGCATACGCTTCAGGATGTTTTCGAGATGGTCGCAACTCAGACGTCTTAAATTTTTTTTGACTTCATTTGTAGCCACGATGGTTACAAAGATGTTACAAATTCAACGAACAAAGGGAAGTTTTTTTCGAGCAAGGGGAAGAAATATGTGCAGAACGTACTCAGAATGCATTGCAAAGCCACGCGGCCCGGCGACGGTTCTTTTGAGCCTGTCGTCGGAGCTGATGCGGCTCTATCCAATATTTATAAAGGTCACTTTGGTCCTTCAGCGACTTGTTCAGTAGAACCTGACTAGTCGGTCCATTACAATTTTTTCAAGGGGGAGAAATGGAAGAGTATTTAGGTAAGTCAATTTCATACAGCGAATACACGGCGTTGATAGACCAACTGGTCGCCGAAGGTAAAACTACCGGCCCGAACCAATCGGAATCGCTTGCCCATTTTACAAAGTTGAACGCATACAGAATGCATCGGCTCGCAAAAACGATCGAACTCGACGGTGAGGTGATCGAGACAGCAGTAGGGAATCGCGTCAAGCAGACGTGGCTGATCATTACCGAAGCCTGGTGCGGTGATGCTGCGCAAAATATCCCGATAATTGAGAAGATCGCGGCCGAAAGCGATATTATTGAAACAAGTTATGTTCTAAGGGATGAAAATCCCGAATTGATCGATCGGTTCTTAACAAACAAGGCACGATCGATCCCGAAGTTGGTCGCTCTGGAAAGCAAAACTTTCGACGTGATCTGGACTTGGGGTGCGAGGCCGGCCGAGGCTCAAGAGTTGTTCGAATCGCTTCTCGCCGACAACATGCCGAAGGCAGAGATCCTCGAATATATGCAGCGTTGGTATAACGACGATCGAGGACGATCGATTGGGCGCGATTTTACACAATTTCTCACTGGCGTCGGCGGAAGAAAGACCGCCGGTGCCGCAAATAATAGATAGAATTTACTTTGAGGAGATCAATGATGAAATATTTTTCTTTTGCGGTGATCGCGGCTTCGATGTTTTTGGCCGCTTGTGAAGATCCGGCGGCTAACAAGACAAGGGCCACGATTACAAATTCAACGACCAATACAACGGCGAATGCACAGACAGCGACGAATGCGAATACGAATTCTGCACCGGTCGCGGCAAAGGGCGATGCTCTTGCATTGACGCCGGAAAATTCGAAGGTCGAGTTCACGGGTTCGAAAGTAACCGGAAAACACGACGGCGGTTTCAAGCAATTTACCGGTTCGATAGATCTTGTTAACGCGAAAGCTGAGGAAAGCAGCGTATCGCTGGACCTTGATATGGCTTCGGTTTTTTCTGATGCAGACGGCTTGACCGAGCACCTTAAGACGGGCGACTTCTTCGAAGTTTCAAAGTTTCCAAAGTCGTCATTCAAATCGTCCAAGATCGCGGCCGATACGGCAAAAGGAGCGGATAACTACACGGTTACCGGCGATATGACGATGCGCGGCGTGACGAAGTCGATCACTTTTCCGGCGACTATCAAGATCTCTGATGCGGAAGTCGCGGTCAATTCCGAGTTCTCGATCAACCGAAAAGATTTCGGGATAATCTATGCTGGCAAAACCGATGACCTTATTCGCGACGATGTTGTTATCAGGTTCGATCTGAAATCTTCACGCAAGAAATAAATGCTTGCCGCGAGATCTTGCCGCTTCGCTAGTTTTTTCTCCTGTCTTCTGAATAGCGAAGCGCGTGAGATCTCGCGGCACTTAAAAGAAATGAAAGCATACGAGATGCAAGAATTCGGGATCGACAAACTGGTCCTTTCCGATCGTGAAGAGCCGACGCCTGGGGCGAACGAAGTTGTTGTAAAGTTTCACGCGGCTTCGCTCAACTATCGCGACTTTATGGTGGTAAGCGGAACTTACAATCCGCGAATGAAAATGCCGGCCGTGCCGCTATCTGATGGGGCCGGTGAGGTCGTCGAAATAGGAGAAAAGGTAACGAAGTGGAAAGTCGGCGATCGGGTGATGCCGTTGTTCGCACAGCGTTGGTTCGACGGGCAGTCGAGCGAAGAGAAACGCCGAACATCGCTCGGCGCCGGCCCTCAATGGGAAGGCGTTTTGCGTGAATTTGGAAGCTTTAGCGAAGAATCGGTGGTATCGATCCCGGAACATCTTTCATATGAAGAAGCGGCGACGCTGCCATGCGCGGCTTTGACGGCATGGAACGCTTTGTTCGTCTCGGGTAAAGTTCGGCCCGGCGAAACAGTCTTGACGCTCGGGACGGGAGGCGTTTCGGTCTTTGCTGTTCAGTTCGCAAAAATGGCTGGAGCGAAAGTCATTTCAACATCGAGCAGCGGCAAAAAGTTGGCACGGCTGAAAGAACTTGGCGCGGACGAAGTGATCAATTATCGTGAAACCGAAGCTTGGGACAAATCGGTGCTCGAACTCACCGGCGGTGTCGGAGTCGATCATGTTGTCGAGGTTGGCGGTGCAGGCACGTTGGCACTTTCGATAAATGCTGTCCGTATCGGTGGGCACGTTGCTTTGATCGGAGCGTTGACCGGTACCGGAAATTTCAGTCCGGTCAGTGTTTTCATGAAGGCGATCAAATTGCAGGGAATTTTCGTCGGTTCGCGTGCGATGATGCAGGATATGAATAATGCGATATCAGTAAATAGTATCAAGCCCGTTATTGATCGTATTTTCGGGTTTCATCAGGTCGGCGATGCTTTGGCTCATATGAGCAACGCCGGGCATTTTGGGAAGATCGTGGTGCGTATTGTTTCTTAGCGGTTCGCACCAGTTTCGAGTTCAGAGTTTAAGGTTATCAGTTTTGAGGAGAATAAATTATGAGTAATATTTTTGAAATTCCAGTTAAGAAGATCGATGGAACGGAAACAACGCTTTCCGAGTTTCGCGATAAGGCATTGCTTGTTGTAAACGTTGCGTCGAAATGCGGGCTGACGCCGCAGTATGAAGGCCTTGAAAAGATCTACAAAGCATACAGCGATAAAGGTTTTGAAGTTCTCGGGTTTCCTGCAAATAATTTTCTTGGGCAAGAACCGGGAACCGAAGACGAAATACAAGAATTCTGTTCGACTAACTACGGCGTTACCTTTCCGATGTTCTCGAAGATCTCAGTCAAAGGTGATGATCAGCACGAGCTTTATAAGGCTCTAACGGCAGAACGGCCATCGGCGGATATCGACAACGGGAATGCTTTCGAAGAAAGGCTCGCCGGATACGGATCTACACGAACCGAGCCGAGCGAACTGTTGTGGAATTTTGAGAAATTCCTGATCGGCAAGGACGGAAAGATCGCCGCCCGGATCGCACCTGACGTAACTGCCGATGATCCGCGTGTTGTAGAGGGTATTGAGAAGGCTTTGAACGCCTAAGCAAGCTTAGATAAATATACGATCAAGGGAAGGACAATTATGGCTACATTATTCGACACATTAAAGGTTGGTGAAATTGAATTGAAGAACCGTATCGTCATGGCTCCGCTTACTCGAAGCAGGGCGAATGATGATGGCGTTCAGCCCGATTTTACAGTTGATTACTACACACAGCGTGCATCAGGCGGGCTTATCATCACGGAAGCGACGAACGTGTCGCCAATGGCGAAAGGGTATGTTCGAACGCCGGGAATCTATACGCCGGAGCAGATCGCCTCTTGGAAGAAAGTGACCGATTCTGTTCACGCGAACGGCGGCAAGATCTTTATGCAGCTTTTTCATACCGGCCGGATCGCTCTTCCGGTTTTTCTGCCCGATAATGCACAGCCGGTAGCTCCGTCGGCGGTAAAAGCGGCAGGCCAAAACTACACTGATACCGACGGTTTGAAAGATTATGTTACGCCAAGGGAGCTAACCATTGATGAGATCAAGGAAACCGTAAAGGATTTTGCAACTGCAGCTAACAATGGGATCGAGGCAGGCTTTGACGGCATCGAGATCCACGGAGCAAACGGGTATTTGATCCAGCAGTTTCTGTCGACCAACGTGAATTTACGTACCGACGAGTACGGCAGCTCGATCGAAAATCGTTCACGGTTTTTGCTCGAAGTCGTCGATGCCGTGATCGAAGCGATAGGAAGTGAACGGACCGGCCTGCGGCTTTCGCCTGGCGGTGAATTTAACGATATTAAGGAAACCGACGCCGAGGAACTTTACGACCATGTAATTGGTGAGTTGAATAAGCGCGAGCTCGCCTACCTTCACATCGGGACGTTCGATCAGAATCGCGATTGGCATCCGGTCATCAAACCAAAATACAACGGTGTTTATTTTGCGGGCGTAGGGTTTGATAAGGCTCGCGGCGAAAAAACCCTTTCGGAAGGCGGAGCGGACGCGATCGTTTATGGTAAGTTGTTCCTGGCGAATCCGGATCTGCCGGAACGCTTCAGGCGCGATTCTGAGCTGAATACGCCGGACGATTCAACATTCTATACGCCGGGCAAAAGGGGCTATACGGATTATCAGGCGCTTAGCGAGAAATTCGCGGCAGGTAGATGATTCCAAAAATGGAAAAACGGGCGTTCGAAATGCGAACGCCCCATCGTCGCACACTCACGCGCGCAACCAACTTTTCACAAGCCCCTAGCTATGCCTTGGAACCGGTGAAAAGCGAAACCGTTAAGGTGGAAAGATCCTATGGGCCGGAGTGCTGCTCAACTGGTGCTCCGGTGCCGGGTTCCGGATCCCAAAAAATATTTGTCAGAACACCGGTAAGTGCCAGGGCAGCCGCTATTAGAATGAAAGCCGCCAGACTCATCAGGGCCCAATTACTTCCGCGATAAGCCTTCGCAGTATCTTCCCTAACTACTTTTTCTTCACCATCGACGTTGATAACTTCCTTTGACATACTACAACTCCTTCTCAAAACCGATTCTCACAGGCTTGTATCGCAACGGACGTGCCATTAGCGTAACTCTTTATATTATTGTAGTTTAGTAAGGGCCCGAGGTTTGTTCTGAGGGTATGGAAAGACGAGAGTGCATCATTCCCGTACAGCCAGTAATAAAACGTTGGCTATCGCTCTGCTAAAATTTCGACCATGTCTTCAACGAAAGATTATTGGATCGAAATGGAGGAACGGGGCGAGTGCCTTTGGGTCATTTTGGGCGGAGAACGCATGATGGCCAATATCTCAGTCGGCTATTGGAACCAGATCGCTGAACGATGCCGAAGCGCAGGTTACCTGAAGATCTTCATGAAGAAGGAGTTTCCCGAAAGTGTTGGGCCGTTGATATGGTCGAGATGGCCGAACATCTTGGCAGCGTATTACCGGGCCATAAGATAGCCTTTTTGGTCGCTACGGACACGAAGGTATCAATGAGCTCGGAAAGAAACTTGCTCGAAATCGCGATGTGATCTTGCAGGTCTTTAAAAGTGTGGCCGACGCCGAGAAATGGCTGATCGCCAACTAAGGCTTTTGACTCCATTCCGTTTGCCACTTTTTCATCTGCTCGATCTCGCCCGACTGATCTTTCTTTATTGTCGCAGCGAGGTTTGTCAGATCGCTGTATAGCTTTCCTGCTTTCAGAGCGTCAGCCATCTTTATTGCGCCTTCGTGGTGCGGGATCATTTGACGGATAAATTCGAGATCGAATTCGGTTCCCTTGGCTGCCTTCAATTTCGCCATGTCCATTCCGCCCATTCCTTCTATCATTCCGGGGTATTCCATGTTTATCGCCGCAGGTTTGCCGTCAAACCAACGTGCCCGCCAGCGCATCATCTCCGTTACCTCACGGTCTTGTGCGTTGACGATACCTTCGGCGAATTTTTTCAGTATCGCATTTTCCGTCCTACCGTCCGCGAGCTTGGCCATCTCGATCGCTCCTTTGTGGTGGGCAATCATAGTGTCGATAAATTGAAGTTCCTGCGGAGCATCTTTCGATCCCGGCGAACTTTCCATTTTCGAATGATCCATCGAGCCGTGATCCATTTGCGAATGATCGACAGTGTTGGCGTTCATCGAATTATGATTCATCGTCGAATGATCATGGCCATCATGGTTTTCGGCGCTCGAACAACCAATAAATAGTAGAGCTACTATGAACAAAGAAACGAGTTTCATACTATAAGGTTATCGAATGTACGTTTAGACCGCAAAGGCCGATTGCCCAGGTCTGAGCATTCTTCTATAAAGGCTTGGAACTATTGTAGTTGAAGAACCGGCGACTTATTCGATCACACGAATAACGATCATCGTCATGTCGTCGTGTTGCTCCGCGCCGTCGGCGAAACGGTCGGCGGATGCGACGATTCGCGTAAGTATTTCCGACGACGGTATTTCGGTTAGCTGCTTCAATTCGTCGAGCATCGCGTTTTCGCCCCATTCTTCCTCTTCCGAATTCATCGCTTCCGAGATTCCGTCGGTGAACCCAACAAGCATATCGCCGATTCGAAGTTCGATCGTTCCCATTTCATAACTAACTATCATCGGCGGCAGCATGCCGATCACGGGTCCACCGACCGTGAGATTTTCAACGCTGCCATCGGCTCGGATCAAGAAAGGTGGATTGTGCCCGGCGTTGACATATGAAAGCTGTCCGGTTGTTGCATCGAACTGTGAGTAAAAGAAGGTTGCGTAACGATTGGTCGTCGATGCTTCATAAACAAGGCGATTTACGTGCGTCATTAAGGTCGCGAGGTCATCACCAGAATGTATCGCTTGTCCGCGAAGCGACGCCTGCAAGCTTGCCATCATTAGTGATGCACCGATTCCTTTGCCTGATACATCACCAATCGCGAAGCCGAATTTCCCATCAGGCAATTCGATGAAGTCGTAATAATCGCCGCCAACGCCCAAGGCCGGGCGACATCCACCGAAATAATCGAGGCCTTTTACCTTTGGAAGTTCCTGTGGAAACAAGCGTTCCTGAACCTCGCGCGCGATCTCGATCTCGGCATTTAGCCTTTCTTTTTGCGCGGCTTCTTTTGCGAATGCTTCGGTCAAACGTGAATTCTCCAGTGCTAACCCGGTTTGAGAAGCGACCGACCGTAAAAGGCGAAGATCGCTCGCAGTATATGGTTCTTCCGATCGTTTTGGACTAAGGCTAATGATGCCGGAAAGCTCGTTCTTTACGGCGACCGGCAAAAGGATCTGCGAATTTAGTTCACGAAGCTGTTCCATGTCGTCGAGAGACATCGTCGGTGTTGATGTTACTTCGGTCATGTCTTCGGAAAGGATAATGTGCTGATTATTGCTGAGCTTTCTGAGCGACTTTGAGGTTCCTGTCAACGCGACGACCGGCGGCGTATCGTATCCAATTGCATGTGCAGGAACAAAGCTCGCGCCGTTTCGCAAAAGAAAGCGACCTGCGGAACGTGAAGAGATTCACTGATCTTGTTTGCAACAGTTTCGAGCAGCGGCTGTGTCTCGACCATTGTCCGAACGTCATCGCTAAGCTCGGATAGGATGAGCTCGGCGTCATATGCTTCACGGAAAAAACGTCTGTCGATCCAGAGCCGCAGTGGCTTTGCAGCCTTCTCAATGATAGGAACAATAGTAATCCCGGCGGCGATGATAATGACCTGCGTCCAAAAACTCGCTCCATATGTATTGATAGACCACAAGATCAGGAGACCAATTGCGAGCAATGACATCACTTGAATCACACGAACGCCGCCTTTCGCAAGACCGTACTGCAATCCCTGGCGGATCACGACACTAACATCCATTGCTCGATAGACCACGATCACATATGCCATCGTTA
>JBBSKW010000005.1:0-45521 GCA_038256005.1 Pyrinomonadales bacterium
GCAGGGGAAGGTGGGCACGTCAGCCCCGAAAAAGTAGCGGCAAATTTCGTAACGGATTTCATCAAGAGTCAGGACTCTTATACGGTCGGCGGTGTCTCGGTCGATATGGCGGCGTGGGACCTGGGCAAATTGACTAAACTTACCTCAGAGTTTGACGGGCTTTCAGAGCTTTTGATCGAATGCTTTGCTGATGAGGAAAGCCGCATTTACCGGCAGATGGAACGGATAATTCTTCAGGTCCACTGGAAATGTCAATCGTATATGTACGACCAGAATGTTGACCTCGGAGACTTTTGCGAACTTCTTGATCGCGAATGCGGTTTAGTTGCCGGCGAACTGAGCGACGGAGACGATCTAGTAATTTTAAGCGAGATCCAGCAACAGTGCCGGAAGGTTTTGAGTGAATTATCAAATGCGGTTATCTTGAGTGGCTTCAGCGGTGGAGCATACCAATATTCAAACGGTATTTCGGTATTCTTCCCATGGTCACGCGAAGGCTATGAGGTTTCGCGGAAAAATTACGAGAGCCTGTGGTTCACCAAGGACGCGGCAAGCCGTCGTTTCGCTTGGACCGGATTTCTAAAGAAGTATCTTAATGAGGTGGCCCTACGGAGATTTGAACCGACCACTCCCGATGCTCTTCCTGGAACGAAGTATAGATATTTTTCAGGCATTCAATTCCACGAACAATCGAGTACTGCATTTGCCAACGGCTTGACGAAGATCGCTGGTCAGGAAGGCTCAAAGATCGCAGGCCAGGAGGGTTCAAAGATCGAAGGCCAGGAGGGCTCAAAGATCGCAGGTCAAGAAGGCTCGAAGATCGCGGGCCAAGAAGGCTCCAAGATCGCGGGCCAAGAAGGCTCCAAGATCGCCGGCCAGGAAGGCTCGAAGATCGCCGGCCAAGAAGGCTCCAAGATCGCCGGCCAGGAAGGCTCGAAGATCGCTGGCCAAGAAGGCTCCAAGATCGCCGGCCAGGAAGGCTCCAAGATCGCGGGCCAAGAAGGCTCCAAGATCGCCGGCCAGGAAGGCTCCAAGATCGCTGGCCAAGAAGGCTCCAAGATCGCAGGCCAGGAAGGCTCGAAGCTGGCGGGCGGCGGAGCAAATGCTTTTTTTGATAATCTACGCCTATTTAAGAATATCGAGAGTCGTTGGGATATCTCGGGCTTTACGAAAAAGCCTGAAGATCATGAGCGGTAATCTAAAAATGCTACCGATGGTTTGCCAGCGCCGTCGCAATAATCCCGCCTGCGTTCACGGCATCGTTTTATCGGTTCGCGATCTGTATATGTGATTTGCGAATGTCGTGCGTATAGCTGACTACCGCTTGAGTTCATCTTCCATAAAAAGAATTAGGAGACAAATAATGACAATCGACTCAATAGAAAAACGGCGATTGTGACCGGAGCAACCTGCGGTATTGGCGAGGCAACCGCCAAACGATACCTGGAAGAAGGCGCAAGCGTGATGCTCGTGGGGCGTTCGGCAGAAAAGCTTGATGAGACCCGCACGCGGCGTGCTGGTCCTGGCTACATTGCGACAGCGGTGGCCGGCGACCGACGAAAAGGCCACGGCAGCAGCGGTTGCGGCTACGGTAGAAAATGGATAACCGTTCATTGCTTAATTCAAACCATTCAACCCGGAAAATATACTTTAGATAAAAAACCAGTATGGCAAGAACAGGTCTGCTTCTACTATACAAGATTAGTTTATTTAAATTTAAGGTCAATAGAAGGGAAAAATAATGCAATTCAAAAGAACACGTTGGACAACACTCCTGATCTTCGCTCTGCTGAGCTTATCGGAAGTGGTTTTCAGCCAAACCGGCGGTACCATTCGCGGTACCATCGTAAGTGACGTAAATAATGCACCCGTCTCAGGTGTTTCAGTCCAGATCACTCAGCTTCGGCGGAATGTTGAGACGGATGGAAACGGCTCGTACGAGTTCGTCGGCATTCCCGACGGCAATTATACGGTTATTACACACATTGAAGGCTTTTCTGATAGAGCTCAGTCGGTTAGGTTATCCGGCGGGTCGGCAACCGCGGATTTTCGTATCAGTCTGGCCGCGCTAACCGAAGAAGTCACGGTTACAGCGACCGGTTCGGAAGAATCGATCTTTGAATCGTTCCAAACCGTGACGGCAGTTGGAACAACGAAGATCCGCGAGCAGGCAAACACGTCGATAGGCGAAATTCTTGAGCGTGAGGCCGGAGTCGGCAAACGGTCGTTCGGTCCGGGTTCATCGCGTCCAACAATTCGCGGTTTTGAGAGCGATCGGGTATTGATCTTACAGGACGGTATTCGCAACGGATCGCTCGGTTTTCAGTCTGGCGATCACGGTGAACCCGTCGACGCCTTGAACTTGGAAAGGCTTGAGGTTATCAAAGGTCCGGCCACACTTCTTTACGGATCAAACGCTATTGGCGGTGTTGTAAATGCTGTAACAGGAGACGAAGATGATGCTCATCCAGGTATTCGCGGATCGTTCTCTGGCCTCGGGGCGACAAATAATCGTCAGGGTGGAGTATCCGGCAACCTCGAATATGGTTACAAAAAGTTCTTGATGAATGGGGCGGCGAGTCTTCTCCGCGAAGGCGATTTTCTCACACCACTCGGCCAGATACCGAATTCAGCCTCTCGTTCAACCGGCGGCAATTTCGGTTCGGGCTATTTTTCGGAAAAGTATTTCATCCACGGTGGCATTGCAGTCGATCGCAGACGATACGGCGTTCCGTACGCTCCGCTGTTTGAAGAAGGAGCGTTTCTGACCGGTGACTGCGATGAAGATCCAAAGGAAGGCAAGGGCGAACCCTGCCAGTATGACATCTTTGCGATCCGCGATCAGTTTGCGAACAGCCTTCCAGAAGTGCCGGAAGAACAGATCGATCTGAAAATGCGTCGCAATAATTACCGTTTTCGCGGTGGTTTCCGTGATGTGAAAGGGCCAATAGCACAGGGCAATTTCTTCATTGACTTTTCCGACTACCAACACGAGGAGGTCGAGACTGAAGACGGAGTCGATGAGATCGCCACGACGTTTACTAACGATGTGCTTTCGTATCGGGCAGCATTTAAACAAGCGAAATATAAGAACCTGACTGGCCAATTTGGATTTGAAGGGTTTCGACGAAGCTATTTGACGGTCGGAGCTGAAAGCCTGATCGACGGCAGGGTTCGGCACAACAGTTTTTCGGCGTTTACGCTTCAGGAAATTAGTTTTGATCGGGTTGCTTTGCAGTTTGGAGGCCGAATCGAAAATAACCGCTATCGGCCGGCAAATCCGGAATATCCTAACCGCGATTTTACAGGGTTTTCGGGTGCAGCGGGCGTGCGTTTTCGACTGTGGGAAGGGGCGGCATTTGTAACCAATTTCAGTACGTCGTACCGAGCGCCGGGTCTTGAAGAGATCTACAACCTCGGACCGCACATCGGCACGGTAACGTTTGAGGTCGGCAATCTCGACCTAACACGCGAACGTTCAAACGGTATCGAACTAAGTTTGCGACAGAACTTCAAACGCGTTCGATTAAACGGCAGTTTCTATTATTACGACATCGATAATTTTGTTTTTCTTGCCCCTCAGGATGAGAACGATGACGGTCTCGTGGATGTCGAAGACGGATTGCCGGTCGGTGCCTTCTTTCAAAACGACAGTCGTTTTACCGGTTTCGACCTGACCGCCGATTTCGATATAACAAATTATCTCGGAGCCTTCGTTAGTGCTGATATCGTAAGTGCGAGATTGAAGAATCTTGACACTGCGGTTCCACGTATTCCGCCCGCCCGGCTCCGCCTTGGGATCGATGCTCGCTACAAAGGATTAAGCGTACGGCCCGAAGTTCTGTTTGCCTCAAAGAAAGACTTTGACAACACTTTCGAACTCGAAACGCCGACCGCCGGCTACCGTCTCTTCAACATCAACGCTTCGTACGTTTATGCCAAAGAAACATATGCTCATATCTTTACCGTAGGCGGAACGAACCTTGGAGACAAGCTCTACCGGAACCACTCGAATTTCATTAAAGATATTCTGCCGGAACAAGGACGAGGTCTTAAAGCTTCATACACGATCCGTTTTTTCTAGCGTGAAACCTATTGGGAGCACTGGTAGAACGGGGCATGAGAATTTAGTTCTCTTGCCCCGTCCACTTTGTATGTGGAATCTTGATCTTATCAATCCTTTTTTATTCGCACTGCCGTACTTCTGTGCCTGTGGACCTCTCGTTCGCCTAACTCACCCATTCGTTGAAAACTTGTTTCCGCAAATCAGCGATTAGATAGAATTGTCTATTCACTCTAACTTTTCCAACTGCTCGGAAATTCGAACGTAGGAGAACTTGTGCTCGAAGCACCCGAAGTGTCCAAAAATGAGAGCCAGAATAGAGAAAATAAAAATGGCAAACACAATAGCAATCAACTCCAAACTTGATGGTTTCGGAATGTTCGTCTCCTGTATTTGTGCGGTTCATTGCTTGGCGATGCCCGTCGCTTTTGGTGTGCTACCGGTAATAGGAGCGAGCTTTCTGGTAGATGAGATGACGGAGAATCTGCTTCTCTTATCAGCCTCTATGATCGGGATCGTGAGTTTGTTAGCGGGCTACATTTCGCATCATCGTCGGGTTCAGCCGATCGTGATCTTTGGCATAGGAGTTTTGTTGATATTAGCGGGCCGATTTGGTGTCGACGAACGATCACCATATGAGGTCGCCTTTTCCGCCGCCGGAGCCATGCACTTCGCAATGTCGCATTTTATCAACTATCGGTTTTGCAAAAAATGCTGTGCGGTTCGAGAAATACAGAGTTAGTAAGTAGGAAGCACGAAACACATTTACACTGTTCTTTCACCTTAATTCTTTCTATTTCACATTATCCCAAGACAACGCGATAACCGGCGCAGTCGTCGATCAAGCTAAAGCCGCTATTCAGGGGGCAAACATAACGGGAATCCCGACATCGCTGATTGTCACCTGCAGTACACATTCGGAAGCGGTCTAGACTTATGCTAAAAGCTCAGTCGGCGATAGGATTTGGATACCGTTGTAATACAAAGGTGGTTATGAATTGCGATATGGATTTAAAAGAATTAGAGGACGAAAGCGCAATCCAGGCGACGCGAACGACGTTGGCTGACGGTCGTTATCTCATCTATTACACATTTTCCATCGAGCTCGAGATGCCTACCGGTGCAGATAGCGGATACCCGGCAAAATCACCCTAAGCCCGTCCATACGAAATGTCGGAGTTACGTTACAACCCGCTACTTGGTCAATGGGTCGCCACCGCTACGGCGCGGCAGGACCGAACGTTTCTTCCACCGGCAGACTATTGTCCGTTATGCCCGACAAAGCCAGGCGGCTTCCCTACAGAGATCCCAGCCGCTGACTACGACATTGTAGTCTTCGAAAACAAGTTTCCGAGTCTAAAAACGCATCCGGGCCCGCCGACTGTTCCAGGCGACGACCTATACCGCGTCGAACCCGGAAAAGGCGTGTGCGAGGTCATCGTCTACTCACCGAACCACTCTTCAACGCTTGCCGAGGAAACCGTGGAGCAGATCTATAAACTAGTACTCGTCTGGACTGAGCGGTTTAAGGAGCTAAGCAGCTTGGATTTTGTGCATTATGTTTTTGAGTTTGAGAACAAAGGGCCCGAGGTTGGCGTCACGTTGCATCATCCGCATGGTCAAATTTATGCATATCCTTTCATTCCGCCAGTTATAGAACGGGAACTTTGGCGATCTCGGTTACATTTTGAGAAAAACGGAAGATGCTTGGTCTGCGATATCGTGCTCAAGGAGCAGAATGACCGGACTCGTGTCATCGCCGAAAATGCATCATTTATTGCGGTGATTCCGTTCTTCGCCGGTTATCCATATGAAACGCACGTTTATGCCAAAAGGCACCTTAGCGCTTTTCCAGATTTTCAACGGAACGAACAACGTGACCTCGCTGAAATACTGAAGCAGGTGCTTGTTGCATTCGACGAACTTTTCAGCCGTTCTTTCCCTTACATCATGTCTATACACCAGCGGCCCACCGACGGCGGGACGTACGATTATTATCATTTTCACATCGAGTTTTACCCGCCGATGCGTTCGGCCAAGAAACTGAAATATTTGGCTGGAAGTGAGGCTGGAGCGGGAATGTTTATAAACGACACTCTTCCGGAGCAGAAGGCGTCCGAGCTTGGTGCTCATGTTAAACCAGTAGAGTGGCTCTCGAAATGATCGATATAGAAGACTTCGCGAAGAATTTCATTCAGCGATTCAAGGTAACGCCTCGGATCTTTGCAGCACCCGGCCGCGTCAATCTTATCGGGGAACACACTGACTACAATGAAGGATTTGTGTTGCCATTTGCTATCGATAAGCGGACGTTAGTGGGTATCGCGTCCCGCGAGAATCCAGGCATCAACGCCTTTAGTCTAACGCTGAATAAGTCCGCACAAATTGATCTTGACGAGCCGGTTGGATCGAATCCTGAATCCTGGACGGCTTACATAAAAGGAATGGCAACGGTTCTTGGTCGCGGCGGTATGCACATCGACGGCGCGGATATTCTGATCGATTCTGAAATTCCTTTCGGTGCTGGCCTCTCCTCATCAGCGGCACTCGAGGTTGCTTTGGGTCTCGCGTTAGATGCAGTATCCCGAGCAGAGATATCACCATTAGACTTAGCTCTTGCCGGACAACAGACGGAACATGAGTTTATCGGAGTCAAGTCCGGGATCATGGACCAGCTGGCGTCCGCGTTGGGCCGTGAGGATCACCTTTTGATGATTGACTGCCGCTCGCACGAAACGACCATGGTTCGGTTTAAACCGGATGGATATTTGTTGGTTGTCTGCGACACCAAAGTAAAGCACAACCTTGCTTCGAGTGAATACAATTGCCGTCGTGAAGAATGCGAAGAAGGTGTTCGGATCGTAAAAGAACGTTTTCCTTCTATAAAGTCGCTCCGCGATGTAGACATAAAAATGCTCGCGAGCATAGGCGATCGCATGCCTGCTGAAACGATGCATCGTTGCCGCCACGTAATCACGGAAAACCAGCGTGTGCTCGATGCAGTCGAGGCGATCAACGTACTTGACTATGCGAAATTAGGGAAGTTAATGTACGCATCGCATGAAAGCCTGCGCAGCGACTATAGAGTTAGTTGTCCCGAACTCGACCTGCTTGTGGAAGCTGCGCAAAACCTTCCGGGTGTGGTTGGGGCTCGCATGACTGGGGGAGGTTTTGGCGGATGCACAATAAACCTACTTCAAGAAAATTCGCTCGAAGCCTTCGAAGAGATCGTGGGATCTAGATACCGAGAGGTTTTCGGGTTTGCACCGGAATTTTTAACGGTTCGACCTTCGAACGGCGCACGGGAACTGACCGTAGAATAGGGCTCCACCCTATTTCGCTCGCGCTGGGATTAGATCGCCAACCATTTCTTCGGACGATTGCACATACGATCGGAATTCATCTACAAGGGGCGTGTTCATCCACCGTGGTCCGGTAGGTTCCCGATTCAAATTGTATAGGCCCAGTTCAAGATAGAAATCCTCGAGCGGCCCTTCGCTGAACCGGTAACGCCAATCGATCATTGTAAATAAGGGGAACCAGGTATAACCGATCACCGGTACGCCTTCAGATCGCAATGATCTTATCGAGGCCACCGAGGATTTGAGCCAAGCGAGCCGAAGGTCCGTGGACCCGACCGCACTCGTTTCGGTGATCATGATAGGCGCATCGTAACGGGCGTGATAGTCGCGAATTAACTCTGAAAAGCCCGTGCCTTCCGGCTCGGTTTCCCGAAAGGCAATGCGACCGCGTTTATCCAGGTAGATCTGCTTTGTCGACCACTGAGGGTAAAAGTTCATTCCCACGATGTCCAGAGAGATCGCGTTCTTTTGCAATTCATGTAGTTCGTCGGGCGCCACGCCGTTCCGCAACAGCCACGAAAACAGAAGATGGTCGGGCGTGAGTCGTCCGGAGATCAGGTCAAAACAGAGGTAGCCGCGATGTTGTTCCTCGCGAGCTAAAGGCGCTAGGTCCTCGCGTATTGTCCTCGTCAACCCGGTCGCCTCAACATGCACCATGACCGAATCGGCGTCGACCTCGCGAATGGCTTTAACCGTAGAGTGAATGCCCCGGGCGATCTGCATCATCACTCGGATATAGCCCCGTTCACCTTTGAGATAAGGCGGCCACAGCCCGCGCATGCCGCACATCAACGCCGTGATGATCGGTTCGTTTACGGGTGTATACCAATGAACAAGATGTCCATATCGTTCGGCGAAAGCCGCTGCAAACCTAGCGACGAAGAGGGGATAATTCTTGTTAACAAACCCCCGCTCCAACCAAAACGGGCATCCGTAGTGCATCAGATCAATGATCGGATTCACCTTTAGTTCCTGAACTAGGTAGGGAATGACCTCGTCGATCCAGGACCAATCAAATTTGCCAGGTTCAGGTTCGACCTTGTACCACGGTACACCCCAGCGAAGGGCTCCGAGACCGAGTTCGCTACACAGATCGAGATCCTCCCGCCAATGGCGGTAATGACCCATGAGTTCATATTCATCCAGAGATCTATGGCCGGGACGCGTTTGCGGTACGAACGTATCTTCGATACCTGCGGCCCAAATAAAATCTTTTGCCTGATGGCGAGTGTTCTTAAAATGTTCGTGGGATAAATTCACAATGGGTTTCGGCCAACTTCGATTCTCGTGACAAATCTTTCGTTGCAAATAATTAGCAGCTTTATTGCCATTCGGGCACAATCGGAATGGACTTAATCAAGAACGGTGAATCGCACCATATCGAGTTCAATTGCTGCATCGCGAGATCCAATTTCAATCCCATCACAGTTAGATCGACTTACCTGGCCGAGCAACATTCCATTTAGCGAAATATCTGTCCTACGGCCATTCGAAACGAATCGAATCTGGTGGAACGTCGATGGGTCAAAGTCGGATGGCAGGTTGACGGCTTCACTAGCTAGCGTTAGCTGCCCTTTTGAAAAGAACAATGAGAATTCACCACCGCACTTAAGTGCTAGCACCGGCGTATCACCGAGAGCCTCCGCGAGCCGAAAATTCACGCAGAATTCAAAGTCTGCGGCGAATGCGTGCCTGGAAATGGATCCGTTGGTCAGGTTCAGAATTCCGTCTTCAACGAAGATCGGATCCGATTCTGCGATCCACTTCCAGCCGCGGACGCCTGCAGATTCTTCGTCGAAACTATCCTGAAAACTATCTTCTAGTCCCACCGTCAGAGCAAAGCTCAATATCTCCACCTGATCTTCGTCAACGATCTCGACTTCGGTTGAAGGGTGCGAGAGCGGAGTTGACATGACAACAGACCTTCCGTCCAGCAAGAACCCAACTCGTCGTTCGTCGACGTCGAGGCGAAGCGCATGGGGAGCGTCGACGATGAATCCAGCCGGTTCAAGGAGCAATAGCGGAGTCCCGCCGTTGGGCCCAGATACGGTCAGTCCCTTGCCTGCGATGCTTATCACGAGCAGAACGCTGCCGTCGTCGCCAAAGAGGTTGATTCGAACACCGTTGCGTATTGTGATCTCGTAAAGGAAACTCGCTCCCGGAGGTCTCAGACGACCAGGCTCGAGAGAAGCCATGTGGGGTTGGTTTGGACCCACCTGCGGAGAATTGGTGGGACCGGCGACAAAGAGCCGACCGCCGCCGGCAAAATCCATGCGGTCGATCGCAAGACATCGCTCGCCATTTGACCACGTGTGATAAACGCAGTAGAGGTCGCGGCGGTTTGGCCCTTCTACCACGCAGTTATGGCCGGGCCCCAGCACCGCACCGGGAATCGTCCGAAGTACGGGAAGCGTCTCCAGCCCATCGGCAAACTGTTCCCATTCGCCGTCCGCCAGGATCTCATTTGATACCGCATAGCTGACGCCATAGCTCAGGTTCTGCCAATTGCCTCCGCTAAACATTTCGTAATAGAGACCCTTGCGCTTGAGCACAAAAGGTCCCTCGACCGTGTGCCACCGGACGCCGCCCTTTTCTTTACGGGTGGGCTCATAAACTTGCCAATCGAATTTGGCCCTTGTTACGGGTCGGGGCTTTCCCGAAAGACTGAACGGATCAAGCATTCTATCCACTACGATTCCTGTGCCAATATGTGTATGTTCGAGGAAATCGGTAGCGTAGAAGAGATACCAAGTACCGTCGTCATCGCGGACCACGTGGGGATCGATAGCGAACTCCTCATTTGTAAGGCCTCGCCCCGCGTCGATATAGCCCCCTTCAGGCCGATCGGAAACTGCAACACGAATCTGCATCAGCGCCTCGTTCCCGACACTGTAGTACAAGTAGAACTTACCGTCTGAGTAGGTTACCTCCGGTGCCCAGTAATGCAGATGATCTGGTTTGAGCGGCTTCATGGCGCCCGACAGTTCAGTCCACGACACCAGATCTTGTGAGCGGAGCATGCTGAAAACACGCGCGTCAACACTGCGGCCGGTCGAGAACGCATAGTAAGTGCCGGCAAAATTAAGAACAAACGGATCCGGGAATGACCGGTCGTAAACCGGATTTTGATAGACTGCTGACGCCGTCAACATGTTTTTAGGTGCTCTAATTTGCTCTTTGGGCAGACGACGTCGATCCGGATACCGGGATCGGGGAAACTGAATTGAAGATTTCCTCAAGCTGGTCTTGGGTTTCGCCATTCGAACGAAATAAGGTGAAGACGTCGACGTGCTGGCCTTCGCATGAGAATCGAATAGTGTTCTGCACGTTAAGTATCGACGATTCCGACATGGAGACCGGAAGCATCACAACGTCTACACAAGAGCCGATCGTAAAGTCGCCTAGTACTTCGATAGCCTCATCCAGCCGGGTCACATTTACAACAGACAGTCCCCGTCCTTGCAGCCAACCGTTCAAAGCTCGGCGGGCGTCGGGCACCTCGTCTATGAGGAGTAATTTTGTCTGGTTCATATGTTTCAGGATATTTTTACAGTTTTTCGCACTGTTTTGTGTATCCTGGCAGACAGAGAGAATTCATTTTCGATTGTTAAATTTCGAGTCGGGTATACGGGAATCAATCACCCTTCCTTATTAAAATTAAGGTCTTTTTGATTACACCGGGATGTACACACGCGTCGGGATACTTCGCCTTACCCAGAACCATTAACAAAAATGGCTTTCGAACATGATCGAAAGCCGTGAATCTTGTGCTGTAAACCCAATAACCAAGTTTAATTTTCACCAGACCGCATTTCGCTAATTTCCTCACCGGGCGTGTCCATTTCTTCGGAACTCGTAAAATCCAGCCCATCTGTGCGAACTAAGAATTTTCCCACCAAGAAACGGTCGGCGTAAACGAGGGCAGCGAATCCGACACAAAGTGCAATTGCCAGAACCGGTGAAAGGTATGCTGTCATTTCAGGAGCAAAACCGTTTTCGCGAAGGAAAGATATGGACGCGATCGGAAGTAAAAAACCGATCGCCAAAACAAATAGGCTGAAAAATCCCACCGTCGCCCAGAGTGGCCACGTGCGACCAGCGCGGATAAAGTGAATATTTGCAAGAACCAGAAGTATCGCCGTAGTTATCCAAAGTAGGTACCAGGCGAGGCTGCGAAAATATTCATAACCCGCGAAGGCGTCGGCCGGAACCGTAATACTTCCGAGCCAACTCGCCGAATAGTAGACGACAAAACCTAGGACAAAAATGAAAACTAACGCACTGGCGATATAAACTTTTGTCCACATTCGATTATCTCAACCTGGCTCAGTAATATGCCGCCGACGCAACTTGTAAATATATTACCTCGGTCGGACGGTCACATAGGCGGTTTGCCCACGTCGTGTGATCAACAATAAAACAGGCCGTTTTCCCGCAGTTTCAAGCGCGGTCTGGACTTGTTCCGCCGAACTGACTGATCTGCGATCCACTTCCAAGATGACATCGCCGCGGGTTATTCCCGATTCAGCACCCGGTCCGGATTCATCCACCGAAGTAACAACCACGCCTTCACTCGCATCGGTCAGTCCAAGTTCTTTGGCGACTTGAGGCGTCACAGGTTGTAGAGTAAGGCCAAGCTTTCCACTTGAAGGTTGGGCGCTATCCGGAGCTGCTCCGGGCTGCTGAACATTCGACGCAGTATCCAATTCAAATTCGTCGAGCGTTACGTTCAATTCCACCGGTTGGCCCTCGCGCAATACGGTTATCTTGATCTCGGTCCCTGGCAAGGTGCCAGCGATCTTGTTTCGAAGCACGTTTCCATCGTCGATCTTTTCACCGTTGATCGCTGTAATGATATCGCCGCGTTTCACGCCTGCTTTTTCAGCCGCACTTCCGGCTCGAACATTACTGACCAGGACACCGGCGACGTCGCTTAATTCTAGTGCCTGTGCTGTTTCGGGAGTGATGTTTTGGATATTTACACCCAACATACCCCGGCGAACGCGTCCGTCCTTCAAGAGCTGTTCCATCACAGTGCGAGACATATTGGACGGAATCGCGAAACCGATGCCAATATTTCCGCCCGATGGGCCGCCGGCAAGAATCTGTGAATTAATGCCGATGAGTTCGGCATTCAAGCTAACCAACGCGCCGCCCGAATTACCTCGATTGATCGGTGCATCGGTCTGCAGAAAATCTTCGAACGAATCGTTCCCGCCATAGCTCAAGCCGGTTCGGCGACCTTTCGCGGAAATGATCCCAGCGGTCACCGTCTGTCCAATTCCCAATGGGTTCCCGATCGCGAGAACAATATCGCCCACTCTAACTGAATCTGAATTCCCAAGCGTCAGGAACGGGAGGTTTTGTGCCTCGATCTTTAGTACCGCGAGATCGCTCGGGCGGTCAGAGCCGACGACCTTTGCCTCAAACGATTTATTGTCATTCATTCGGACAGTGATCTTGTCGGCACCATCGATCACATGAGCGTTCGTCAAGATCGTGCCGTCGGCACTTACTAGCACGCCTGAACCCATTCCACGTTCAACCGGGGCACGCTGTCCGCCTCGCGGTTGCGGCATTTGCCGGAAAAAATCTTCGAGTTGATTCTGACCCTGCGGTGCTTCCCCTTGAGTTTGCTGAGCAGGCCGGTTTCTGGCTTCGGCATCGATCCTAACGACCGCAGCCGAAGTTTTTTCAACGATATCGGCGTAAGAAGTTCTTACTCCGTCAACAACTAACGGTGCTTGGGGAGCCGGCGGCTGATCGGGAATCGGCGGAATTATTTCGCTTCCGAAAAGACCTGTACTGCAGGCGGACGAAACGGCAACTGACGCTAGTAGTGTGAAGGATAAGATCGTTCTATTAATCATCGCTTTAAAACTCCAAGACGGTCGATAACTCCGTATTTTACTGTATCAACGGCGCAAATCAAACAATTCACCAAAGCTTTACGCGTTTTTGGTTTGGAAAGTTCGCCGACGGCCACTACCCTCGGGCCACGCGGGGAAGTGAGTCAGCAAATATATAGGAAAGGGTTTTGTAGACCAGCTTCGAGCAAAGAAATGCCGGTGAATCGTAGTTCTCGAAATACGAATATTCGACCAGATCCATACCAACGATACGTTTTTTTTCGGCCAATTTCTTGATCAATGCAAGGGTTTCGTACCAACCAAGGCCGCCCGGTTCGGGCGTTCCGGTCGTTGGGACGATACTGGGATCAAGGCCATCGATGTCTATCGTCAAATAAACGTTTCCGGTGAGCGAGTCTACCGCCTTATCGATCCAGTCATTCTTGCCGACAATGTCCCGAGCCCAAAAGATCTTAGTTGGGATTCCCGATTCGATCAGCCTTGCCTCGTCGGCCGAAATAGAGCGAATGCCGACTTGGACGGACGGAATACGCAGATCTTTTACGACTCGAGCCATTATCGAAGCATGAGAATGCGGCGTGCCGTCGTACGTATCGCGAAGGTCCGCGTGGGCGTCGATCTGCAAGACGCTGAGGTCGTGAAACTTTTCGGCGTGTGCCTTGATAATGGGAGCGGACACCGAATGTTCGCCGCCGAGCATGCAGATCAATTTGTCGAACTTCAGCAATTCGACCGTTCGGTCATAAAGTCCGTTCATCATCATTTCCGGAGTTTCACGCGGCGTAAATTCTTCAAGCGTATGAATGCCGACACGATATGTTTCCGTGTCCGTCTCTTCGTCGTAAAGCTCCATATTTCGCGAAGCATTAATGATCGCCATTGCACCGGCACCAGTCCCGGTTCCGTATGAAACTGTGCCCTCATAGGAAACAGGCCAGATTAAAACGCGCGCTGAATCGAACGACGAATATTCCGCTTCATCGATGCCACCATAATTCATCGGGAGTTCTGCTGATTGACTCATGCATATAGTTTCATTCGTTGACCGGACAATTTCAAGTTCAACAGGGAATAGGACTGTTTGTACGGCCGGTAGCTTCGCCCGTTTCAGTTATGAATATTTATACATTCCGGTCAGAATTTACTCTTGCGTAAACAAATGAAAACAGGCATACTTCCACTTGTTTTTGCTCTCTGGAGTGTCTTGGCAGACACGATCGTCCGGTAATCTTAGCGGCATTGCTTGGTACGGTTGGGGAGTTCGATTTTTGTCAGTTTTGAAGCGCTTGAATTTTTTGGTCGGCGCCTGCCGCTGAACGTCCGGAGATCGTTTTATCGAGTTCTCCACCTATCCTGCCTTTTTGCTTCTTTTAGTGAGGAAATAATAGAGGAAAATGAGTAACAAACTTTATGTCGGAAACTTGTCATTCCGGGTGACGAGTGATGATCTGCAGGAGCATTTCGCGACTGCTGGTGAAGTAGAGGTCGCGAACATAGTCATGGACCGAGAAACCGGTCGTTCGCGTGGTTTTGGTTTTGTCGAAATGGCGTCCGAAGACGCTGCGAATAACGCGATCGCACAGTTCAATGGTGCGGAATACGATGGCCGAAATATGGTCGTTAACGAAGCACGCCCGCGTGAAGATCGTGGTAATGGCGGTGGCGGTGGCGGCGGAGGCGGCTATGGCGGCGGCGACCGCTGGTAGCCGGTTCGCTTTAGGTTAAGCTCATATGAAATAGCCGGTGTTGAAGAATCCAACATCGGCTATCACTGTTTAGATTTCGAAAATAAAGTTCTGGTTATTCAATTTTCCCGTTAAAGTTCGCGAGCATTACGACGATCTCATCGATCAAACCCACCCGCGTTCTCGTTTCTCCAACGCCGTTCACGATCATCGAAAAGACCAATTGTTCGCCGCCCGCAGTGGACATGTAACCAGAGAGTGCGGAGACTTGATTGATCGTGCCGGTCTTACCGCGAAAATTCGCTTCGCCGCGTGTTCCCTTGAAACGGTTGCGAAGCGTACCGTCGACGCCTCCGATAGTCAAACTATCGCGCCAAGCCTGTGCATATCGGCTGCGTGTTCCCATGTAGGTATAAAGCTGGACGACTGAAGAAGGTGTGATCAAATTGTGCCGCGAAAGCCCACTGCCGTCGTACTGCATAACCGCGTCTTCGGCGACGCCTATTTCTTTCATGAAATTCTTAACAACGGTAATGCCTAGTTGGGCACTTGTCGGATCCGAGCCGGGCTTGATCAATGCTTTCTTTCGCTCTTCTTCGCCAAGCGTCCAAAGTAAAACTTCGGTATACATATTTTGGCTTGGTTTCATCGTTTTTGCGGCGATCAAGGTAAGCGGGGGCGATTCGATCCGCGCGATCTCAACCTGAGCGTTAACCGAACTAGAAAGTCCAGCGGGTATCGCCCGTCCAGTTCCTTTGACCGTAACGCCTTTTTCTTGCAGCCGCTGTTTCAGCATCGATGCGAACATATCTGCGGGTCGTGATACGGTGACGTTGTTGCTGAAACCATCATTTCCAACCGGCAAGTTTCCCGACAATTCGATCAAATTCTCACCCATCTTCTTTTCCACGCGCAAAGTTCGTGGGCTTCCGGCGGGCGTGGTGACGCAGCGATTATTAACCCGAAAAACAAAATTTAAAGGGAGGATCTTTGCCGCGCACTGCATGCCGACCGATGAAGGTCTTACGCTCAAAGAGATAGCATTGTCGTTTATCGGCAGAGCGGAAATTTCGGCTCCGTAGTACCACTGCAGGTCATCCCATTCCCAACCGGTCGGCAGAGGTGAGCCTTGGAAATGAGAGTCGTCACCGACAATTCCGCCATCGATACTTTTAACGCCGGTTTGTATCAATGCGTCAGCGAGTCGATCGATACCCCTAAATCGATCGTCGTCATTGAACGAATAAGATATCGACACGTCTCCGGCACCGCGAACGTACAGATCGCCCTTGATGACTCCGTCAGAATCAGGCTTCGCCGCAGCAAAAACTGTGGTGACAAAACGGTAATCTGGCGTCAGCTTTTCGAGCGCGGTCGCTACCGTGTAATTCTTCATATTCGATGCGGGCATGAAGTATTTCTCTGCGTTCTCCTCGATCAAGACTTTTCCTGAAGTTAGCGATACGACCTTCAAGCCTATATTTCCTCGACGGACGGTCGGCGACGAAAGTTTGTCACGAATGAGGGCTTGTAGTTCGACAAGAGTGGGAGCGGCCTTTACCTCGATCGTGGCGGCCTGTTGACCCAACGATATCGAACTCAGAAAAAGCGAAAATATGAATGCGCTTGAAAGGATGAACGACGATAGAGACGTTGGTTTCATATTGAGAATAGTAACTGATATTTCTGGTTTTACGGAAGTCGAGAAGTCTACAGAAGACGTTGTCTACCTTCTTATTTATTGAGGCTTCGGAAGCTCAATGCTATACTCCTCGTTTACTTGATCAGACGCACACACACGCGGTTCTGATCATCGTTTCCTTACGTCACAACCCAGGGAGTTTCTATTCTGATGCCAAAGATCAAGGTTCTAGTTATCGCTGTTTTTGGGCTATTTGCACTTTTTTTCTCAAGTTATGATCGGGTGCCGACGACGGCGCAGAGTCGCGCAACCGGAAATGCTCCGGTAGCACCGAGCGGTCTCACGGCATCGGATAACGATTATTCAAACAAGGTCGGGTTGCTCTGGAACACGGTTCGCGGTGCGACCACTTACAGGATATTTCGCAATACGGTAAATGAGGCCAGTTCGGCGACTGATATCGGTTCGACCGGGGCGAATCAATATGCGGATACGACCGCGACGGCGAATCAGCAATATTTCTATTGGGTCCGCGCCGAAAATGCCGGCGGAAACAGCGCGTTAAGTGTCGCCGATGCGGGAATCAGGGCGATCGGCGGCCCGCCACCGGGGCCATTTCTTCCCCAAGAGCCGCCGACGCCGCCCGCCGGTAATCCGGCCACGGCTGCAAAAGCGTCGCTTGGAAAAACACTATTCTGGGATGAACAGCTTTCTTCGACCAATACAGTTTCATGCGGGACCTGCCATCGACCGGCTGAGGGCGGCTCGGACCCGAGAACAGTGATCGGTGACATGCGTTCGCTCAACCCCGGGTTTGACGGCATATCGAACACAGCTGACGATGTCTTCGGTTCACCGGGCGTTCCAAGAAATAACTTGGACGGCACCTATTCTGCAGCACCTTTCTTTGGGCTTCGGCAACAGGTCACCGGGCGAAAGGCTCCTTCGTATCTTAATGCGGGGTATGGCATCGCCGGCCTATTCTGGGACGGACGGGCTTCACAAACGTTTCGCGATCCGATCACGAATGAGATAATTCTCGAATCGGACGGCAGCCTGGAGAGCCAAGTCCTTGGACCGCCAACATCAGATGTGGAAATGGGCCACGTTGGACAAAATTGGCCACAGATCGCTCAACGGATCGCTGCTGCCAAACCGCTTGCAGTAGCCGGAAATATTCCCGCTTCGCTCACAAGTTGGATCGACGGCCGCAACTATCCTGAGCTTTTCGAGGAAGCGTTTGGCACAGCCGATGTGACACCTGCTCGGATCGCAATGGCGATTGCAACGCACGAACGGCAATTGATCACTGACCGAACCCCTTTCGACCGCTGGAGTGCGGGGATCGAGGATCTAACTCCGAGTGAACTGAACGGTTCGGAACTCTTTGTTTCCAACCAATGCAGCGCATGCCACACAAATGCGATCTTGACGGATAATTTTTTCCATAATATCGGTGTTCGGCCGCCGGGCGAAGATCGAGGACGCGGCGTAGTTACTAACAATCCGCTGAACGACGGCGAATTTAAAACGCCCACGCTCCGCAATACCGAACTACACGGCCCTTATATGCACAATGGGCACTTTGCAACGCTCGAGGAGGTCGTAGATTTCTACGACCGCGGGGGCGACCACGATGCTCCGAATATCAATCGTGGGTTGATTCGTGTGCTCGGCCTAACCGCACAGGAAAAAGGCGATCTTGTCGCCTTCATGAAGCGGCCTTTGACCGATCCGCGGGCACAGAATGAGCTTCCTCCGTTCGATCGGCCTCAGCTTTACACTGAATCTAACCGTGTTCCACTGATCAGCGGCACGGGCAGGCCGGGTAACGGCGGCAACGTTCCGAATGCCATAGCCATTGAACCTCCATTTGTTGGAAACCCTAGCTTTACCGTCGCTGTCTCGCAGGGTTTGGGCGGTGCGAACGCGACACTTGTTATTTCATCAATGGATCCCGGCGTTGGTTCGTCGATCCCAGGAACCGGATCGTTCGCTTATCGCCAACTTGCACTGAATGGTGCAGGGCAAGGTTCGGAAAGCCTTCCAATTCCGAATAACTCGTCTCTGATCGGTGACACTTTCTTTGGACGTTGGTATGTCATCGATCCTTCGGCGGCGAACGGTTTTGCCGTTTCAAGGGTGTTCAGCTTCACTGTGTTTGGTGACGCGCAGCCGAAACCCGCGTTTGTAGATTTTGACGGTGATCGAAGGACCGATGTTTCAATTTTCCGTCCGGGGCAAGGCGAATGGTGGTACCAGCGTAGCTCTGATAACGTGACAAATGCGCTTCCCTTTGGACTTGGAAGTGACCGCATCGTTCCAGCCGATTTCACGGGCGATGGTAAAACAGACATAGCGGTATGGCGGCCTTCGAGCGGACAATGGTTCATTCTTCGCAGTGAAGACAATAGCTTTTTCGGCTTTCCGTTCGGTGCGTCGGGCGACATTCCGGCTCCGGGTGATTTTGATGGAGACGGTATCGCTGACGCCGCGGTTTATCGTCCCTCAAGCGGCATTTGGTTTATCCAACAGTCATCGGGCGGCTTCCGCTTTGAGAATTTCGGGTTACCAAACGATGTTCCGCAGGTCGCCGATTATGACAATGATGGTCGAGCCGATATAGGCGTGTTCAGACCCGACGGCCCATCGGGCGCCGAATGGTGGCTGCTACGGTCTTCGGCGGGCCTAATTGCTCTGCAATTCGGCTTATCTACCGATAAACCCGTTGTGGCTGATTACACCGGCGACGGAACTGCGGATGTAGCGTTTTGGCGGCAATCTGATGGTTTCTGGTACATTCTTCGGAGTGATGACCTGAGTTACTTCGCTTTTCCATTTGGTACCACCGGCGATGCACCGGCACCGGGCGATTACGATGGCGACGGAGTTACCGATGCCGCAGTGTTTAGATCATCACAAGCGATCTTCTACATTCAGAGATCGGCCGGTGGTCTCGGGGTTGTGCCTTTCGGTCAGGCGGGCGACATCCCGGTTCCGGCGGCCTACATACCTTAGGGGATTTGGTAATTATTGAAGAGTATTTCACGCAGAAAAGGCGGCCCGAGAGCCGCCTTTTTATCATCGCCCTGACCAATCAGTTACGGCAAAGCGGTGAAGTTCAATCCACCAACATTGTCCGTGATCTGGATCTGCTGAGAAGTAAAAGTGTAATTCTTAGCACGAACCGCGATCGTGTAGGTTCCGCCCGGAACGACGTTTCCAAACCGATAATTGCCGAACGGGTTTGTTGGTGTTGTTCTAACGTTACCATTCGAATCGGTAATGGTAACGAATGCCATTCCTATGCCGCGGGTTCCATTCTGCATGAAAACACGGCCAGAAACCGAGACAAACGCCGCAAGCGGTGCACTCGGCCCCTGAACCTGAATAGTCACTGGCTCACCCGTCTTAAAAAAGCCGAGAGTCGCGTTCACGGTTGTCGGCGGACGGTCAGAATCGAAACTGAACGTATACATCGTACCCCAACGGATTGCATTAGCATTTGCCGAAACCGCAACGCTGTCTGTGGACCATGAATGAGCCTCTGAGGTGCGGCTTGCTGTCCACGCGTCGCTGCTGAATCCTGCGTTGCCGACCGTTCCGTCTGCTGCCGACCCGGAATGTTGCGGCGGAGCGTGGAAAGTTACGTTAGTGATAGAAGCACTGCTACCGACGGAAACTGCAAAGGATCGGATCGCACGCTCAAGATTCTGGTTGTGCACAGCATAAACGTAGCGGTAAACCCCGGGTGATGGGTTTGAGACCTTGTATCCAACGCTCCCGATACCATCTTGTCCGGGTGCAGGTGCGAACGTGACGATCGACGCGCCCGGCCATGCCGTTATTGCGGCTTTTTCACGTTGGGTTGAGCCGACAGGCGAAAATGTGAACGGGCTGCCCGTGCCACTAACATTGTATCGACGGTACGAAACGTTGTTATTCATGTTGCACTGCGTCGGGTTTGCCACGCACCATGCATACTCATGGGGTGTTACGTACTGGCCTTCAGCATAATAAGTAGCTCCGCCGTTTAAGGTTGTGTTCAGGTCATTCATCTTCGTCAGGATCCGATGCTGCGTCGGGTCGGCTGAATGATTATGACCGGTGTGGCTATTGTTCGGGGTTGCCGAATCATTGCGAGGGAAGAACCCGGTAAACGGATTGATCCAAGCCTTGGAACCGAGGCTTGGCCCGGAATTCAAACTCGCTGAATAAGGATCCGAGCACCCTGAACCTAACCTTGATCCGCCAACACCGTTACAGCCAAGCTGGCAAAGGTTTTGCGTCAACGCCGTGAACGCATGTTTTACGCTGGATTGGCCAACCTGTTCAATACGTTCATCATTGGTTGCACCACCGCGAACGCGGTAAAGGTTCTGCGGGATAACAGGGTGGTCGTTGTTCGGATTAGCGAACCAGTTCAGGTCAACGGTTCCGTAGTTACACGAATCGGTTCCTAGCGCGAGACCGACGAAATCTCCGACCGCACCTCCAAACTGTGCGAGGCCCATCACGTCACCGACGACAACATCAGGTCCGGGCCTAGTTCCTGCCAGATCGCCACTCGGCGGAAGCTTGCTCGATTCGATATCTCCATTAACGACTTCCGAAACCTCGATCGATTTCATCTGTACAATCGCGGAAAACTCTCCAACGATCGCCCCCTTTGCCGAAGTTCTGTTAAGGTCGTCCGCGTACTCATCCGCAAGCAATAATCGACCGCCACGGATACCGAGCGTTTTCGCAGCCCGGTCAAAATCAAACTCATGCCCTTCGATATTGAAATAGTGTCGGCCCGTTATAGAATCACGAATAAGCAACTCATACTCTCCACCAAAAGGTGCTCGTTCAACGACAAAAGTACGGTAAGCGGTGGCAAGGCTCGCCGGCAGCAACGAAGTACCCTTAGGCTCGAGTTCCATCGAACTCGGCACCGGTCCCCTTAACTCGTCATTGAAGGTAATAACCGTGAAGAACGTATCTTTCCGTGTCGAATAATTGATAGTCGTGGAACCCGAACGTAAATTGGATCCGCTAAGACGGTCCAAGTCTAGATCCAGCGTTACGTTACCGCTCGCGACGATCATTTTTTCAACTCTTCCGGTTTCTCCTTTCGGTCCGGCAACAGTTTCTTCTTCAGAGACGCTAATTACAAAAATGGCCAAAGCCGCAACCCCGAGTACCGCAACCGCGATACGAAAGAGGTTCTTCCGCAAAATCTTCATCGTTCTTCTCCTGTTCTTTCACCTTGATGTTTCAAGAAGCCCAAACTTGAAGGTACACGGATGGCCCAACGCTGTTTGGAAAGTGGCCTAAATCATAACATACTGCACATTAAGTCAACAATTTGCTTAGCCGTACCTGTCTTCGAAAGAATAACCGCTTCGGATGCCGACTGTATGCAAGATGATGTCGAGAGGGTCTCTATGGTTTAATAGTTTGCATAGACCTTTTCTCAAACCTACAGCGACACAGTGTTAAATGAAGATCGGGTGTGAAAGTAAAAAACCGCAAAGCAGACGATCGATAAGTTTGCCCGTGATAAGCAGTTCCGCGGGCACGAAAGCTGTTATCGCTGATTCGCGTACCAGTTGGTGGCGTGCCGGCGCGTTGATAACTCTCAACCTTCTGATGGTTGCTCACATCATTCAATGGCAATTGACGGGGTCAACCGTATCTCCCATCGAGCCTTCCGAATCGATGTACACCCTTCAAACCGGTGCGGTAAACGCGGGGTTCATCTTTTTCACACTTGCTATTCTCGCAACGCTCATCTTTGGCCGTTTCGTTTGCGGCTGGGGTTGCCACATCGTCGCGCTCCAAGATTTTTGTGCATGGATACTCAAGAAAGTTGGGCTGAAGCCAACAGCATTCCGTTCCAGGTTGTTGATCTACATTCCGCTCATTACGGCCTTATATATGTTCGTCTGGCCTACAGTCGCAAGGTACATGATCAAGGCGGAAGGTGAACCGCTCTTTCCGCAGTTTACGAACCATCTAATTACGACAGAATTCTGGGCGACGTTTCCACCCGTTTGGGTCGCTATACCTTTTCTTTTTATCGTTGGTTTTGTCACGGTATATTTCCTCGGTTCAAAAGGATTCTGCACATACGGATGTCCATATGGCGGTTTTTTTGCCATCGCCGATAAGATCGCTCCTGGCAAGATCCGCGTAACGGACGCTTGCAATCAATGTGGGCACTGCACGGCCACATGTACCTCAAATGTAAAGGTTCATGAAGAGGTAAAGGCGTATGGAATGGTTGTCGACCCGGGATGTATGAAATGCATGGACTGTGTTAGTGTTTGCCCGAACGACGCACTTTATTTTGGGTTTGGAAAGCCGTCGGTAGCCGTCAAAAAATCGACAAGTCCGCATTATTCGCTGACCTGGCCCGAAGAGATCGCTGGCTCGATCATCTTCGTAGCGAGTTTTTTTGCCGTTTGGAATGTGTATCAGATCGTGCCGATGCTTATGGCAATAGGCATTGGGATCATCACGACATTTCTTGCTCTACGTTCGTGGCGCCTTCTCGGCGTTGATGATCTTGCCTTTTACGGACGCAGCCTTCGAACCGCCGGAAAATTTACTTTTGCCGGGATCGTCTTTCTCCTTTTCTCATCCGTCTGGATACTGGTTAGCTTCCATAGCGGCTTTATCCGTTATCATGAATCCGCGGGTAATCGTGCTTACGAAACTCTTCGAGTGCCCGACGAACTCGCTCTGGCTCATGCAGATCCGAAACAATGGCTAGATGCAGATGGAGCCTCTAATGTAGCAAAGGGAACCTATCATTTCCGCCAAGCGGCTCGGCTCGGGCTTCTTTCAAATATTGATGCGATGCCCAAACGAGCATGGATGGAATTTCTCGCGGGAAATGCCGACTTTGCCGAACAACTTCTCGCCGAAGCAGCGGAGATGCAGACAGGCCAAGGCCGAGCGATGGGCCTTTATTATCGAGGTGCGATCCTAAACAGGCTCGGGCGCCACGATGAAGCGCTGGCAAGTCTCGATCTTGCAGTGGCCGAAAGGCCGGACCTTGTTACAGCTTTAGAAGAGAAAGGCGAGGCGTTGTGGAAACTGGATCGTAAATCGGAAGCCATTGCGGCGTGGCGTACGGCAATCAAGAAAACTGAAGAGCTTCCGCTTGCGACGAAGTTTCTAGCAGGTGCATTAGAAGCGACCGGCGAACTGGCAGTAGCCGAAGAACTTGATAAAAAAGGCGACGTTCTTATACCTGCAGATCCTTATTTTCATTGGGTGATCGCAGCACGTTTAGAAAACGTGGGAATGATTGCATTGGCCGAAAAGCACTATTCCAAGGCGATCCAATTGAACCCAAGTTTCGAGCTTCATAGGTTTTCGCGACCGGCGCGGTCGCGATGAATCAAAAGAATTGTTCTTTTATCGACTTTCGGCGTGATCCCGTGGTCTAATATGCTGCTCGTCGTCCATTTGCAAGCTAAAGAGCAATTAGATAGCAACCATCGCACCATTGCATAGTTTTAACCAGCAGTCCCTGATGAAGTCTCATTATTCTAAACTTTTTGTAGTAGCAATTTTCGCCATCTTTGGGGTCCTAGCTTCGTTATACGATTCGGGCCGGCCCGTTTCTGCTCGTGAAGGCGCGACAGGCAACCTGCGAACTCCTATGGGCGTATCAGCTACCAGTAATCTATACGCCAACAAGGTCGGTATATATTGGGACGCTGTCCGTGAAGCGACTCAATATCGCCTTTTTCGAAGTCTGACAAACGATATCAGTTCCGCAACTGACATCGGCAGCACGCAGGCCAACTACTTTTTCGATAGTACGGCAGTCGCCGGTCAGACATATTTTTACTGGATAAGGGCAGAGAATTCAGGTTCAAATAGTGAGATAAGCGCGACCGCAACCGGCCAACGGGCCGTGGGCAACAATTCGCCAGGGCCGCCGTTTCCGCCGCTTGCACCGCCGCCGGTTCCCGTGGGGAATCAGATAACGGCAGCTAAAGCGTATCTTGGAAAGACTCTGTTCTGGGACGAACAACTCTCGTCGACGAAGACGGTCTCATGCGGCACCTGTCACAGACCGGCCGACGGCGGCGCTGACCCGCGCAGTTTCGCCGAGACAAGAAATCCCGGCTTCGATAACGTATTTGGAACGGCAGACGACGTATTCGGGTCGCCCGGTGTTCCCGAAACCGAAGGTGATGGTAGTTATACATTGACCCAATTCTTCGGGATGCAGGCTCAGGTTACGAATCGCCGTTCACCGTCGTATTTGAATGCCGGATACACGACCGACGGACTGTTCTGGGACGGCAGAGCTACTGATCAATTCCGCGATCCGATCACAAATTCTATTCTTCTCAGCAGTTTCGGTGGGCTAGAAAGCCAGTCCGTATTCCCACCGCTTTCTCCGATCGAAATGGGCCACGCCGGTCGAGATTGGACCGACGCAGTCTCAAGGATATCAGTTTCCAAACCTCTCGCACTTGCGATAAATATCCCGTCCAGCTTGAACAACTGGATCGACGGGCGAACATATCCCGAGCTGTTTGAGGAAGGGTTTGGGTCGAACGACATCACACCGGCAAGAATTGCCATGGCAATTGCCACGCACGAACGCACGCTGTTTTCAGACCAAACGCCGCTCGACCGTGCGGCATCTGCGATCGAACCGCTAACACAGCAAGAAGAAAATGGCCGAGCCATTTTCGTCAACCAAAACTGTATTTTTTGCCACGGTGGGGCGTTGTTATCGAACTCAACCTATCAGAACGTTGGTGTTCGCCCTACGACCGAAGACCGCGGCCGCGGCGGCATCACAAATATCGCGGACGACAATGGTCGTTTCAAAACTCCAAGCCTTAGAAATCTCGATATCCGGGCGCCATACATGCATAACGGCCGCTTTGCGACGATCGAAGAAGTTGTCGAGTTTTACAATCGCGGCGGCGATTTTCCGGCGCCGAATGTCGATCCGCGCGTTCGGCCACTTGGACTTACTGTTCAGCAGCGTGCGGCACTTTCGGCCTTTCTCAAGCGGCCATTGACCGATCCGCGGGTTGCGAACGAATTGCCGCCGTTCGACCGTCCGACGCTTTACACCGAGACAGATCGTGTTCCGACGGTAACCGGAGCCGGCCGATCTGGTACGAATGGCGTCGAACCGAACGCGATCGCTATCGAGCCGCCAATCTTAGGCAATACGAGCTTTGCCATTGCAGTAGCCGACGGACTTGCGGGTGCACAAGCGTTTCTTGTAGTTGGTTCAACCGATCCCGGTGTTGGTGCGGCAATTCCCGCAACCGGTTCATTTGTTCGTGTTCAGACGACCTTGGGCGGAAGCGGTTCTAATGGATATGGAACGGCTGTTTTGTCGATACCGGCTTCGCCTGCCGTTGCGGGACGAACATTCTTTGGACGCTGGTACATCAACGACGCGGCCGCAGCAAACGGATTTTCCGTTTCAAAGCTGATCACTTTCACGGTCTTTGGAGATTGGGTCAATCGTTCCCCTTTCGATTTTGATGGCGACGGCAAGACCGATATTTCGATCGCTCGTCAAACCGGAACACTCGAATGGTGGATCAACAATAGTTCCAACAGTTCGACCACCGCATTTTCATTTGGGCTACCAACCGACATAATTTCGCCTGCAGATTTCACCGGAGACGGGAAGACCGACATTGCGATGTTCCGCCCGTCGGATGGTTTTTGGTACGTGCTTAGGTCTGAGGACAGCAGCTTTTTTGGTTTTCCGCTGGGGTCCAACGGCGACATTCCGGTCCCCGCCGATTTTGACGCCGATGGCAAGGCCGATCCGGCACTTTTCCGTCCTTCACAAGGGCTCTGGTTCGTTCAGCGTTCGTCGGATCAACAGATCACGACCACGCAGTTCGGCGTCAGCGGCGACAAGCCCGTTGTCGGCGATTATGACGGTGACAGGCGTGCGGACATTGCGATCTATCGGCCATCGCACGGTTCGTGGTGGATCGAGCGAACAACAGCAGGCTCGGTAGTCGCTCAGTTCGGTACCGGCACAGACACACCTGTCGCCGCTGATTTTACGGGCGATGGAAAGACAGACATTGCGGTCTGGCGGCCCGGCGACGGTTTTTGGTACGTAATGCGGAGCGAAGATTCGAGCTTCTATGCGTTCCCGTTTGGCTCGAATGGCGATGTGCCCGCACCCGGAGATTATGATGGCGATGGAAAGGCCGATCCTGCCGTCTTCCGGCCGTCGCTCGCGACATGGTTCATCCAGCGTTCAACGTCCGGTATTCGAATATCAAACTTTGGCCTGACCGGCGACCGTCCGCTGCCTAATGCATTTATTCAATAACAGTAACTATTTGCATTTCGAATAACCGCAGTCGCGGCAGTAGTCGCAACCCGATGCATGCTCGAGCTGGCCGTTGCATTCTGGGCATTCGCCGATAAGTGTGGCCATCTGGTGCTCACCCGAAACCGATGTCGCCTTTGCAGCTTGCCTTTCGGAGGCAGGCAGATTTTTCAGACGCCGATCCACTACAAGCAAGCATTCCGCGACCGCCTGCTCAGGCGAAGTCAGTAATCTTTCGTTGAACCATACTGCGTGCGTTCCAGTTACTTTATTCAAACTTCGAGCGACTTCCTTCACATCAAATCCGCCGCGAAGCATCTTCGACGCAAGAAGTCCGACACCGGCACTTATCGGCCCTGCGACGAACACTTCCATTATGCGCTCGCCATCGTGATTAACGGTCACATAAAGATTTTGATTGTCGAACTGAATTCTCCACGTCGAACCTTGAAGTTCACGCGGACGTTCTACCCGTAAGGTCCCAAGTTCAGACGCTGGTGCCCCAGGAATGTCATTCTCATCTTCGGATTCTTGACCTACCTCTTCAGACTTGGTCTCTGACTTCATCGCATTCAAAACCTGATTTTCGCGACTACCGTCGCGGTAATAGCTGACGGCTTTGCAGCCAAGTTTTCGAGCGAGATGATAAAGTTCGTCGACGGATTCGAGCGTGTCGTCGTTCGCACCGTTGCACGTTTTAGATATCGAATTATCTACGTGCTTTTGTGCGGCGGCGAGAACCTTTACATGCTGTAGTGAATGTATCTCCATCGCAGAAATAAAATGGGGCGGCAGATCCTGATGGTGTTCGACCACGAATTCGGCCGCGGCTTTTATTGATTCCTCATCCGACTGGTCGACCTCAAGACCTAATGCTTCAGCAGCGGGTGTGTGCACGTAAGTCCTAGTGCCGAGGGTGTCCTGACGAACATAGGCCCACGAGAAATTCGGTTCGATGCCCGACGAAGTTTCAGCGACAAGCGAGATCGTTCCCGTCGGAGCGATCGTCGTTACCTCGTAGTTTCGCGGCGTAAGCTTTACATCTCGCGAAATGCCGATCTCATCGTAAAGAAACTCTTCGTACGCGGTGCGGTTTCCTTCGAACTCAAGGAATGATCCTTTTTCTTCACCGAGCTTTAACGATGCCGTCCATGATTCGCGTCGCACAAAACCCATCAACTTTTCCATTAGCTCGAGCGATTCATCAGAGCCATATGTGATCCCAAGCTTCAGGCAAAGATCGGCGAACCCCATTATTCCCAGACCTACCGGACGCGTTCGCTTAACCACATCGTTGATCTCCGGCAATGGGAAATAGCCGGCGTCGATCACGTTATCCAAAAAGCGTGTCGAAAGTTGCGTGACCTGCCCGAGCCTTTCCCATTCGATGCCGCCCTCCGGCGAATAAAACTTCGCGACGTCGATCGAACCCAAATTGCAAGAATTGTTGAAATGCAAGAATTGTTCGCCGCAAGGATTGCAAGCAAGGATCGGGCCCATTGAGGCCATCATGTGATTCTTGCGATTCACTTCATCGATAAAGATGATGCCCGGTTCGGCGTATTTGTGAGCCGAAGCGATAATGCGGTTCCAGACGTCGGGAGCGAATACCATTCCCGGCATCGGCGGTTCTTCGATCAGGCAATCGGAAAGATCGGTCGATTCAAACGTCTTCTTGTCAGCGAACGTGACAGTCGAACCGTCCTGGCGGCGATAGACCGCATAGTCTTTTCCGGTTGCTGCGTCGAACACCGGCAATTGCCAAGGCTCGTTATTAAATTCAGTTTGGAACCAGCGGCCTTGATCGACCGCGTCCATAAAATTATCCGTGACGGTTACCGAAATATTGAAGTTCGTTAGGCTGGTCTGATCGTTCTTGGCATGAATAAAGCGAAGAATATCGGGATGCGTGACGGAAAGAATTCCCATGTTCGCACCACGCCGAACGCCGCCTTGTTTTACGACCTCGGTCGTTTGGTTCACGATGTTCATGAACGACACGGGACCGCTCGCAACACCGCGTGTCGAATTCACCATCGCACCCGCGGGCCGCAACAACTCATATGTCATTCCGGTTCCACCGCCGGTCTGGTGAATGATCGCTACGTTCTGAGCATGCTCCATAATCCCCTCGATCGAGTCAGGAACGTTGAGCACGAAACATGCTGCTAGCTGACCGTTTGGTTTACCGGCATTTACTAAACAAGGCGTGTTCGGTATAAATTCGCGGTTGAGCATGACCGGCGACATTTCGTTATAGAATCGCGAACGACTGAGCGGATCGAGTTCGGCTTTTGCGACGTGTCCAACAATTCGATGAACAATATCCGACCAGTCTTCTGTCGGTTCGCCGCGTTCATTCTTCGTCGCGTAGCGAAGTGCGACAACCTTTTGAGCGTTCAAACCCAACGGTTTGGCCTCAAAAAGCGGCTTTGTACCGTTTCCTTTAGTCTCAAATTCGGCCGGTGTCGCCAGGGTTTCTACAGGTGTGCTCATATTCTACTCCGCGAATATTTTAGCATTCTTGTCTCGTAGTTGAAACAATTCTGATGCATGTCTTGTGTTTGACTTTGGTGTGGGCGATTCCCGAAACTAAAAGTATGGACAAACTTGTACACGGGGTTGCTGCTGATGGAACCGTTCGCGTTCTCGCTGCCACGACGACCGACATTACCGCCGAAGCGATACGTCGGCATCAGACTTCGCCAACGGTTTCTGCTGCGATGGGGCGGATGTTGACTGGAACGTTGCTCTTAGGAGCAACGCTTAAAGAGTTTGACCGGTTGACTGCTCGGATCGAGTGCTCAGGGCCGCTTCAAGGAATTGTTGCAGAGGCCACAAAGATCGGAACGGTTCGTGGATATGTGAAGAATAATGTTGCCGAACTTCCGGCGAAAGCCAATGGAAAATTCGACGTTTCGGGGATCGTAGGCGAAGGAATGTTCCATGTTATTCGTGAGGCTGGTTTTGATATCGGATTCCGCCCCGAGCCATATGTGGGTTCGGTGCCGATCATTTCGGGCGAGATCGCTGAGGATTTCGCATATTATCTGGCAAAATCCGAACAGATCCCGTCTGCCGTATTGCTCGGGGTTCTCTTAAATAAGACTGAGCCATTCGTTGCGGCATCCGGCGGCGTGATGGTCCAAATGATGCCCGGTGCGAATGAACACATCATTACGATGATCGAAGACACGATCCGAAATGCGCCGCACGTTACCGAATTGATCAAGGAAGGAGCCACACCGAAAGACCTTATCGAAATGGCTCTTGGTTTGATCGATTACGAAATAATGGAAGAACGTGAGGTGAAGTTCGCCTGTACATGCTCGCCCGAAAAGGCGGTTTCGATGGTCGCCGCACTCGGAATGGATGAGGTTCGTTCGATGCTCGCTGAAGACAGAGGTGCCGTTATGAACTGCGGTTTCTGCAACGAAACGTATTCGCTAAATGAACAAGATCTTGAAGGTATTCTTAGAACAGAATAATTTTTTTCCTATTTTGAATCATTTATGAAGACCGGTTGCGTCCAGGCAAGCTTGCCGTTTGATTCGATGATCTTTGCACGAACATAACCTTCGTTTCCAACAATGTTGTAAACAGCGATCGAGTCGAACGACTCCTTGAGGATTTGCCCGCCGTGGCCGATGAATTGAATTCTATATTTGCTTTGGCGAGTTACCTTGACCTTTAGCGTGATCCTCGTTCTATCGGCAACGTATTCCTCAAGTTCAATGCCGGTCGATGCATAGAAATCGCCGCGGTCAAGTGATTCGAGAATAGCTTTTTGTGATAGTTCCGTTGCACGAACATACACCCATCCGTGTCCGGGTGTCGGGGCTGTTTTGTCGCCGATGCGTTTGAAATAGTGCGAATCATCATCAGCGATTCCGAAGATATGCATTTCTGCTGTCAACAGTTCGTCCCAGATCTGTTCAGCCGAGGGTGAGCCGCCGCCGCCAAGATTATTGACGAGCGGATGTCCGTTGAAGATCTCCATCAGGTTTATACCTTTGAGCTGTTTGATCTCGGCGGCGGTCAAAGCCCAGCCAAAATTCGGATGGTTCAATTGCGGAACGCCGCCTGCAGCTCGAACGCCATTGATGTTCTTTTGGAGCGTCGCGACCGAGCCCGATAATCGAGTAGGCATTACGACCTTTGTCAGACCGAGTCCATTTATATGAAGGGGTTTCTTATCAAAGGAATCTGTTACTTCCTGGCCGCTGATAACAAGAAATGCCCCAGCCTTCCCGAAAAGTTGGTTTAACGGTGCGATGTTCGTGATGTATTCGTGATCAGTAATAAACAGAAAATTATACCCGTTCTCTCGATACCATTTCACAACGTCATCAGGCGAGGAATCGCCGTCGCTGTTCAGCGTATGGGTGTGCGTATTTCCTTTAAACCATCGTGTTGGTGCCGGAGTTGTCGGATTTTGGCCAAGTACGTTCGCAGAAATAAAGACCGCGAAGGAAATAGCAAGGATAGAGATCAAAGATTTGGTTGGATCATTCATTTGCGGACTCATCGAGTTTACACCGTTCAGTCACCCAGTGATCGATAGCCTGACCGAAAATACAATAATGGATCTCCATCCGCAACTGATGAGCTCTCAACTTGGCCAACGAAAATGGTATGGTCACCGCCATCATATTCTTGTTTGAGTTCACACTCGAGGTTGCAGATGCAGTTGGAAAGAAGCGGGAGGCCAAGTTCACCGATCGAATAGTCATTTCCCCTCAGACGATCTTCGATCGGAGATGCGAAATGATCGGACAGGTCGTGCTGATCATCCGTCAGGAAGTTCACGGCAAAAATTCCGGATGCCGAAATAGCGGCATTTCCAGCAGCTGATTTTTCGATGCAAACCAGGACCATCGGGGGTTCGAGCGAAACGGAGCAGAATGCGGAGACAGTAAGGCCAGTAAATTTTCCATTCTCGTCGCGAGTAGTTACGACGGTTACACCGCTTGCGAAACGAGAAAGTGCGGACTTGAATTCTTCAGAAGGGATCGGCATATTGTATTTCAAAATTCTAACTATGCTCATTGTACAAACAAAATTGCGGGTTGTTGAAAATACACATACGATGAAAGATAATTTTGGTCTAGATGATAGAAGTCGATAATTTTTTAGCCGACGTTGCCGCATTGATCAACGCGGAACTGGATTGGCTGATCCCGGAACGGGGCCGCGGTCCGCAGCACCTTCGTGATGCTATGCGTTGGAGTTTGTTTGCGGGCGGCAAGCGCTTTCGGCCTGCTCTTGTGATGGCGGTCGGGCGACACTTTGCGGCATCCGACAGGTCATTGGTTCGCACCGGTACGGCGATCGAGATGATTCATACATATTCATTGATCCATGACGATCTTCCTTCGATGGACAATGATGACCTTCGTCGCGGACGCGAAACCTGTCACAAGAAATACGGCGAAGCGACCGCTATCCTGGCCGGTGACGCTCTTCAGGCTTTGGCATTTCAGAGCATCGCGGAAGATTCGTCGCTAAATGAAAAAACAAGGATCGAGCTGATAACGGGCCTTGGAAAGGCGGCGGCATCGATGGTCGTAGGACAGCAGTTGGATCTGGAATCAGAAGGTAAAGTGATCTCGCCGTCTGATCTCGAACGAATTCATCGAAACAAAACAGGTGCCTTGATCGAATTTTCTGCTGTCGCGGGAGCGATCATCTCAGGGTGTTCTGACGTCGACCGCTCTGCGATCTCGGAGTATGGAACGAAGATCGGACTTCTGTTTCAAATCGTCGATGATCTTTTGGATGTGACCGAAACCACAGAATCATTGGGCAAAACTGCCGGAAAAGACGCACTGTCAGAAAAAGCAACCTATCCGTCAGTAGTCGGGCTTGAAGAAACCAGGGAACTAGCCGCCGAGGTTCGCGACGGCGCCATCTACGGTGTCGAGCATGCTTCGATAGCTAACGAACTCTTGAGGATGTTCCCCGACTATCTGTTGACCCGCCGAAATTGAACCTAGTCAAGGTCAAAAAATGAATTAAGAAACGCCTGTATAAGATAAGAGAATAAACCTCGATGCGAGATCTAAAAATGGCCGCCAGTCATCTCAACTGGCAGCCATATGGTAATAAAAAGTTTTTGCTTTTCTAAAAATCCAAACGCGATAACGAACTTCGAGGATCGAGACGGCAGACTTTCCTTAGAAACTCACTTTTTCTTTATTCGTTCCTTTTCGGTGAGGTTGTAAATGAAAGGTCGATGTTGCACAACGTAGGTCTTTTCATCAGTATTTCCGTCACCATCAACGTCAACTTTCACTTCCAGATTGTATTTCTTTCCGGGCTCGTGTTTCTTTTCCAAGTCATAAGCCAGGCTGTACTGACTTCTTAGAAGGCCATTTATCGATTGGAGGTAAGCGGGAATTTCGCTGGGGAAAGTCATCTCAAAATGCATACCGCCCGATTCTTTGGCAAAGGTATTCATCTGATTCTTTGCCTGTAAAAACGTCAGTCTACCTGGTGCTCCGGTTAAGCCGTCGGTCGCACCTAGACGGCTTTCATACATTTTGTAATAGAGGTTGCCGGTGCTGATAATGTAGATCGGGATCCCGGATTCCTGAACAATCTTTCGCGCGTCGCCGTAGTTGATCCGGCTAAAGGTGTCGATTCCCGATGCCACAAGTATGATTGCTCTACGCTTTGCTTTTACATCGACCATTCCAGCATATTCCGCTGTTCGCGACTCTGAGTTGTCGAGAACGACAGAATCACCTTTTCCGCCAATAAGCGAAAACTTTATCGCATCAAAAAGGTTGTTCTCGCGAAACGCAGGCTGGTTCCTCAATAAAAGACTGATCGTCTGGTTTATGCGGTTCGGATCGTTTGTGAAATCTGTGATCGGTGTCGGGCGCATGTCAAAAGCGATCACCGATGCATAATCGTTTGGCGGCCTAATAAATTTGGTTAGGAATTGGGCGACAGGGCGAACCGTTTCATATACACCAGGTTCGAACATTCCACCGCTTGCGCGTCCAAACACCTCTGACCACTTGCTGTATTCCAGCACCAAAGTAACTGTAATGGGCGAATCCGGAGTTGCAAAATTCGAAATGTCCTTCTTTACGCCCTCTTCGTATATCTGGAACTGTTCTTTCTTTAGCCCCGTGATGATCTGACCTGTCTTCTTATTGAAAACTACCGCCTCAATGTTCACTACATTGGTCTCGATCTTTACAACGTCGTCGGCAACCTCAGCGTTTCGCTCTTCTTCCAGTCGCTTCTTTTCCTCTTCTTCTTTTCTTAATTCTTCTTCGGTCTTTGGCGTCGGACGGTTGTTTCGTTTTCCATCACCCGGCTTATCCTCAGGCCGTTGCGGTCGTGATTGGCCTAGTACGAAGCTACCCGAACCGACGCATACGATAACGATTAAGGCGAGTAGTCCCCGAAGAGCGGATAGAATTTGGCTCATATTTGAATATACCTCTAACAAGACTGGTATTCGTATGATACACGAAGACCGGATTTGGTTGGTTTTAAATAGCTGTCCACCGGGATTAGAGGATGTGTTTTCCCGTCGTTACGGCCACTTCGGCAAACTCGTCCAAGGCTTCAAAAACTTGCAATGCATACTTAACATTTCCGAAGGGTGCTGAGACCTGAACGCCTGCGATGACTTCGCGGACCTCAACAAGCGATTCGCGTGCAATCTTTATTCCTTCTTCACGGGCATGATCCTTTCCTTTTTCCGAGGCAATTCGCATTCGTTCAAGTATTTCCTGCGTCACGTTTACGCCGGGAACTTCATTGTGTAAAAACTCAGCATTGCGGAAACTTACCAGCGGCCAGATGCCTGCGACGATCGGGATCTTGCAATGTGCGATCTTGTCTATGAATGAGCGTAATTGTTCTGTGTCGAAAACAGGCTGTGTGATCGCATATTCCGCACCAGCCTCGACCTTCCATTCAAAGCGGCGGATCTCTTCATCAAGGTTTACAGCGCCCGGATTTACACCGACCCCGATCGAAAATGCCGTCGGCTTGCCGATCGGGTTGTTCCCGATATCGACGCCGTGATTAAGTTTGTTCGCCATGTTCGTCAGGCCGATCGCATCGATGTCGAACACTGCGGTCGCGTCCGGGTACGGACCCATCTTTGGCGGGTCACCGGTAATGATCAAAAGATTATGCAGATCGAGTGCTGCTGCGCCGAGGAGATCGGACATCATGCCGAGTAGATTCCGGTCGCGGCAACAGTAGTGCAGGACGGCCTCGATCCCGATCTCGCGCTCAACCAACACCGCCGTTGCAAGCGCGGACATTCGCGTTTGGGCCCTTGGTCCATCGGGAATATTGACTCCGTCAACGCCTGCATCTTTGAGCAGACGGATCGAGTCCAGCGTTGTCTGAGCGTCACAGCCTTTAGGCGGCAATACTTCGACAGACGTGACGAACTCACCGCGAGCGATCTTCGCCGACCAACGGCTGCGGTCTTCCGCCGGAACAACGTCCACATCTAGCGGTTTTAGGTTAGCCACATTCACGCTCTGCCGACGTGCCTCACTGATCGCCTGGCGTGGACTGACAGACCGGATCGCTTCCGAGATCAGCTTGATGTGCGTCGGCGTTGTTCCACAGCAACCGCCCACGAACTTCGCCCCGGCCTGCACAAATCGGCGTGAAAACTCCGCCATATATTCCGGCGAACCCATGTAGAACTGGCGTCCTTGAACGTCGCGGGGTAGCCCCGCATTAGGTTGTGCGGAAAGCTTCTTGCCGGTAACCAACCGCATCTTCTCAAGAGCATTTAGAGTATGATTCGGGCCCATTCCGCAATTTAAGCCGATGACGTCAATGGCAAGTTTATCCAATGCGGCGGTGAACGACTCCGGCGTCGTGCCGAATGTGGTTTTGCCATCTATTTGAATGGTCATTTGGGCGATGATCGGCAGATCGGAGAGTTCGCGAACGGCCCGTATCGCTTGTTCGATCACCGGCAAGTCCGAAAACGTTTCAAGAATGAATAGATCGACGCCGCCTTCGAGTAAGCCTTCGACCTGTTCTTTGAAGAGATCTGTAGCATCATCATAAGAGGTTGGCCCGAAAGGCTCGATCCGAATGCCCAACGGACCGATCGCACCTGCAACATAAGTCTTCTCGCCTGCAGCTTCGTTTGCGATCTTTGCAGCTGCTCGATTTATTTCACGAACCTTTTCATCAAGGCCATACGGCTGAAGCTTATGCCGCGTTGCACCGAACGAGTTAGTCTCGATAATGTCAGCACCGGCTTTTATATACTCTTCATGAACCTCGCAAACCAGATCAGGTGCGATCAAATTGAGCTCGTCATAACTGCGGTTGATATAGACGCCCTTGTCATATAGCCGAGTGCCGACGGCGCCGTCGAAGACGTAAATGCTGTCGTTGTCCAATAGGTCGCGAAAGTTTTTCATAGCAAAAAAGCCTTGCCTGAACAGCGAGACTTTGTCAAAAATGTCTTGTTTCGCTGTTTAGCTGCTTATTTAACGTGGTCGCAAGTCGCAATAACTCACCACAGAGATTACCGAGATAATGCGACTTTGCCCGATCTAAGTCAAGCTTATGGGGAGCTCATCGCTGGCACTTTCGGCAATAGAATGTTGATCGGCCCGCTTGTGCGATCCGCAAGATCGGCAGCGAGCAAGTCGGACATGTTTTTCCCTCACGTCCATAGACCCGCCATTCACCGTCACCGTTGCCATAAATGCTACCGCCAATGTTTGCAGGATCGACGTTCATTGCCGCCCCGATCGCGATCGTTTCGGACAGAACATCTCGGATAGCTTGATGAAGTCGAATCGCTTTTGGACGAGTCAATCTATTCGCTGCCTTTCTCGGATCAATGCCCGCGAGGAACATTGCTTCGGAAGCGTAGATGTTCCCGACTCCACACACGCGTGTTTGATCAAGTAAGAATTCTTTCAAGCTTCTGGTTGAACGCGACGCGGCGGCCTTTAGATAGTCCGAAGAAAATTCGTCGGAAAAGGGCTCGGGGGCAAGTTTGATCAGTTCTTTCGAATCGAAAAGTGCGTTGGTATCCACGATACGCATAAAGCCGAAATGACGTTGATCTTGAAACAGCAGCTTTTTATCGGAGCCAAAATTGAACCGAGCGTGAGTGAACTTTGGTTCTGGTTCCTCGTATGGAACAAGTAAGAATCGCCCGCTCATTCGAAGGTGGACCATCAAGGTCCGTCCATTGTCGAGACCAATGAGAATATGCTTACCTCTGCGATGGATTTCGGAGATGGTCGCGTTTTGAAGTGCTGACGCAAATCGGATCTTATCGTGGTGCGGGGCAAGCCTCTCGCGGATCAGCTCGGCAGAAACAATTCGTTCGCCGGTGACGAGTATCGCAAGTTGGTTTACGACCGATTCGACTTCAGGAAGCTCCGGCATGTTTACACCTTTGAGTAATCCGGAAGCGACGTCTTGTCGCCAAGTACGCTACCGGCACCAACGACCGAGTTCTTTCCGATATGACAGCTCCGGCAGATCACCGATCCGTGAACTTCCGCCGAAGCCGAAATACGACTATGTGCCCAGATCACTGAATTTTCGACAATCGCTTTTTCCTCGATATGAACCCCTGGTCCAACAACCGAATTTACGACCTTTGCGTTAGGCTTTATGACACATCCCTCGCCAATGAGCGAGCGGTCATCTACGACCGCTGTCGTCGCGATCTCTGAATTCTTGATCGGTTCAAAAGACCAGCCCTTAATGTTGCCGTTCAAAAAATCCATTTGAGCTGTTAAGTAGCTCTCCGGTGTGCCAATGTCGTTCCAATAGCTACCTTCAAGCGAACAGGAGTTGAAACCCATTTTGCGTTGAAGGATTTCAGGAAACACGTTGTATTCGAACGACGCATTTTCGCCGGTTGCAACTAGTGGAAGAACAGAAGGCTCCAAAATATAAATCCCGGCATTGATCAAATTAGTCCCAAGGTTACTGATCTCTTCCGGTTTCGGTTTTTCGAGAAAACGGAGAATTGAACCATTTTCATCAGTTTCAACGAGGCCATATCGCGAGGGATCAGCAACAGGCGTCAAAGCGATCGTCGCGTCTGAACCATTTTCTTTATGATTTGCGATCATTTGAGATAGATCGAAATCGGTAAGAATATCGCCATTGAAAACTACGGCTGTTTTGGTCTCGTCGGCCAATGCATATTTATATGCTCCGCCGGTGCCCAACGGATTTGGCTCGGTCACATAGGTTAATCGAACTCCATATTCGGCACCATCGCCGAGTTGATCTTCGATCTTGTTGGGCTGGTAACTGAGTGAAAGAGTTATGTCAGTAATGCCTGCCTTTACAAGAAGTTCGATCTGGAATAGCAGGAACGGCCTATTCATTAGAGGAACAACGGGCTTCGGTGTATAGACCGTCAACGGTCTGAGTCGGGTACCTTTTCCCCCGGCTAAAATCAATGCTTTCATATGAAAGAGCAAGATTACGCAATCGGGAAGATAAAATCAAAATTTGAAAGGGTGAACAAAAATGCACAACAATTACAAATAATGTCAAAAAACATTGACACTTTTTTGTAGTTTATGCTAATTTACAAGATGCAGGTCACGCACAATTTGCCTGCCTTCTACGGGTGTCTAAAGGCAACGCTGACTTCGTTTTACCTCCGGCCCCCTAACCTGTCGGCAATATTTGACTTACAAACCCAAAATGAGCTTCGATAAAACAAAAGCGATGCGAAACGCTGAGCGATTTCTTTCACAAGGGAAGATCAGTTCCGCGATCGGTGAATTTCGGCAGGTCGTCTCGTATGACCCGCAAGATTTCGGCACGATGAACATGTTAGGTGACCTTTACGTGAAGAACTCCGAAAGGCGTCCAGCCATTGATTGTTTTATCGCAGTGGCTGAACACTATGCGGCACAGGGATTTGCCCAAAAGGCAATAGCCGTTTACAACAAGGTCTCAAAATTACAGCCGAATTCCTCGGAAACTACATTAAGACTTGCAGAATTATATAGAGAGAAAGGTTCGATACAAGACGCCCGTTCGCATTTTGCACAGGTCGCAAACCAATATCAGAAGGAAGGAAGACGCATTGAAGCCCTTGAGATCTGGAAACAAGTTGCCGAACTCGATCCAAACGATCCAGACGCTTTTCTAACGATAGGTGAAGGTTATGTTTCGGAAAATTGTCCTGCTGAAGCAGCTGAATCATTCGCCGATGCAGGACGAAGATTTGCTAAGTTGGGCGATCACGAACATGCATTTCGTGCGTTCATCCGTTCGCTTGACTTCGCAGAAGCTTCGCTTGAGGTTTTGGCGAAGCTCGTCGATTCCGGATTCGCATCAGATAATGGTGCTGAAGCCGGCAAAAAGGTCCTCGTAGCACATGAAGCATCACCTTTCGATAGCGAGATTTATTGTTTGCTGGTAGATTGTCAGATCAAATCCGGAGATCTTCAGGCGGCAGAACTTTCGCTCATAAAATTAATTGAGCAAGACCCAGCTTTATACCCTAAGCTCCTTGATCTCGGTCGACTTTATTTAGAGGCTTCGGATTCGGCCGCCGCTGCAAGAGTTCTTTCGATGGCATCGGAACACCTGTTAATGCATGGGCAGGCGGAGGAGCTTTCGGTATTGGTATCATCTGTTCTTCAACTTGACCCTGAACATCTGGACGCTTTGCGAATGATGGTTAGGTGTGCTTCGTGGCTCAAGGACGAGGCCGGAATGCGTTCATCGCTTAATCTGATGGCGAATGCGGCTCGGTCCAAAGGCTCGCTTGACGATGAACGTTTTTCGTTGTCACAGCTTGTCATGATCGTGCCGCAAGACACTGATTTTTCCGAACGGCTGAAGTTTGTAAACGAGCAGCTTGGAGTTGAAGACGAAGTAATTTCCGAAAGTCTTTTCGACAAACGATTTGTTTCAAAAAAGGCCTCGGTCGAAACGAATGGCAACCATCAACTCGAAAAATCCAATGGGAATGGATTTGTGAATGACTTCGCTTTCGCCGACGAGAATTTTGAAGTTCCGAATGCGCAAAATGGTGAATATCATTCTCATAGCGAGACACTTAGCGACGTAGACTTAGTCCTCGTAGATGAAGCGGGTAGTGGATCAACCGATACTGATATCGCCATTTCGAAAGAGATCGAAAGCATAAAGTTCTATATCGATAGCGGCTATACAGAGGTCGCTCAGAAGGCGATCGATGAATTCCGGTCCGAATACGGTGACCGGAGCGAGCTAAACGAGCTGATCGGTCTGTTGCAGGGTAATGTGGTGCCCGAATATTTCCAAGATCCGGCTCAGTCAGATGGCGCCGAAGATTCGGCGGTTGTCGTTGTCCAGTCACCGAAAGCTGTGGCTGTAAAGGAGATCAGCGGCGGGTTCGATCTAGATGATTTCACGAGTGAACTGGGGCTAGATGAAACATCGGCGGAGTACGATGCGGACGACGACTATGAGACCCACTATCACACCGCAGTAGCGTATCAGGAAATGTACTTACTCGAAGAGGCGATAAAGGAATATCAGAACGCGGTATCGCTGATCGAGCCAAACGACGGCACACGCAGGTTTTTCCAGTGTGCAAACCTGTTGGGTCATTGCTTTATGCAGCTTGGGAAACCGAACCTCGCTGTGCGTTGGTTCATCCGAACGCTCGAATCAAAGGCCACCACAGACGACGAAAGGCTTGGAGTCTGGTATGAGCTCGCTTCTGCATATGAGGCAGATGGTGATTACGCGAACGCGTCGCGATACTACGAACAAGTGTATGCGGAAGATATCAATTTCCGGGACGTCGCAAGCCACGTGAACAGCTTGGTGGCCGCGGTTTGATCAGTGCGGTTCCTGTTTGTTCGTCGGCTCGAAATAAAGTTATACTTTTGACGGAATGGTTGAAAAACTGACCGTCATTTTTTTTATTCTGCTTTGCCTTCTGCTCGGATTTTATCTGATCCTTTCGCCGTGGGACACGATATTCGGAAGCTGGGGCGGGAATCATCTTCTCGTCTTTCTCGCTGATAGGTCCGGATTTCCATTGATACGCAACACCGTCGCCTCAAATTGGTTCCGCGGTGCGGTTACCGGACTCGGCGTGCTTAATTTGTTCATCGCTTTCTGGGAAATCGCCCATTTTAGTAAGAGTGTGACGATGCTGCAGGGAAAGCAGGAATCGGCTAACAAATGAGCCCCAAACTTGAACGACCGATTGTCTGTTTGATATCGTCCGGCGAACTCAAAAACGAAAACTTCCTCAAAACGCAGAAAGAAGCAGTGAACTTTTTTGATATCGCTGCCCGGTCGGGAGTTTCGATCATCCAGATCCGTGAAAAACAACTTTCCGCTAAGAATCTTTCGTTGCTTACTCGAAGCGCGGTGACGGCGGCCCGCGGCACAAAGACTAAGATCCTTGTCAATGAGCGGTTTGATATCGCGCTTTCTTGCAACGCCGATGGAGTGCATCTTCCGTCAGACGCGATGAGCGTTGCTGTGGTACGCAGGTTCGTGCCTGATCATTTTCTGATCGGCGTCTCAACACATTCCGAAAGTGAGGTGAGCACTGCCTTTATCGGCGGCGCCGACTTCGCGGTCTTCGGTCCTGTTTTCGAAACACCTACTAAAACGGGCCCGGTCGGACTGGAAAAACTCAATGAAATTTGCCATAAATTCAAAGAGTTTACGATCTTGGCTCTTGGCGGAATCGACGAGTCGAATATTGATCAGGTCTTAGATTCTGAAGCGGCTGGGTGTGCTGCAATTCGGTACCTGAATAATGCCGAAGCTTTGAGTTCGATCGCAGAAAGGTTCAATAGATGAATGAACGCGTGAAGCCGCCTGTATGTTTGACGATCGCCGGGCTCGACCCTTCGGGCGGTGCAGGAGTTATTGCTGACATAAAGACGTTTTTCGCCTTTGGTTGTTTTCCGACCGCAGCGATCGCGTCGATCACATTTCAGAATACGGTCGGTGTCTTTGGAGCCGAATCCCAAAGTGCGGCGTCGGTGCGGTCGCAGGCGGTGCCGGTCATCGAAGATTTTGGTATAGATTCGCTCAAAACCGGTATGTTGCCGACCCGCGAGATCATTCTCGAGACCGCTGATCTCATCCGCGAATTTGAACTTAAGAATGTGGTCGTCGACCCGGTAGTGCGTTCGACATCGGGATTCGATCTGATCGATATCGCGGCATTAAAGGCCCTGATCGAACGGCTTTTTCCCGTTTCCGATATTGTCACGCCGAATATTCAGGAAGCGGAGCGAATAACTGGCATAGCGATCGAATCACTTGAGGACATTGATGCAGCTGCGGAAATAATGAGGAAATTCGGGGCGAAAAATATCCTGATCAAAGGTGGACATTTTCCGCCGTCAAAAGATGATCGGTGTGACAGACCGGCCATCGATTTTCTCTTTCTCGACGGCGTGCTTCATAAATTTGAAACGCCGTATATAGAAACGACCGCGACCCATGGAACCGGTTGCACTCTTGCCGCCGCAATAGCTGCGAATCTTGCTTTTGGAGTCGATCTGATCGACGCGGTTAGAATCTCGAAGGGATTCGTTCATCGTGCGATCGAGACAGCACCGATGCTCGGAAAAGGGAATTCGCCTATCAATGTCCAGCCCTATTTAGCGATAGGGAGAAAGCTTGGTGATTCGTAGGTCACGCCGAACGTAACGCCGGTTCGCGGGCTATAACGAGTAAGGCCGAAAATCGCAGCTGTGTCGAATCGCAAGCCTGAAGCTTTTATTTGAGCACCGATCCGGAAGTTGCCGACGCTCTCGGTTCCTAATGGTGCCTCGCCGGACCGAGTATTGACGCGCCCATTAACTTCACTAGCGATATTGATCTGATCGGTAAGGCGGAAGATCCCGGCGAGTCCGTAGAGCAGAACGTCGTTCTGCGTAAAACCGTTAACCGGAGCGGTCATGATGCCGAGGCCAAGGTTTCCATATATGTTGGCCCGAGCAGCTTTTCCGGTCACACGCCCAAACCTTTTCTGAATAATTATCTTGCTGAAAATGTTTACTTGATTCGTACCGATGCCTTTCGCCTGGTCTGTATTCGGCATCTGATATCCAAATTTCATTCCGATCGCCGGAAGGTTCTTCGTCTCGTTGAAAAGTTTCACTTTCGCTGAGATCGTGAAATCGTCGAAGTCATTCGTGGAATTACCTGTGACGCTGAGCGGAATGGGTGAGAATCCCTGCGATTTGATCGCCAGGAAATTCTGAAGCGTGCCCTCGATCTGTATTTCGACGTTCGATGCAAAACCTTGCCTTATCCGAATATCGCCAACACGCGTTAGGTCGCCTTTGAGACCGGAAAGCGGAAATTTTGCGTTCTGCAGAAAATCGACACCTACGCCGAGCTCGATGGCTCCGGTTGGCGTGATGTCAATATCGTCGGTAATCAGTGGTCTTTGTTGCGCGAAAATCGATCCCGCAAAGGCGAGGAATAGGGGCAGAAAGTGGGCAATCTTCAACACTTTCAGTATTCTTGCATCAAGTCGCCACTTTGTAAATCCTTTGCGCGCAATAGACTTATCCTTTTGGACAAACATTTGAAAAGTTGGCAGAATCGAATCTGGGCATGACATAAATTGGAATGAATGTTTGCTATGGTAAAGGGAATTGCGAAGTCGTGGAGATCGTAAACAAGCAAAAATCAAACGGCGAAACTGCGGGCTTAAGGCTCGTTGATGAACTGAATGAGCTAAGAAAATTCCCCGCAATCGAGAAGCAGTTCGTCAACTTTATGTTTTTTCGGGTTAGTCCTGAATGGCGTCGGCTCGATGATGAGACAAAGTCGGCTCTGAAAAGCGAATTTTGCTCGATCTTTGAAGGGTTTCGAGACGATTTTCTTTTGTTCAGTTATTCGCTCGTCGGTTTTGATTCGAAAGCGGACTTGATGCTTTGGCGAGTTGGGCGGTCGATGGACAAGATCCAAGAAATGACCGCAAGCCTCTACCGAACGAGGTTGGGTAGCTATATGGAAACGGCGGATAATTACATGGCTGTGACCAAGAAAATGATGTTCGTCTCAGATGGTGCTGAAGATCGATTTCACATTAAAGCGGGTGTCCACGACTATCATTTCCTTTACCCTTGTGCGAAACATAAAGATTGGTACGAAAAACCGGCCGAAGAACGAGATGCGTTGATCGAAGAGAATTTTATGATCGGAAAGCGATTTCCGAATATTAAAATACATTTGACCCATGCATTCGGGTTTAGCGATCAGGAATATTTGATCTCGTTTGAAACGACCGAACCGAAGGATTTCCTTGCGTTAGCCGAGGAACTTCGGCAAACGCCGGCAAGCAAATTTACGCTTCGCGGGTTGCCGATCTACACCTGCCGAAAGCGGTCCTTGATGGAATGTCTTGACGCACTTGGTTAATAGTATGATCGCGAGAAGGCTTTTGATCAGCGGGATCGTCCAGGGCGTTGGTTATAGATATTTCGCACAACGTTCGGCGGCGAGACATCAGGTCACCGGATTTGTTAAGAATCTCGATGATGGAAGCGTTGAGGCATTGATTCAGGGAACGGAGAAAAAGGTTTTGGCAATGCGAGACGATCTGGCAGCAGGACCACGAGATTCGCGGATCGACCAGATCGAGGAGTTGGTCGTTGAAGCGACGGGCGAATATTCTTCATTTCGCATCGAACGTTAAATATTATTCACAAAGGGACATAATAATGGACGAACTTAAAAAACTAATACGTGAGGTGGCGGATTTTCCGAAACCGGGCATCAATTTTTACGACATTACGACATTGCTCAAAGATCCGACCGGTCTCGAAGAAACGATCGATGCGATGACCGAAGCTTGCCGGGGCATGGATATCGACACGGTGATCGGCATCGAGTCGCGAGGCTTTATTTTCGGAACGCCGCTCGCGTATCAGCTTGGCGTAGGATTCATCCCGGTGAGAAAACCTAAGAAATTGCCTGCTGAGAAGCTGTCGGTTTCGTATGATCTGGAATACGGTCAGGATTCGCTTGAAATGCATAAAGACGCTATTAGCGAAGGCAACAACGTTCTTATCGTAGATGACCTGCTTGCGACCGGTGGCACGGCGAAAGCTGTCGTTGATCTTGTCGAGTCAGCAGGCGGAAAGGTCGCGGGATTGCTGTTCGCCGTCGAATTGAACTTCCTTTGCGGCCGCGAAAAACTTAAAGGTCAGACGGTTAAGTCTTTGATAAATTACGATAAATAGAATCCGTGAGATCTCAAATTTTGAATTTTAGATCAGAGATTTCAAAATGCAGGAATTGGGCTTTAGATATTGCATGGGAAGGCGTTTTTCCTTTCGCCTAGAGTCTAAGTGCTTAATCAGTTCGGTCCCGTAGCTCAGCTGGATAGAGCGTTCGCCTCCTAAGTGAAAGGCCGGTGGTTCGAATCCACCCGGGATCACCATTAGAATCAATAAGTTACGCGAACCTAGTGTGAGGCATATTTGCTGTCCCACCCAGATTCCCACTTAAGACGTGCCGAAACGGTCGATTTTCGGTTCTATGTTGAAGGAGTCCGAAGTCGTGAGACTCGAATCATCCGA
>JBBSKW010000006.1:0-43990 GCA_038256005.1 Pyrinomonadales bacterium
ATCTGCTAAAGCATGAAGGCCGAATCCACGAATTTTTTGTCAGCCCGCGTGATAGTTCGGACGCACCATATCTGGTCACTACAGTGAAAGGCGAAACTGAGGTTCAGCTGGTCGATCCAAAAAAGCTTCGCGGTTCAAGCATCGCCGGTGCCGGTTCCGACGGCGCGGCCGAGGTCAAAACGGCAATGCCTGGAAAAGTTGTTCGTTTAATTTTGAACGAAGGTGCGGCCGTTGAGAAAGGCGATTCCGTTTTGGTTGTCGAAGCAATGAAAATGCAAAACGACCTGAAAGCTCCAAAGGCCGGCGTTATCAAAGAGATCCGCGTCTCCGAAGGCCAGACGGTCGCTGCCGGTGACGTGCTTGCCATTATCGAATAGATCTAAAGTTTCGCTCCGCAATATTTGCAGTGCACTGCGTCAAGGTCGTGCGTTTCGGCGTGACACTCGGAGCAAACGTGCGTCGAAGCGGATTTCGCCGCCCGTATAAGCTCGCCCGTTACGATGCCGGTCGGCACGGCGATGATCCCATAACCCATTATCATTACGACCGACGCCAGCAGTTTCCCAAGCCCGGTCTTTGGCGAAAGATCGCCGTATCCGACCGTCGTCAAGGTGACGATCGCCCAATAAATGCTCGTCGGAATATCGGCGAAGCCGTGCTCTTCGCCCTCGACCACGTACATCAGCGAACCGACAACGGTAACGATCGTCAAGATCGCTACGAGAAAGACCAAGATCTTTTTCTTGCTATTTTGCAGAGCGCTAAGTATCACGCGGCTTTCCGAGATATATGACGAGAGCTTTAGAATGCGGAAAATACGTAGAAGTCGAAGAATTCTAATTGCAAGAAGATATTGCGTGCCAGGAAGGAGAAGAGACAAATACGTCGGCAATATTGCGAGCAGATCGACGATGCCGTAAAAACTGAAAATATACCGTATAGGTCGCTTGACCGCGATCACCCGCAGGATATATTCGATAGTGAAGAGAATCGTAAAAACCCACTCAGCGGCATATAACTCGACGCCGAAGATCTCTCTGACCGAACGAACGCTTTCTAATATTACGGCCGCGACGCTAAGCAGGATCATTACGATCAAAGCTATGTCGAATAACTTTCCGGAACGCGTTTCGGCCTCAAAAACAACTTCGTAGACCTGATGCCGCCAGGTAGTGACGGCCGCTTCATTGAATTCGCTGTGCACCAACCTATTTAACAACAGATGTGTAGAAAACGCATTTCGCTCTAGCTTTTACCCAACAACAGTCGCCACTTGACCTACGATCGTTCGTGTTGGCGCGGACATTAGCCGCATCATCGCCGCGAAGTCATTGAACGTTAGTGATTGTGCTCCGTCCGACAAAGCTTCTTCAGGCCTCGGATGAACTTCAACGACAACGCCGTCCGCACCAATAGCGATTGCCGCCTTCGCACATGCGCCAATGATGCTTCGCTTGCCCGTCGCGTGCGACGGATCTACGAGCACTGGAAGGTGCGTCATCTCTCTTACAAGCGCGACTGCTGCGAGATCAAGCGTGTTACGCAATGAATTGTCGAAGGTCTTGATCCCGCGTTCGCACAGTACGACACGCTCGTTCCCGCCGTGGAGAATATACTCTGCCGCTGCAAGCCATTCCTTTACGGTCGCCGATGGTCCGCGTTTGAGCAGGATCGGACTATTTGTTTTGGCGACCTTTTTGAGCAGAGCAAAGTTTTGCATATTGCGAGCACCGATCTGGATCATATCGGCATGATCACACACGACGTCAACATCGTCTTCGCTCATAACTTCCGTGACGACGGGCATCTCTGCTTCGTCGCCAGCGGCACGGAGAAGCTTCAACCCCTCGACGCCTAGACCTTGGAAATCGTAGGGAGATGTCCGCGGCTTGTAGGCTCCGCCGCGGAGCATCACGGCTCCGCATGATTTAACGGCGAAAGCTGTTTCAGTAACCTGCTCGCGTGATTCCACCGAGCATGGCCCCGCAATTACTATTGCGTGTTCGCCGCCGATCTCCAGGCCAGAAATGTTCACCACAAAACGCTCGCCGATTCGCGATGTTAGCGGCAAGCCCCCCTTTCCGTTACCGTTGCCGTTGTTGCTTCCGTTTGGTTTCGTTCTTGTCCAAGTGTCTAACATAATTTCATCCATACGCGATCGAGCTGTTCGGTTGCTAGATCCTTAATTTCCGATCAGCCAAAATGTTGTCCAGTTGTCGTGATCATCCGCTATATTTTCAGCGATGATCTTAGCCCCGTAAATTTCCGCAGCCCGTCGGCTCCCGATCGCTGCATTTTCAGGTTTTCCTTCTTGGGCTATTCGGCGAATGCTCGACGCCGTGTCAGACCCGACGACTTGCGTCCAATGTCCGTCTGCCCGCAAGAAATTCTGGCATTGCTTCAACGCTTCTATATGTGACCGCACGGTCTTGATCGAGTCAATCTCGGCGTCTGTTGTGCCAACTAGAACGTGCTTAACTTTCAGCGGAAGGCGTTCGTACACCCGAAACACATCTCCCCGAAGGTGTTCCATTGATCCCTCGATTTCGCCGACGATCTTGTTCGCCACCGGTACGACGGCGTATTCCGCTAGCCGTGTAGAGACGGCGTTAAATGTTTCCGCGAAATCGACGCATTCAACGATACTCGTTTCGCCGCCGAGTAGAGCGAGCGATGCTTCTTCGCTATACGAACCTCTAACGCCCTGTATCGCCACCGTGCTCATTTCACTGCTTCTCCGCTTGTTGCAATTGTTGTTGCGTTTTCGATCTGTACTTGTCGCGATTCGTCCAATATCTGCCGGAAAATTCGAACAGCTGCAGCGTCGCAGAGATCGCCCGGGTTATCGCGAGCAATCGTACGCAAGATCGCGTTCTCGCGTGCCGCATCAATGATCGGCAGGCCGGCCGTGGCTTTGATCGACCCGATCCCTTTCGCGATCTGAGCTCGTCGGTTTAGTAACGCGAGTATTTGGGTATCGATCTTGTCTATCTTTTCTCTGCAGTGTTCAAGTTTCATCACTTTCTCCAGTTGCGTTTGAAAAACAAAAAAGCCGCAACCTTTCGGTTAACGGCTTTTGTTCGGATCTTATTATGACTTATCTTACGTCAAACCAAACCTCAGCCGTTTCACTGTAAAAGTAAAATAAAAAGTGCTAAAGCTGTTAAAGTTTGTCGTTCTCATTTATAAACACAAATTATGCGCTTCGAGGAAAGATAAGCGGAAAGCCATACGTTGTCAAGGATTATTTTTCACAAATGCATTTTTAAGCGATTTTCCGGTAGCCGTGTGCGGGTGTTACCATTCTATTTTGATTATGCCGCCGTCAACGGATTCAACAGAACTAGCGCCGCTGACCAAGATTAGCACCGAGCTGGCCGTCCCGACCAGCGAGGAATTCGCCGTGCTTGGAACCATCGAACGCACCGGCTTTCGACTTACACGGAGAATGAATCTGGGAGCATGGAAGAGGTTGTGGACGTTCTGTCAGCGGCACGTGGGTTCGCTCTGGATCTTTCTCGCTACCTATAACCTGATGAACGTTTTTGGTATCGAGAACATCGAGTCGACCGATGTAGATCGGCCGCTTATTCTCGTTGCAAACCATCGATCGTTCTTTGATATGTACACGGTATCGAGCGTACTTTTTCGGCGTACCAGACGGCCAATGAATCTCTATTTTCCAGTACGCGCAAAGTTCTTTTATTCGAATCCGGTTGGCTGGTTCGTCAACCTGGTGATGGGTTGGTGGTCAATGTATCCTCCGTTTTTCAGGGAAGAAGGAGAGGCGAAGAAACGCGAGTTCGACAAGTTCTCAATGCGGGAGTTATTGCGGATCGCGACTGAGCGTTCGCCGAATGTGATCGGGTTTCATCCTGAAGGTAAACGCAATTTAAACGCCGATCCGTATTCGTTTCTTCCGGCACAACCCGGCGTCGGAAAAATCATTTACACGGCCCGGCCGCAAGTAATTCCGGTCTTTATCGCCGGGCTTGGCAATGATCTACCGAAGCAAATAATAGGGAACTGGACCGGCGGCGAAAAGGTTCGAATTCACTTTGGCGAACCGATCGATCTGTCGGAATTTTACAAGCGTGGCGACCGGATTCGAACCCATAAAGAGATCGGTGATCACTTGATGAAAAAGATCGCTGAACTGGGTGAAACGGATCGGAACGCTTTCCGAAACTGAAATTATTCGTAGGCCAAAGCTTCAACAGCATCAAGCCGTGCGGCTCGAAGTGCTGGGTAAAGACCGCCCAAAGCTCCGCCTAATAATCCAACGACAAAGACTACAGCCAGGACGAACGGACTGATCTCGACCTCCAAAGTTGTTATAAGATTGAGACCGTAGCGAGCAATGACCGTAAGTGTGATTCCCGCAATTATCCCCAGAAAACTCAGTAAGAGAGCTTCCTGTGTGATCGTCCAGCCGATCGACGCGTTGCTCATCCCAAGTGACTTCATTATACCGATCTGTCTCGTACGTTCGGTAACCGTCGTGTACATTGTTAGCAGGATCACAAGAGCACTTACGATCGCCGCGATGCCAATGAAAACATTTAGGAACACGTTCAATGCGGGAAACCCCGCCATGTAAAGTTCTTCGAGATCTTCGGTCCGAATAATTTGGGTATCAGGAAATCTACTCTGAAGCTCCGGCCCGACCTGATCTATTGAAACGCCCGTGCCTAAAGCGACGAGCACCGACGAAACTTTGCCCTCGCTTCCCAACTGCTTTTGCATTGTGTCCAGCGACATTTTCACTCGTGCACCGCCTGCGGGTTCGTACATGCCGACAATGGTAAAAGGTCGCTCATATATGGGGATTGTCTGCCCGATCACAAACTTCTTTTGACGTTGGAAAGCAGTGTCGATTATTACTTCGTCGGAACCGGTTGTGAAGACTCGGCCCTCAACGATCTGAATGCTGGAGATCGCAGAATATTCGTCAAAGTTGATCCCGTCGATCAACCTTTTTCCAGTGTTATTATCGGTGGCATCGACCGAATTCTGCCCGATTGCCACGGCCTTTGTAACGCCTTCGACCGCACCAACCTCTGATGCAAGCGATTGAGGGAGCCGGAATGACTCGCTCCCGCTCATCCCGAGCGACCCCGAGGCTCGCATAAACAAGGCTGCACCTACATTCGCCTCGCGCGAAGCCTGTTCCCGAATGGATCCATTTGCGAGACCAACCGTAAAAACGATCAAAAGCACACCGACCGCGATACCGAGCACGCTTACTACCGTTCGCGCGGGGCGATGGAGCATATTTGAAAAAACAAGATTATCCATTGATCCTTCTTATCTGGGATTTGTGAGAGCGGTTGCTGTGTTAGTCGCGGAATTAGAATTCGGCGATGACGCTTGTGTTGAGTCCAGCTGCATTTCTTCGGGTGTTTTCCATCCGGCAAGACGCAAAAGCTCTATCGCAAATCTAATTGGAACGGCCATATTTACTGCGGTATTTTCCGTAAACACTCCAAAGTTCACCCCGATGACCTTGCCAGACTGCCCGAATAGAGGAGCACCGGAACCTCCTTCAGCGGTCTTTGCATCGTGGACTATCCGCTTCGTATCAAGGTCGGTGATTGCACCTTGCGTCGTCAGCGGCACGATCTTTTTGGATTGAGCAAGAAAATTGATCAGATTCTGTCGCGAGCCGCCGAACCTAGAATTAATGGACTTCGCCTCTGCGTCCTCTACCATTGCAAGCAGCCGGTCCGGGCCGTTCGGGTAACCCATTGTTACGACAAGCCGGCCAATTGTTGCCGCTTCTGATTCAGCTTCGAGCGGTACTGCCGGGAGATCAGCAGGCATCTTCGTTGTTTCGATGGTCGCAACAGCCACATCCTCAGTCTTGCCCGTCTGCCGCGGCGTTAAGCGGAACGGTTCGGCGATGTTTGGAAAATATACGACCAGGCTTTTAACACGAGCTCGGCCGTTATTATCCCGCATCATCGTCTTGATTAGATCATCTTCGGTCCAAGGCTGAAGAACATGACGATTCGTGACAATATAACCGCCGCCAACGTGAAACCCGGTGCCGATAAAGTCGTATTCGACCGGACTTCCATTGCCTTCCGTCGTTAGACCTGACGCCTGGCTCATCGGCACTCGTTCATCTTCGGACACGGCCGGTTCGACCGGTATCGCTTGAGATGCATTAGGATCCTGATAGCGAAGTACGCGCCCCGTCTGCCGATCCACCAGCTGATAAACGCCGACGATCAAACATACCGAGCGGCCATAATCGACCCGAACATTCTGGGCAAGCGAGCGTTCGCGGATCAGCTGTTCGTTAGTTTCCTGTAAGTCCCCAAGCTGATTACTTGCTAGACCGACCTGTTGGCCGAGCCGATCGATGATGTCTCGCTGCCGTTCGGCCTGTTCGCGGCTAGCTCGTAGTTCCGTGTTAACGGCGTACCCCAGATACAAGATGCCCGAGAGAAATCCTACCGCCAAAACCAATACAATTGCCTTCGTCGTCCAGTTAATTTCCCGCAGTAACTCGCGCGTAAACTCACGCAAGAAGGCCTTTGCGTCATCCCGTTCCGGAGAAGATGCAGCATCCAACGCGGCTTCAGCAATAAACGGTGCGACCTGCGTCTCCGGCCTTTTAGTGGTGATCAGCGAAGGCTTTTCGGCGAGTGCATAGAAAGCAAAGGAGATCTCGGTGTCCGGGATGGTAAGAACGTCTCCGTCCGCGATAGCGATGAACCGCCGTATCGGCATCCCGTTGAGATTCATCCCCAAGGATGAATCAAATTCGGTTACGCGATAAACACCTTCGGCATTCTCCAAGCGAAGCCAAACCGAAGACGATTCGAGCTGTTTTGTGTGAATCTGAAGATCGCAATCATCATCGGTCCCAATGCACAGCCGCTCCTCGGAAAAATATTCCGTCCGCTTTTCCGAACCGACCGAAATGTGGATGATGATACCGAGAGCCATTTTAAGGTAAACCGACCGATCAAACCCCTGATTTTAACATAAAGACAAGTTTCTTCAATGCAATTCTATCGACAAACGTGGCAGAATAATCGAATGGCTGAAAAGAAGTTCATCTCCGACCGCGAACAGCAGGAAAAGCTTGCTCCGATGATAAAAGCCCCGATAAAACGGCAGGTTTTTGTATGTACCGGGAAATCCTGTGCGGCCGTCGGCGGGAAAGATGTGATGGCCGAATTCGACCGTATCCTTACCGAAAAAGGCATCCGACAAGGGAAAGAATCGAAGGACCGCAACCCGATGGGCGAATGCGTGCTAACCGAATGCGGCTCGATCGGCTTTTGCTCGCTCGGCACCGCCGTCATGGTCCACCCCGACGGCACAATGTACGGCCAAGTCACCCCCAAAGACGTCCCCGAAATAATCGAACAACATCTTGAGAAGGGAATCGTGGTCGAGAGGCTGGCGTTGATGAAGATATGAATCAACCACTTATGCGAACGTGACGGATTTTGCCCGCATGCTGACCATATTACAACCGCCAAAAAAACTTCGTCATTCTTCAGTGTTTTAACAATATCTATCAACATTAAATTCACGTCTATAGTAATGTTACATGCATCCATAGATATTGAATATTACTCTATGATGGTTAAATAACAGTCCATAAAGAGTTAATGTGCATCTGTATAGATTAAATTATATTCCATAGCGATTATATGGTATTCTATAGAGATTGAAGATTTGTTTGACAGATTGCGAGGTGCAACATGCTTAAACTTGATGCGAGACGTGGTTTTGATTTGCGCGGGGTTAAAAATCCCGTGTCGTTTATGATCAAGAACGGCATAAACCGTTCTACAGCGAGCAATCTTTATCGAGGACAGGTAGAGTTTGTCCGACTTGGACACCTCGAAAAGCTTTGTTCGCTGCTCAGATGCACTCCGAACGACCTGCTTTCCTTCACGCCCGACTTGCGGAACATCATCGACGAAGACCACCCGCTCAACGCCCTCAAACGAGATCGTGCCGCCAAGAACATTTCCGAAATGGCCGCAAATCTTCCTCTCGAAAAGCTGGAAAAACTCGAATCGATGCTCGAACAACTCGAGAACGAGTAGGATTTACGACCTCATCGCCGTCAGGATCTCATCGACTACCTTCTTTGCATCGCCGAAGAGCATTTGAGTGTTTTCTTTGTAAAAGAGCGGATTGTCGACGCCGGCGTAGCCGCTGGCCATGCCGCGTTTCATTACGATGGTGTCGCGGGCTTCCCAGCAATGGAGCACCGGCATTCCCGCGATCGGCGAACCGGGGTCGTCGAGGGCAGAAGGGTTAACGATATCATTCGCTCCGATCACCCACGAGACGTCGGTGCCGCTGAATTCATCATTGACCTCTTCCATTTCGAACACGATGTCGTACGGAATATTTGCTTCGGCAAGCAGGACATTCATGTGGCCAGGCAGGCGTCCCGCGACCGGATGGATCGCGAATTTAACTTCAACGCCGCCGGACTTTAGGATCTTAACGACTTCCGCCAGTGAATGCTGAGCCTGAGCAACAGCAAGTCCGTAGCCCGGAATAATGATTACTTTCTTTGATTGCTGCAGCATAGCCGCGGCGGTTTCCGCGTCAACCGAACGCACCTCACCGGCAGGTTCACCGCTCGCGATTGAAGCAACGGTGCCGCCATCTGTACCAAATCCACCAAGCATCACGCTAACGAACGAGCGGTTCATGCCCTTGCACATTATGTAGCTGAGGATCGCACCGCTCGAACCGACAAGAGCACCGGTGATTATAAGCAGATCGTTTGATAGCATAAAGCCCGCCGCCGCCGCCGCCCAGCCGGAATAGCTGTTGAGCATCGAAACGACCACCGGCATGTCCGCACCGCCGATCGCCATAATGAAATGAACGCCCAAGAGACCCGTTAAGATCGCCGCTGCAAGCAGATAAGGATTCCCCGAAACGCCGGGTGCCATCGCAAACAAAACGCCGAGAACGATTGTTCCAATAAGCATCGACAGGTTCAGCAGATGCCGACCAGGCAACATGAACGGCTTGCCGCCGATGCTACCGCGGAGTTTCAGAAATGCGATCACCGAACCCGTGAACGTGACCGCTCCTATACAGACACCGACGAATATCTCAACGTGATGAATGAGCAACTCGTTCTGTGGAATTGTCGCTTCCCCGAGATACGTCCCGAACCCGACAAGCACCGCTGCGAGCCCGACAAAGCTGTGCAGTATCGCAACGAGTTCGGGCATTGAGGTCATCTGTACGCGGGAAGCTAGCGTCGCACCGATCAATGCACCGACGATCAGCACACCGCCAAGTATCGGCCAACCGCTCGGGTTCATCGCCGCCGCCGTCGCCGCGAGAGCGATCAGCATACCGATGATGCCGTACCAATTCCCCCGCCGTGCCGTCTCCTGCTTAGACAGCCCGCCAAGGCTCAAAATAAACAACGCACTCGCGGCGATGTATGCAATTGTAATAAGGCTGGTTTTCATTAAATGAATTTATGAAACGACGACGATATTTCCGGGTTCGATCGTCTTCAATTCTTCGAGTACTTTTGACATCAATGGCTTTAGGGCCGGAAAAGTACTTCGCCTTGCCCGTAGAACAAGGACCGCAATCGAAAAATTTTCCAGATTTTGTTGAAAGCGCAGATTTTGGTCAACCGAGAGCAACACATCAAAACGATCCGAAGCCGCCACGAGCAGCTTTCCGTTCTTTAGTCCTTTTAGTCCAGCCTCATCAATCGTTGAAACTTCGTGATCGCCAAATTCGGCTTTCAGATAATTGGTAACGCACTCATCAAGCAGCAATTTCATATCCCACGAGCAGCCTCTCCTTTGATTCTTCGAGGACGGCTATGACCTGTTCGCGGCTGACTGTTGGATACTGCTCAAGAAACTGCTCGACCGATTCACCCGTCTCCAATGAATCAAACAGATTTTGAATAGGCACGCGCGTCCCGCGAAAAACCGGCGTCCCGCCAAGCTTTTCCGGATCGATCTCGACTAGATTTTGGTCTATGTCGTTCATATTTCTTTTTACTATTCTACCACGCGAAAAGAATCATGGAATATGGGCCTACCTCACATCGCGCGATAGCAAATATCTTGCGAGCGACGCCGCCACGACAAAAAAGCCTGCAGACATTGCGAGCAAACAAAGAAGAAATACGGGAGCCTCAATGGCATCCGGGTCTAAGGTCGTCGACGCATAGCTAACAGATAGCAAAAATACAAACAGGGGAACTACAAAAAGAATTGATCCAACAACAAATGGTGTCAAAGGAAATTGTCGTTCTTTCATTATTACCTATACTCACTTCCTAAACATCGCCAGCATTCGGTTCGTCACCATAAATCCGCCGACGATGTTTATGGTGGCTATTAAAACGGCGACGGCGCCTAGGATCGTTGTTACGTTTAGATCGCCTGAAAGCTGGAGCATTCCGCCAACTAAAATGATTCCGCTGACGGCGTTGGTGACGCTCATTAGCGGTGTGTGGAGAGCAGGTTTGACGCTCCAGACAACCTGAAACCCGACGAAACACGCGAGCATAAATACCGTGAAATGCGACAGCTTTGATTCGGGTGCGACAACGCCGAGCCCGAGCAGAACAAGGCCGGTAACGATCAAAACTATCGGGCTGATGCCGCTCGAATCATCAGCTCCGTGGGCACCCGAAGCTTTCGCCACCGCAACACTTGGCGTGCTTTTCGTCGGAACGCCCGGTTCCGGCGGTAACGGCTGTTCTTTTTGCGGCGGCGGCCACATCATCTTGCCGTTGTCCAAAACGATGGCTCCGCGAACTACTTCGTCTTCGAGATTTGCATAAAGTCTCCCTTCCTCGTCGCGAAGATCAGCAAGCAACGCTGTCACGGTCGAGCCGTATAGTTGGCTGGACATCGACGCCATTCGCGACGGCAGATCGGTGTATCCGATGATGGTCACGCCTTTGTGCTTTACGATCGTTCCCGGTTCGGTGAGCACGCAGTTTCCACCTTGTTCGGCAGCGAGGTCAACGATGACCGAGCCCGGTTTCATCGATTCGACCATTCCTTGCGTGATCAGTTTTGGTGCAGGCTTTCCGGGAATCAGTGCGGTCGTAACAATGATATCAACCTGCATCGCTTGTTGGGCGAACAGTGCCATTTCAGCTTTTAGAAAGTCGTCGGACATCTGCTTGGCGTAACCGCCTTTGCCCTCGCCTTCTTCTTTTACTTTTACATCGAGCTCGAGAAACTCAGCTCCCATCGACGCGACCTGGTCTTTCGTCGCCGAACGCGGGTCAAACGCCCGGACGATGGCACCCAAACCTTTTGCCGCACCGATCGCCGAGAGTCCGGCAACGCCTGCGCCGATGACCAAAACCTTCGCCGGATCGATCTTACCTGCCGCGGTTATCTGTCCTGTGAAAAATCTCGGGAAATTATTAGCAGCCTCGATGATGGCGCGGTAACCGGCTATGTTTGCCATCGCGGAGAGCGTATCCATTTTCTGAGCACGCGTGATGCGCGGAACGCTGTCCATCGCAAAAACTGTTGCTTTCCGCTTTGCCAAACGATCGACGATCTCTCGATTCTGTCCGGGCCAAATGAACCCGACGAGCCACCCGCCTTCGCGAAGCATTTCCGCCTCAGAGTCCTCCGGCGGTCGTACCTTCATCACGATATCGGATGCTGTCCAGATCTCTGCCGCCTTATCGACGATCGACGCACCGGCCTCCTGATACTCGGCGTCGCTCGCGTTTATCGCCTCGCCGGCACCGGATTCGACCGCAACATCAAAGCCAAGCTTTTTCAGCTTCAAAACGGTGTCAGGCGTGGCGGCAACGCGGCGTTCGCCGTCATGGATCTCTTTCGGGACACCGATGGTCACGTTGGTTGTGTCTGTCATAAAACTCAAACAAAAATAATAGCCCCGGTTAAAGGGCTATATTTTTCTAGCAGTCAAAATCATTAATGCCAATTGCAAGATCTATTCGCCGATCTTCTGGATCGTAACGATTACTAAAGGCTCGTTGCCGCCGGTTCGAACGTAACTTACCCAAAACTTTTGCTTTGGGTATTCGACCATCTTGAACATTCCGCCGTCGGGCCGGGCTTCGACCGCCACACCTAACACGGCCTGTGGCGTTGGGGCCGAACTTTCTTTCGCGCTGTACGTAACGGAGATGGCACGAATTTTCTTGTTTTTATCATACAAGACCCGGACGGATTCGTTGCCAGAAAACTCAAAGTAATCTTCCGCGTCGGATTCCTCTTTAGGCTTGCCCAACTTCGTTCGGGCATCGGACGCAGGCATTCCGATCGCGACTTCCCTGTAAGCTGTGAAAACCGGCTTGTCCTGTGCAGCGGCCGCAACGGCAAAAAATCCCATGATCGCCGCAAGAAAAATAAGTGAACGAACCGATGTTTTGTGAATTGCCATAGTTCCTCCTTTGATCGAATGATCTGGAATAATTACGGATCTCAAGTTACTTAAACAAGTTGAAAAGGCGAAACCGCAGCAATTACGTCGAAATGATATGCCAACAAGACCTATTTTTCAAGGATAGTCTTCATTGAACTAAGACCGTCGGAGAAATCCTTTCCGATCAACGCATCGAGGTCGATAAATACCATTATAAGATTGAACGGCCGCGGCATTTCCGTCTTGAATCCCCACTTTACCTTCGTCTGGTTTTCGCCGATCGCTTCGGTCGTGAGGTATGTATCGGCTCGCGATTCCATCGGCTGTTTGAAACGGAGTTCGGTTTCAAGACTTTCACCTTCGATCACACGCTTGATCTCCTGCTCGCCTTCGCCAACTTCCTCTTTCACGCCCTTCCAATGCAACAGAAAGCCGGGCTGGCCGTCGGTGCCGCTAAAATGCTGCTCCATCGTCGGTTCTTTCTTGAACCACGGTCCCCATTCGTTCTGGTTCTTGATCATCTTTGCGTATGCAAAAACTTCGGACTTCGGCTTATTTATAACGATCTCACGTTCGAAGTTGCACTCCGTGCCCGTGACAAATGAGAGAACCGTTAGTCCGCCGATTGCGACGACGATCAACACCCCGATAGCGATAAGAATTTTCTTCAACATAATTAACACTCAGGAAAACTATTTCAGCAGGATATTCCAATTCGAATTATTGTCAATCTTGCACGGTTACTCGGCCTTCCTTTTCATCTTCGGCAACGTCTATCGCATCCGCAATGTTTGGGTACATCCAATTATGTTGCATGCCTGCATGGCGTGCGCCGTAGGTCACCGGAACATCGCGGGTCGCATCGCTCGGAATGATCAGAGGAATAATGCAGATCGCTGCCAGTGCGATCCGACGCGGCCAGATCAATCTCGATTCCGCCATCATCGGCGGATCGCCTTCGGCTTTGTAGTTACGGGTTCGATAGAGGTTTATCGCCAAGATCACGACGCCGAAGATGACCATAAAATAATTGAGCATCTGGCCATTCGGAATTCCCCAGAACGTCGTCGGATATTCGCGCAGCATATCTATAGGTATCCGTAGTCCGGCATAAAGAATTACGAAGATCACGGCGATGCGGCCGGGCGGAACTCCTCGCGAACGTATCCAAAGCAGAAGCGGGACGAGCAGAAAATTCTTTAGACCGTCGTACAAAACGACTGGATGCCGAAAGCCTTCGACGCTGGGAAACTGTATGCCCGACGGAAGATCGGTGAGTGAACCGAAGATCTGGCCGTCGATAAAATTGCCGATTCTGCCAAAACCGAGGATTATTGCCGCGGAAATCGCCAACACGTCCAGCAACGGCCGCAGCGGAGCGCGGTAAGCCCAGCAAAAGATCAACACACCGGCCACACCGCCGAAGATCAATCCGTGCGACGCGAACCCGCCGACCCAGATGCTCGGAATAAGCAGCAGATGATCGCGGTAGAACTCCCATTCATTATTGAAAACGACAAGGGTTCGCCCGCCGACCAAAACTCCCAAAGCTAGAAGAAGCGTGAGGTCATAGATCGCCGTGATAGAAAGCCCGAGCCGTTCGCGATTTCGGCGGAGGAATAGATGTGTGTTGAGAAAGCCGAGCGTAAAACTGAGCCCATAAAACCAAAGATGCACTCCGGCGAGCGTGACGATAACGGGATCGATGTTGTGGGCGAATGGGCCGATCATCTTTACTCGAAAGAACGCTAAGCATGTCTCAGCTACAGGTTACGACCAAATTCTTCTCGAACGCAATACACCGGAAAACAGAATTTGTACCGGGCGAGAAAAAGCGTTACGTTCGGTATGTTCGCTTCATCAAAACCGAAAATGGACTCAGGAAAAAAATTAAGCAGGAGCAAACTGCTGGCGTCGGCGGGAAATGGCTTGGGGCTGATGTCGATATTATCGCCGACGGTCGCGTCGTTGTATGCGTCGATCGGAACGGCGGCAGCTTTGGTCGATGATCTGTCGCCGCGCGAAGCTGCTAGCCACGAAGAATACTGGCGAATCATAGCGAACGCATTCGCGGCATCTCGTACTACCTTGAACCTGAATAGCGGTTGGACGAGCCCGAGCCCGAAGATGGTTTCCGAGGCATTCGTTCGCTACAAACATCAGGAAGACGCGACCTCATCGACGATGTGGCAGATGCTCGAGCCTCAGGCAGAAACGATCCGCGGCGGGCTTGCGAGCCTTTTTGGCAGCGAACCGGACGAGATCGCCGTTACGCGCAATGCGTCGGAATCGCTGCAGATACTTCTCTTCGGTCTTGATATCCGATCCGGCGATGAAGTGCTTGCAACTTCGCAAGATTATCCGCGAATGCTCACGGCGCTGAGACAGCGGGAACGCCGCGAAGGCCCAAAGCTTAATTTAGTAAGTATTCCGCTTGCTCCCGAGAACACGGACGCGATCGTCACGGCGATAGAATCCGCGATCACGCCGAAGACCAAGCTGATCCTTATCTCGCACATGATAAACATCACCGGGCAGATAATGCCGGTTCGAAAGATCTGCGCCATGGCGCGCGAACGCGGCATCGAAACTGTCGTTGACGGCGCTCATTCGTTTGCCCAGCTTGATTTCAAACGCGAAGACATTGGCTGTGATTACTTTGGGAGTTCGTTACATAAATGGCTATATACGCCGAAAGGTGCAGGCTTGCTTTATGTTCGAAAGGATAAGATCGGCGGCGTTTGGCCGCTGATGGCCTCGAACAACGAGATGAAAACGGACATCCGCAAGTTTGAGGAGATCGGAACACATTCATCCGCGACGAGGCTTGCGATCGGCGAGGCACTTTTATTTCACGAGGCGATCGGGGCAAAACGCAAGGAGGAACGACTTAGATTTCTTTCGGGCTATTGGATGAACCGGCTAAAGGACGTGCCGGGCATTCGATTAAACACCTCGCTTGATCCTGAACAGTTTTGTGCGATCGGAAATTTCTCGATCGAGGGAACTGATCCGAACAAAGTCACACAACATCTGTTCACAAAATACAAGATAATCGCGACCCCGATTGTTCACGATGAATTCACGGGAATTCGCGTAACGCCGAACATCTTTACTACGCTAAATGAACTCGACCGTTTTTGCGGTGTGATCGAAGGATTGGTGAAAAAAGGGTTGACCGGTCTATAGGAAACCAGCGATTCCCTGCAAAACAACTGCCGTGATCGAAAGAAGTGATCTCGTTACTTTTGTCCACGCATTCCTTGTTGCTTCAAACGCGCGAAAGTGCCGCTTAACATTCCGATGATATTTCGCCAGGTTCGTCTGAACCTGTTCGAATTGCCGCGTATCGAAATATTCACACAGCTTTGGTATCGAGGAATCTAGCTTGACCGTCATTTCATCGATTATCGCTTCGTAATTCTCACGTTGAGTGATGTAAGTAAGCAGCGGCTTGTATCTGATCCAGCCAATCGAGGCTTTGATAAAGCGTTGGCGAACAAAAGGATCGCGGGCGTCGACACCGCCGAGTTCGGTCGGCAGAACGCCATTGAGTAAATGTTTGTATTCAAGGAACGCGTCGTGAAATGTGTAGCACGGAACCTTTACTAGCTTATGGTCAGTAAGAGTTGTGCTCATGAAAGCGTCCTCGCCGCGGGCTTCCGGCGGATTGTAGAACGCCGGCAGGCTCTTGAGCCGTTCGAGGTTGAAACATAGATTGGCTCCTGAGATGAATTTCATTCCCATCACCTCTTTCACCTCGCCGGTCGTGCCACGATCGATGATCCGCGTATCGGCATATGTCACGCCGTTGTTTTCGATAACGGTCTGCTTGACGCTGTCCCAGGTGACGATATCGTTGCTGGTCGCTTCGATAAACCTGCGAAAGTCCGATTCTGTAAGCGTTTTGTCGAACGCGATCTTTGGTATCGGCGAGATGTAGCCGCAATGATGGCCGTGAGTGATATCGGCGTCTTTGCCGTATTTTAAGTGCGTGCCCAAGACGCTCTGGCCCATCCAGATCAAATTGTTCGCTCGGTTCATCGCGACCGCAAGCGGATATTCATCGTCGTCGATGAACAACAGCCGGTCCATCTTCTTCTTTGCGGCGAAATAGAGAGCGGCGTTTCGCTTCTTTGCGTAGCCTTCACCGAAGAGCATGTCTCCCTCGGATTCATCAATAATGCCTTGACCGACCAAGTCGTCGCGTTCTTCATTAAGAGCTTTTCGGCCGTAGAAATTGATCGAATCGACCATTTCGGTGAGTTCCGGCGGAATGTTTCGATAATCGCTCGGCTTTGTGTCGAAATAGGCTATGTCGTAAACGACGAACAGATGTAGCCGCACGCTTTTATCAGCGATCAGGCCGTGTTCGAGCCAGTTATTGACATAGGATCGGAGGATGTTCTGGAAGTGCTTACGTCCTGTAACGAATGCAATTCCAACATTTTTTACCGGCATAAAGCGATTATAACACTCAAATCGCTCGCTCGTGTTGGATCGTTTGGCGGCCGGTGATGGTTTCGGGGACGATCTTGTAGACGACGGAAATGTTTTCGCGGACCCAGGAATCCATCCAGCGGATGCTGAACGCGGGTGTTAGGTTAGGATTTTTCGCGAGGATGAGGCTCATCGCTTTTTCTTTCTCAGCCTCTTGGTCGAGAATAACGGCGGTGCCTTCGATGATCACGCTTTCCCAGTTACGGCTGTCTGCGACGCGTTCTACCTGCAGGCAGACGTTCGGATTTTGGTCGATGATCTCGGTCTTTTTGCCTTCGGTGGTGAAGAAATAGACGAACGGCTCCTCGATCGCGAAGTGGATCGGCACAACATACGGCCGATCATCCGCCGAAAACCCCAAATGCCCAAACCCGACCGCCTCAAGCAACCCATAACAAGCCTCTCTCCCCAGATCAACTATCTGCGGCATCACATTTTTCTTGTTCATATCGTTCCTTCAGCTCCAAAACATCATCGCACAAATCGACGAACTCGTCGTCCTGATGTCTATCAAAGAAACAGAACTCGCCGAAAACCTTTTGCCTACTGCGGAGACTGTTTTGCCTACAGAATAAAAGAAAGTAGCATCTGCGATCTAACAAAATTCGCTTGCTGAAAAGGTTTCAAGGCAGCATGGGAAGATTTCAAGGTCGTTTGAAAAGATTTCAAGGGTGCTTGAGAAGGTTTCAAGGCCGCTTGGAAATGTTTTAAGACAGCATATAAAGGTTTCAAGGTAGCATTAGAAGGTTTTAAGGTGCGTTGAAAAGGTTTTGAGGTCACGTAAGGATCGTTCAGGAGTCGCTGAGCGATCTTTTTTTGTAATGAACGGCTGTTTTTTGACATTAATAAGTGAACAGTGAAATTGATCTGTTCATAATTCAACAAAAAAGGAGAGAAATATGGCAGCAGATACATTGGCGAATGCTTCGGATTCGGAGTTGTTGGCGATAGCTACGCAGGTTTTGGCGGGGATTCAGGCGCTGCTGACGAATTTTGGTTTGACGGCGGGATTTGTGATCAATTTTGAACTCATGAGAGACACATACGACACGGATCTGACCGGTCACGTGGCTCAGCAAGCGGCTGCGAAGGCCCAAACGCTGACTAAGAACGGATCTCGTGACTTGATGGAAGGACTTATCCGCGATGTCAAAAGTTCGGCAAAGAACAATAAGACTCCGCAGGCTGAAATTGCGACTTTGGGCATTCCGTCAGGCTCGGACCTGGCTCCGTCGAACGCGACCGTGCCGATCGGGCAGGTCGATACCAGCAAGCGAATGGAGCACACGATCAGCTTTCGCGATGCCGCCGCCCAAGACACGAAACGCAAGCCGCGCGGTGTTATGGGTTGCGAAATATAGGTCACTATCGGCGAACCCGCTCCCGGCAATCAGAAAGACTGCATCTTTCTCGGTCTCGACGGCAAATCGCCGTACGTTGCCCAATTCGAACCCGAAGACGCCAACAAGACGGCCTTTTATATGCTCCGCTGGACCTTCCCAGATCAAACCTCATCCGCCTGGGGCGAAACTGTTTCCGCAACCATAACTGCTTAGCTTAAAGATGATAACAGAAGGGCAGATCGCGTGTCTGCTCTTTTGTTTGCGAAAAGGTATAAGGTCGGTATTATTTAGCCGTGGCAGATGTAATCCATTCCAGATACAATACGTTCGGTCAACGGATCGGAGCGGCGATCATTGATGGCCTCGTCCTTCTTCCTATTGCTTTAGGTGACGAGATACTTTTCGCTCAGAGAGACAATCTTTGGCTGATCCTGCTTTGGATGCCCGTCTCTTACTCGGTCTATCTTTAGTATACGATCCTCGGACACGGTTTGTACGGTCAAACTTTGGGTAAACGGGCCGCTGGTATTCGCGTTCTCGACAACGCCACCGAACTGCCGATAACAGTACTTCAGGCTGCCCGCCGGGAAAGTCCCTGGATCGTCTTCACTATTTTGATCCTCGCAGTAGATATCGCCGCCATTTACAACGGCTTCGAATTTACAGGTGCACTCCTTTATGCCCGCGTTGGACTGAGCTACGCGACATTCGCATGGATCATCGTCGAGATCGTCTCATGTCTGTTCAACTCAAAAAGACTCGCCATCCATGACCTGATCGGCGGAACCGTCATTGTTCAGGATAATGTTCCTTTAACCGTCAGTGAACCCATCACAGTCGTTGACGCATCTTGAGTTAAAATAGCAATATTCATTCTTAATCGAAAATAGAAAAAGCTCCGTATCGATCGGCGCTTTTGTTAGCTTTGATTTCGCCACTTGGCTGACGCATCTATTAACTTGATCACTTTGCCTTAAGGAAATCGTCTTGGTCGATACCGGATTGCCTTAGGATCGCTCGCAACGTTCCCTCGGGCATGTCGCCGGAATGATTTGGAATTGTCGTGTAGCGATTTGTAACTGGATTTAACCAGATCTCGTGGCTTCCAGCGGCTTGCCGATGGAATTCGAAGCCGAAAGCTTTGAGAATGCGGATGATATCGCGATAGCGAAAACCTGAAAGCCGCCCCATTTCAAACTCCGATGACCATAGGATAGTCGAAACTATCGGCAAACGGAGCAAGCTCGCTCGATTGGCCGTCCTGTGATTCGATCAGCTTCTTCGCAACGTCGCGGGCAATTTCAATGGTCTCGGCGATCGTTCGGCCTTGGGCTATCAAACCTTGGATGCTATCGGAGGTAGCGAGGTAAACTCCCTCGGGCAACTTTTCGATGTGGAGGTTGATTACTCTTTCCATACACGCGATTCTACGCCGATTTGCCCAAACTTTCCATGTCCGGTTTCCAGCGGAGGACTGGTTTGCGGGCGGCGGTGGCTTCGTCGAGACGGCCGATTCGGGTCGAATGAGGAGCGTCGATAACGAGCTGCGGTGTTTCGCGGGCCTCGCGGTCGATGTCCTTCATCGCGTCAACAAATGCGTCGAGATCGGCCCGGCCGACGGATTCGGTCGGTTCGATGAGCATCGCCCCTTCAACAACGAGCGGGAAATAAATGGTCGGCGGATGAAAACCGTAATCGATCAGGCGTTTTGCAATGTCGAGCGTGTGTACACCGGTCCGCGTCTGAAGTTTGTGCGAGAAGACCGCTTCGTGCATACAATCTGCTTCGTAGGGCATGTGGAACGCGTCCTTCAACTCGTTCGCCACGTAGCGTGCGTTCAAGACGGCGGCTTCGGTCGCTTCTTTCAGCCCCGAGGCACCATGCGTGTAAATGTAAGACAAGGCACGGATCATCATCCCGAAATTTCCGAAGAAAGCTTTGACGCGGCCGATGGAGTTGGGCAGATCGTAGTTGAGCCGATAGGTCTTACCGTCTTTTTCCACTCGGGGAACCGGGAGAAATTCGGCCAGCTCCGCCGTACAGCAACACGGCCCACAACCCGGACCTCCGCCGCCGTGAGGCGTCGAGAAAGTTTTGTGGAGATTAAGATGGATCACATCAACGCCCATATCGCCCGGCCGTGCGACACCAACAAGTGCGTTCATATTCGCACCATCCATGTAAACCAAGCCGCCGGCATCATGGATGGTGGAGCAGATCTCTTTAATGTTCGTCTCGAAAAGCCCGACCGTGTTTGGGTTGGTGAGCATCAGCCCAGCGACGCCGCCTTCGGCACAAAGCTCGCGAAGGTGGTCCATGTCGGTCAGGCCTTCGGGAGTCGCACGTATCGATTTTACAGTAAAGCCTGCGAGTGCGGCCGACGCCGGATTCGTGCCGTGAGCAGAATCGGGGATCAGCATAACGCGGCGTTCTTTCGAGCCTTCGCCTTCACGTTTATCGAGAAGTGCACGGATCAACATTACGCCCGTCATCTCGCCTTGTGCACCGGCAGCCGGCTGTAAAGATACACCAGGCAAGCCTGTGATCTCCGCAAGATCTTCCTGTAGTTTGTAGATCAGTTCGAGTGCACCTTGCGATTCTTCTTCGGGTGCAAGCGGGTGCAGATTCGTAAAGCCGCCGATCCGCGCCGTCTTTTCATTGAGCCGCGAATTGTACTTCATCGTGCACGAACCGAGCGGATACATCCCGAGATCGATCGAATAGTTCCAGGTGGAGATCCGCGTGAAATGACGAATGACATCTACCTCGGAAACCTCGGGCACGCCTTCCAGATCGTCGCTACGGCGAAGTTCAGCCGGAATGATCGAATCGATATCTGTTGCTTCGACGTCTAATTTCGGAAGCATATAACCAACACGTCCGGTTTGTGAACGTTCGAAGATCAAACCTTCATTCTGTGAGGGATGCTGTGTAACTTTTTTGATTGACATACTATCTTTTAATGCTCGATCTAAGCTCTTCAAAATCTTCAGTCTTTGTAAGCTGTTCCCACGCCGCTTTTAACGTGTCCGGCGGTTCGACCAACTTTCGTTCTTCAAGCCCAAGCCAGCCGCCCACGCTTGTGACCCGTGCGGCATGCGTGCCGTCTTCTCTATAAAAATTATTCACTATCCGGAATCGCGACGAATCAGGACTGACTCCGCCGTTCTCCATAGTAACGTTCACCTTGTCCAGCATCTTCACCTCGCGAAAATATTCAACGAGATCGCTCTTGATCACCGGCCCGAAACCAAGCCGGGCGAAATCCGCCGGCGGGAAACCCTGCGACGCGAAAAACGCGATACGTGTATCTACCGCGTACTCCAAATAGACCATGTTTGCCACGTGTCCGTTCGGATCAACGTGACGCCAACCGGCCTCGAAAAGTTTCTCAAATATGTTATCCATTTATCCTTTCGGAAGACCGTTCTTCGCTACGCTTTCGACGATCTTGCAGAACCGGTCGAGTTCCCAAAGTGTTGTGTAAACATTCGGCGTAATTCGAATGCCGGTAAATTCTTCGTGCACGATCGGTGTCGTAAATATCTTGTGCTTCGCCATCAGATAGCCACCAAGCTTTACAGGATCAACGCCGTCTAACTTGAAATTGCCGATCGCACATGATTGTGCCGGGTCGAATGACGTATTGAACCCGACCTTCGGAATATCTTTTAAGCGATTCATCCAGTATCGCGACAGATACCGAAGCCGTTCTTCTTTTCGCTTGCCGCCAATCGCGTTATGGAACAAGATCGCTTCACCGATCGCTAGACGCATCGCCGCAGAATGTGTGCCGATCTCTTCAAACTTGCGAATGTCGTTCTTGTTCTTGTCTTCGGAAGCCATGAGCGCCCAAACTTTGGCGATCTTGTCTTTTTTGACATACAACATTCCCGTGCCTTTCGGCGCGTACAACCATTTGTGCAGCGATGTGCCGTAGTAATCGCAACCGATATCGTTGCGTTTAAAATCGAACTGAGCAAAAGCGTGTGCACCATCGACGATCGTTTCGATTCCGCGAGACCTTGCCGTTTCGCAAACTTTCTTTACGGGCGTTATCTGACCCGTCACATTTATTTGATGCGAGATTAAAATGAGCTTGGTCTTCGGCGTGATCGCACGTTCGTACGCGGCCGCAATATCGTTTACATCTTTCGGCGCGAGCGGAACCTTGATCAGATTCAACTTCAAGCCTTCGCGGAGCTCACGCTGGTGAAGCGTGGTGATCATTCGCGGGTAATCCTGCGTTGTCGTCAGAATTTCGTCGCCCGACCTAAGATCAAGCCCCATCAGCAGAATTTCCAGCGATTCGGATGCGTTGCGCGTTATCGCGATCTCTTCGGCGTCGCAGCCGAACATCTCGGCAAGGCCGGTGCGGATCGTCTCAGACTGCGGCTCAAGTATCTGCCACATCGTATAAGCGGTCGCGTCTTCCTGCTGCCATGTGTAGCGAACAAAGGCCTCCGTCACCATTCTCGGGCTTGGGCTAACGCCGCCGTTGTTCAGGTTGATAATTCCGCGTGTGACCGAAAAGGACTGCTGGATTGCCGCCCAATAATCTTCGTCGGCCGCGACCTCGAACTGCGAAAGATGATCTACTGATCTACCTGCCGCCTTTACACTTTCAAAGAGCGAACCGACCGCAGTCGATGCCAAGGCCATCACGCCAAGACCTTTGCCTGCGGCCGAAAGGAAACGGCGTCTGTCGACATCAGGAAAGTTCTTTGCGGTGGACATTGAGCGTCTCCAATTCAGAACGGCACGACCAGCAAATGTATGCCTCAGGGTTAACTGTGGTAAAGCATTTTGGACATCGCGGACTTGTTCTTTTGAACCAGATCGCAATATTCTGCCCGGCCAATCCCAAAAAGACGGAAAAGGCGAGGACCATAAAAGTTCCTAAAAAGAATGCGATCTCCCAATATCCAAAAAGCATTGCCTTGAACCAATTTACCGAAGGTTAAGAACGCAGAGACTCGATCAAAGCGTCAATGTTCTTCTTCGAGCCAGTTTCTGTAACACAAACTAAAAACTCGTTATCTCGTCCGCTGTAGTATTTCGACAACGCCAAGCCGCCGATGATTCCTTTTTCACGAACGAACTCAAGGATCTCAGATGCGGGCTTTGGCCCGCGAACAACGAATTCGTTGAACGTGGCGGCTGAGAACGGAATCGAATATCCGTCTAAAGCCGCGATCGCATTCTTAGTGTATGCGGCCTTTTGAGCGTTCTGTTCAGCAACTTCCTGCAGGCCTTTCTTGCCCATCGCTTCCATATAAATTGTTGCGGCGAGTGCGATCAGCCCTTGGTTTGTGCAGATATTCGACGTCGCCTTTTCGCGGCGAATATGTTGTTCGCGGGTCGAAAGCGTCAGCGTAAATCCCCGATTGCCGTTCTTGTCATACGCCACGCCGCAAAGCCGTCCGGGCATTTGGCGCACGTATTTATCTTTGGTGGCAAATAATCCCAAATGCGGTCCGCCAAAACTCATCGGAATGCCGAACGATTGGCCCTCGCCGACTACAATATCCGCACCGCATTCGCCCGGCGACTTTAACAAGCCAAATGAGATCGCTTCGGTAACAACAACAATAAAAAGTGCACCGACCGCATGAGCAGCGTCAGCCAATGCCGTTAGGTCTTCGATACAGCCAAAGAAGTTCGGCGATTGAACCACCAGAGCGGCTGTCTTGTCATCAAGTGCCGAAGTGTCACCCAATCGCCCGGTGGCTTCGTCGAAACCCACCTCGACAATATCGGCATCGCCGTGTTGAGTATAGGTCCGGGCGACCTCTCGATATTCCGGATGAACGCTGGTCGCAACTACGATCTTGTCCCGGCGTGTGACACGTTGAGCCATCACGTACGCCTCGGCCATCGAGGTCGAACCGTCGTACATAGAGGCGTTCGCGACCTCCATTCCCGTCAACTGGCAGATTAGCGTTTGAAACTCGAAAATATACTGTAGTGTGCCCTGCGAGATCTCCGGTTGATAAGGCGTGTACGAAGTAAAGAACTCAGAACGTTGAATCAGGTGGTCGACGATAGTTGGCGAATAGTGCGAGTAAACGCCGGCACCAAGAAACGAACGTTTTATGGCAGCCTTATTCCGCGCGGCCATTTCTTCCATCGCTGCGATGACTTCTGGCTCAGCAAGCGGTTCGGTAACGTTTAGCCCACGGTTTAGCTGAACGTCAGCCGGTATCGATCTAAATAGCTCGCTGGCATTTGAAAGCCCGAGCAGTCCCAACATTTCTTGCCGCTCTTCCGGCGAATTCGGTATGTAACGCATAATATTTAGTGGGTTATGAATGATGAATGATCTTCTCAGGCACCAATCATTATCCCTTAGGCACTCGCGGCCAAAAATTCTTCATACTCTTCGCCGCTCAATAAAGCATCGGCCTCGCCAGGGTTGACCATTTTGATCTTGATCATCCAACCCGTTCCGTAAGCGTCGCTGTTCACTGCTTCCGGGGCGTCATTTAATCCATCGTTGACCTCAGTGACTTCGCCGGCGATCGGTGTAAAAACTTCCGAAACGGCTTTGACCGATTCTACCGAACCGAACGCCTCATGCGTGCCGAACTTGTCGCCAACGCGAGGAAAATCAACATAAACAACGTCGCCGAGTGAATGCTGTGCATAATCCGTGATGCCGATTGTCGCGACATCGCCTTCAACGAGAACCCATTCATGGTCCTTGCTGTATCGTAAATTTTCAGGAATGTTTGACATGTTCTTTTGTTAAACGATTCTAATTTTCTAAACTGATGAAGCCCAACTTTCGAACCTATTTTGCTCTCTTATAAAACGGTGTTGGAACGATCTTTGCAGCTACTTTCTTACCGCGTATATCAATTTTAAGTTCCTGACTGACATTTGCAAATTCTACCGGTATAAATGCCAAACCAATGTTCTTTTTGAGGAAAGGTGCAGGGGAACCCGATGTCACCGCGCCAACTTTTTCATCATTTACATATACATCGAAACCGTCTCGAGCGATTCCCGGTTCCGTCATTTCAAATCCCACTACCTTTCGCTTCACGCCCGCTTCCTTTTGCTCAGCCAGCGCACCGCGGCCGACGAAATCACTTTCCTTGCCTAGTTTCGTGATCCAACCAAGATTGGCTTCAAGCGGCGAAATATCATCTCCCAGCTCGTGCCCATACAGCGACATTGCAGATTCGAGCCTGAGCGTATTACGTGCAGCCAAACCGCACGGCAAAATGCGTTCGCTGTCGCCGGTACGCATTATCGCTTTCCAGAGCTGCTCAGCTTTATCGGCCGCTGCATAGACCTCAAATCCATCTTCGCCCGTGTAACCAGTTCGCGAGACGATCGCGTCGACGCTGTCAACCTTGCCAGTCGTGAACCAATAATACTTGATCGGCTCGAGTTCTGTTTCTGTCAGCCGCTGAAGTATCTCGACAGCTTTTGGCCCTTGGATTGCTATCTGGCAGTATTCAGCTGAAGCGTTGCGGAGTTTTACGTCTTCATGCTCGGAATGGTGCGACCTGATCCACTCCCAATCTTTTTCAGTAGTACCGGCATTGACAACAAGGAGCAGCCGTTCCGGACCAAATCTATATACCAACAGATCATCGACGACGCCGCCATGCTGGTTACTCAACACCGAATATTGTGCCTGGCCGTCGACGAGTTTGGTCACGTCATTTGTCGTGATTCGATTGACGAACGCGATCGCATCCGACCCTTCGATCCAGATCTCGCCCATGTGAGACACGTCAAACAAGCCTGCCCGAGTTCTCGTCGCCATGTGCTCTTCGATCACGCCGGCGGTGTACTGGACGGGCATTTCCCAACCGCCGAAATCGACCATTTTGCCGCCCATTTCCCGATGGACTGCGTTCAGCGGCGTTTTCTTCAATTCTTGTAATGACATTGTCCTTAATCGTAAATCAGACAGTTCATTTCCGCAACGCAGTATTAGATTAGTATTAATGTTTTACGCTGAGTAGAATTTGTCTCGTTAAACTTTGCTGGTTACGATAGGATGAATGGAAACACGCGAACTGATGGATCAGCACGATATTCATGCTTTCGGCATTGAGATCGTGTTCAAACAACTCGAAAAAGACGGTTGGATCGTTGAATCGGCCGATATACTGGCAGATCTGGCTACGGAGCCGCAAGTCGTCGCAAACAAGGACGGTGAGCGAGCATTCTTTATCGTTCGCACGGACGTCCATCCGAAACGCGGCCGATTCGAAGAGGGCGTGGTGGCGTACAAGGATCTTGTGAGCCACGCTAAAGCTCACGGAGCGTCGTGCTATTACGCAAGCGTCGGCATCGCAAATTCGGAAGGAAAGACCGAAGAGGAAATGTCGTTACCGGTGAAAGGGGTGGCGTTCAACGTAGTTTTCGATGGTCTGATCAAAATGGAAATGCCGCCGGAGGAGTCCGACGGCATTGCCGAAAAAATATCACTTTAGTGCGAGGTTAAACCTTCTTGCCGAAGATCAATCGAACGATCAAGAGAAGTACGATCGCACCAATAATCGACATCGTCCAGCTTGCGATGTAATTCTCGTCGCCTGAGCGCCAAAGGCTTCGAGCGATCGTTCCGCCTAAGAAGGCTCCGGCGATTCCGAGCACAGCGGTGAGCAACCATCCGACGACACCGTCGGGGAAATTCTCTCTTCCCGGAAGTAGGAGCCGAGCTAGAACGCCTACGATCAAGCCGCCAATTAGTTGTCCAATTATTCCTAACATGTAGTTCTCCTTTGTCGATCAGATTGAAATTCGCTACGGTGCCTATTTTTCTACTATATCTTTGCTGTTACTACAAGACAGTTATTAATGTTTCGCATCTTTAGTAGGTGTTCGAATTCAATGCAGCGCATCCTAGGTTTCCACACGTTCCCAACAATGTATAATAAGTTTAACCTAGATTGGAGTTCGGCACAGTCTTTGCAATCAGTCAGCCTGCTTTGAGCATTATTCGATAAATCTAAAGGAGACTTAAAGAAATGGAAGAAGGAAAAAGTGTAGCAAGTAATTTTATTTGGGCGCTAGCAATGGTGGTGATTGTCGCGATGATCGCAGGCGCGTTGTATTACGGCGGCGTCTTTAACGGCGGAGGCACCAAACGGCAAGAGATCGACGTAGATGTGAAAGTTCCGGGAGCTAGTAGATAAAAGCCCTGTTCAATCAAGACCTTAATCATTGAGGAACCTCGGGTTATGTCCCGGGGTTTTCTCGTTAATAGTCGTCTACTGTGTTGATGTATGTACTAAAGTTGCGCTTCATTTCGCCGAGCGAATCGCCGCCAAATTTTTCGCGCATTGCATTTGCGAGAACGACGGCGAGCATTGATTCGCCGATCACGCCTGCGGCGGGAACTGCGGTGACGTCGGAGCGTTCGAAGGCTGCAGGGCTATTTTCTTTTGTGTCGATATCGACGGAGTTGAGCGGTTTTCGGAGCGTTGAGATGGGCTTCAGATAGCCCCGGACACGAAGTTCCTCGCCGTTCGTAATACCACCTTCGAGCCCGCCCGCTCGGTTAGTTGGCCGTGTAAAATGCGTGCCGTCGTGTCCGATCTCATCGTGGACCTCCGAACCGGGCTTTCCTGCGTTCGCGACACCGGTGCCGAGCTCGACCGCTTTTACAGCGTGGATCGACATTATCGCGCGGGCGATGCGGCCATCAAGTTTATCTTCCCAGCTCGTATGCGAACCCAGCCCAACGGGTGCACCTTTTGCAACCACCTCAAAAATACCTCCGAGTGTGTCGCCGCATTGTTTCGCTTCGTCGATGTGGGCGATCATTTCCGCTTCGATGATCTTGTCGGCACAGTTGAGCGGCGAATCGGCCGGTATCGCGGCGATCTCGTCCCACGGTTTTAACATCGGCGAAGCGGTAATCGCGCCGAGCCGAATTACATGGCTAAGTATCTGAATGTCGAATTGCGCAAGAAGCTGTTTCGCGACCGCTCCGGCGGCAACTCGGGCGGCCGTCTCGCGTGCCGATGCGCGCTCAAGAATGTCGCGTAGGTCTCGCGTCTGAAATTTTTGGCCGCCGGCGAGATCGGCGTGGCCGGGCCGCGGACGTTTCACTTCGCGTGGATTTTTGGGTTGCTCGGTCAATTCGGTCGCCGACATGACGTCGGTCCAATGAACGAAATCTTTATTTTCGATCATAAACGTGATCGGCGAGCCAAGCGTGCGTCCGTGACGAATGCCGGACAGAATTTTCACCGTGTCTGTCTCGATCTTCATTCGTCCGCCGCGGCCGTAACCTTGTTGACGCCGCCACAGTTCATGGTCGATGGCTGCTTTGTCGATCGGCAATCCCGCGGGCACGCCTTCGATGATCGTTACAAGAGCGGGGCCGTGCGATTCGCCTGAGGTTGTGAACTTAAATTGCATTATGATTTCAACGCAAAGTTGCAAAGAGACAAAGTTTTAGAAAGTTTGGCTTTGCGGACTATTTCAATTTAATCAATTCGCGACTTTGTAACTTTGCGTTTTGGCGTTAACTTCTTTCGTTCTTCGACGAAATACGATCAGCGCAATACTTGCCAGGATCAACAGTCCTCCGACAAGCGTTTGTGCCGGCAGCGTTTCGCCGAGGAAAATGTTTCCGATGACGACCGCGATAAGCGGCGTCACCAACGAGATCATCATCGCTTTCGTTGATTCGATTCTAGCCAAAAGCCAGTAGTAAAGCCAAAATGCGGCGATGGTTCCGGCGATAGTTAGATACAGTACACAAACAATTGCAGTCCACGACCAGTTGTGCGATAGCGGATTTCCTTCGGCAATCAAAGCATATATAAGGAGTAGCGGTAAACCGCAGAGCATCTGCGAAAACACGAGGCTCGCCGGGTGGATGGCACCCGCTTTCGCCTTGACAAGTATCGACGCTTGGGCTGCGGCATATGCTCCGACGACGATCGCGACCGATCCGGCAAAGGCCATAACGCTTTCAATTCGAAGCTGGTCAACAAAAATAACGGCGACGCCAATTATCCCGACAACAACGGCGCATACCTTTAACTTCGTTATTTTTTCGTGCGGTAAGAATATCCACGCAAGGCCAAGACCAAAAACCGTGATAGATGCTTGAAGCACCGCAGCAAGACCGGATGAAATGTATTGTTCGCTCCAAAAGACCAGGCTGTAGTTGAGCGAAAATTGCAGAACGCCCGTTAGTCCCATAAGTTTCCATTCTGAGGCGGTACGCGGCAACGGAATTTTCTGGATTCGAATGATCGGAAACAAGATCGCAACCGCGAGCAGGAAACGTGCGGCAGCGAACGTGATCGGCGGAAGATCACCAAGACCGACCTTTATAAAGATCCACGTCGTGCCCCAGACGACCGCAAGTATTAACCAGATAAGAATCGTCATATGGCCGGCTAAAGCCGAAACTCAAAACGTTAATTACGTTCGTAAAAGCTGAGCGATGTTTCGCCCTGTTTCAACATTCGCCAGCGACGTAGTTCGCCAAGCAGATCGGGCAGTGGATGCTTTGTCCGATGCTCGGCAATGAAAACGCCGCCGTCGTTTAGCAGCGTGCTTTCGGGAGTCGCAAATTCAAGCAGAACCAAGGAATAATCAGTATCGTACGGCGGGTCGAAAAAAACGATGTCCCAACCGCCCAGATGCTTTCTGCCCGTAAAATTCTCGGCTGAAAGTGCCTGAACATCGGTCTCCATTTCGGGCACTTTGAGGGTGTCGAGATTTTCCTCGATCAATGCACACGCACGTCGTGACTTATCGACGAAGGTTACGTGAGCCGCACCGCGTGAAAGTGCTTCAATGCCGATCGCACCGCTTCCGGCGCACAGATCCAAAAACCTTGTATCTTCAGTAATTTGCGGAACGAGAATATTGAAAAGCGTTTCGCGAAGCCGGTCGGAAGTCGGCCGCGTCTTGTTATCGGCTGGGCTTTTCAAGATTCGCCCGCCATATGTACCGCCGATCACACGCATGCCACTATCCTATCCCAGCGAGCCGATATTTTGCATCGGAGCGGATGCGTTTGATAAGAGCGAGCGTCTCCTTTGTGCGGGTTTCCTTGAACAAGAGTTGTTCAGCCTCGTCGCGGGCGATCTCAAGTATCTCGATGTCGCGAACAATGTTTGCGAGCTTGAATAACTGAATCCCTGATTGACGCGTGCCGAGAATTTCGCCTTCGCCACGAAGTTCAAGGTCTTTCTCGGCGATCTTGAAACCGTCGCTGGTTTCTTCCATTATGCCTAGCCGCTCTTTCGCGACCGCAGTTTTCTTATCGCCAGTCAGCAAGACGCAGTAGCTTTGTTCGGCGCCGCGGCCAACGCGTCCGCGTAACTGGTGAAGTTGCGAAAGGCCAAATCGCTCTGCGTGTTCGATGACCATCGTTGAGGCGTTCGCAACGTCAACGCCGACCTCGATTACCGTTGTTGAGACAAGAATATCTAGCTCGCCGGCGACGAATGAACACATTATCTGTTCTTTCGCATCGGACTTCATCTTGCCGTGTAGCAAGCCAATACGACGCTTTGGGAAAACACGATCACGCAGTTCTTCGAACATTTCGGTCGCGGCTTTTAGATCGAGTTTTTCCGATTCTTCAATAAGCGGATAAACGACGTACGCTTGCCGGCCGAGTTTTAATTCACGTTCAATTCCGGCATATACACCTTTGCGTTTATCTTCGCCGACAACGACGGTCTTGATCGGCGTTCGGCCAGGCGGCAATTCGTCGATGATAGAAACGTCGAGATCGCCGTAAACCGTCATCGCCAGCGAACGCGGGATCGGCGTCGCGGTCATCACCATAACGTCGGGATTTTGCCCGAGCTTTTTCAGAGCCGCTCGCTGCAGGACGCCGAATCGATGTTGCTCATCGATAACGGCAAGACCTAACTGATCGAATTCGACAGCATCTTGTATAACGGCGTGTGTGCCAATAATTATGTGAGCTTCGCCCGAGCTGATCGCCGCTTGTGCTTTTCGTTTTTCCGCAGCTTTAAGGCCGCCGGTTAGTAGAACGACGCTGTAACCTGAACTATCAAAGAAACTCTTTGCGGTTCGGAAATGTTGTTCGGCAAGGATCTCGGTCGGAGCCATCAGCACGGCTTGATAACCATTTTCGATTGCCGCGAACATCCCGATAAAAGCGACGATCGTCTTGCCGCTGCCGACGTCGCCTTGGATCAAACGGTTCATCGGTGCGTCCGATAGCATATCTGTAAAGATCTGCTTTACAACACGGCGTTGGGCTTCGGTAAGTTTGAACGGAAGTAATGCGGCGATGCGGGTTTTTACTAGATCGGTTATCTCAATAACCGCTCCTTTCGGTTCTTTTTGCCGCTCGCCGCGAACGAGTTGGAGAGCAAACGAAAGCCAAAAAAATTCTTCGAAGATCAAACGCTTTTGGGCCGAGCTGCGAAACACTTCATAATCGAGAATTCGTGCGTCCTCAGAAGGGAAATGAATACCGCGGATCGCTTCCGCTCGCGTTACCAGTTCATTGTTACGTACGACGGACACCGGCAAATTCTCAGCGATCGACGCCGTGTCCAATTTTTGAAGTATGTCGAAAACGATCTCGCGAAGTCGCTTGGTTTGAAAGGGCCCAAGTTTGCGATAGACCGGCACGCGACGAGCGGTATGGATGGTCGAGAATTCCGGAGTCTCGCGGTCTTCGTCGATCTCATCGGCCTCGGACAATATCTCGACCGGCACTGTGTCGACCTTGTTCGAATCATCTTTGAGCAATCCGAATGATTCCGGATCGCCTTCGGGCGGCAGAACTTCAAGGAGTTCCGGTTTCTGTACCTTTAGTAAAAAGGTGTTTCGCCGTCCGTCCCATTCCCATTTTCCGTGAGCAATAACGCGTACGCCTCGTGTGAATTTCTTCGAATAATGCTCGATTATTGGCTTTGCGTTGCGGCCCGAAATGAACCACATCACTACGACCGGTTTGCGGGTGCGTTCGCGGTCGCCGCCGCTGACTTCGAAAATAAAAAGCGGCGGTTGTTTCGGGCCACGATGTTTACCGACCTGGATCGCACCGGCAACCCTAACGAAAAGTTCGACCGACGCTTCGAGCCCATCGTAAAGTTGGTCGATCTGGATCAGGTTCGAACGGTCTTCGTATCGTGCGGGATAATATGAAAGTAAATCTTCGACTGTCGCGTCGTCCGGGTCGGTCTTTCCGGCATAACCAGCGACGGCGATCGACAGGTTGCGTGCCATCGAAGCGGAGAGATTTCCTGTCTTCGACTTGTAGAGTTCGAGTATTTTGGTTTCGAGTGAGACCGTCACAATGCGGATTTTAGCATAGCGATAAGTGACTGAGTTATTGCGGAAGCGGGAACGCAATCAAGTTATAAATAATATTCTTTTGTGCCTGCGTAAGGTTTCGGAACAGCACCGCGAAGCCGATCTCAAAGACATGATTAGCGACAGTGCCTGAAAACTCGACATTCATTCCGTCAGCAAGCGGAAGGAACAGCCGAACGATCTCACTATCAATAACGTCACCGCCGGAGAGCACGAAACAGCCAGATTCGCTGAGGTCGCTGACCGTACCGCTCCGCCGACCGGACGTACCTTCCCATTCGATCGCTAATGTAACTGCATTGCGGGAAAGCGTTCGCCTTTCCCGGCCGCTACGCCTGTCGCTCATCATTTTCTTCGTCGTCGAATGGCACAAAATCAACCGGTGTCTTGCTATGAAAGTAATAATAGACCGGTAGTCCCAGCAAGATCAGCCCGATACCTACAAGGGAATTGGTCGGGCTATCGTAAAGGGTCTGGAGAAGTAGCCATGCTGTGACGAGCAGGAATATCACCGGCACGACCGGGTATCCGAAGGTACGGTAAGGTCGGTGTGCATCGGGATCGCGTTTTCTGAAAATGAACACGGTCGATGTAATCAAACCGTAAAAGATAAATGAGCCAAAGACCACGTAATTCGTTAACGTGTCGAACAATGCATTTTCTTTGTCGTAAAGTCGCCAGACAGAATCCGAAAGGATCAAAAGGATCGCCCAAGCCCCCTGAAGAACGAGCGACCAAAGCGGTATTCCGTTTATCGACAGCGTGCTAAATCGCGGAAAGAAAAGTTTGTCCTTTGCCATCGCGTAGGGAACGCGGGCACCGGCAAGGATCGAAGTATGGAGCGAGCCCAGCGACGATATCATCAATCCAATCGTAAATATTGCCACGGCAACCCCGGTTAGCATATTGACAGCATCGCCGGCAAAGAATCGTTCAACTATCACATTTGCAACGGCAATATCCTTATTGACCGATGCGATCGCAGTCGGATCTAGAACGTAAAAATATGCGATGTGAACGAACACATAAAGAAACATGATCAGGATCGTGCTTCCGATGATCGCGATCGGAATATTGCGATTCGGATCCTTTACTTCGCCTGCGACGAACGTTAGCTGATTCCAGCCGTCATAACCCCAAAGAGCTCCGAGCATTGCCGCCGCAAAACCGCCGACGAACGAATAATCGGCATGGCCATAACGTTGCGACTCGGTTACGTCTAAGCACTGTGCACCGACCGACTCTAGGCCAAAGTTTCCAAACCCGCCGCCTCCTGAAACGAATAAGAACGCTCCGAAGCCGACCGAGACTACAAGAGCGATCTTTACAAACGTTAATAAAGTTGCGATCTGACCACTTACCGCCACCGAAGCACTGTTTAGCGTAGTGAAGATAATGATTGCCATGATAGCGATGATCTGGAGTGTTGTGATTTCAAAAACAGAATCGCCAAACGGTACTGAGATCAACGCGCGACCCAACTTTTCATCGAAGTAGCTGTTCAAGGCTATCGCAAAGGCAACTGCGAGTGCGGCCATCGAACCGGTCTTCGCGATCAACATCTGCATCCATCCGTAGAGAAAACTCGACGCTCTACCATAGGTGTCGCGAAGAAGGACGTACTCAGCGCTTGCCTTCGGCTTCATTGCCGTCAACTCGGCATATGTTAGCGAACCCGCCAGTGCGAGCAATCCGGCCGCTATCCACGCGGCGATCACCCAACCTCCTGTTCCAAGCTGACAAGTCATTACTCGTGCCTTAAAAAAAACACCGGTACCGATAACGTTTCCGATTATCACCGAGATCGCTGCGAGTAGGCCGAGGCCGCGGACAAGTTTATACGTATTCTCAGAGTTTGGGGTCATATGTGGTCGAGATCGCAAAGGTTAAATTCTGCAACATCTTACGCGAAAAATGCTTAATTTGAAAACCTTCGACGAAAACAGACCTCACGTAGAACAAATTCGTTTTGATCGCCGTCTATGACGTAAATATCTGCATGCTAATATCAAAGCGTGTACCCGATCGACATTGACCCAAATAGACTGATAAGTGCCTTGCTTGCCTTGGCTGAAACCGAGCGAGTTTGCATTCTCGATAGTTGCGGCGTCGGCCATTTGGGCTCGCATTTGATGATCGCGGGAATTAGGCCTACGGACGTTATTGAATTAACAGCGAATGGTGAAGATGTATTGAATGAGTTGGACAAACGCTTCGCGACACCGGGCCAAGCGGGGTTTTTTACTCTTTCTTATGAACTTGGGCGAAAGTATTTAAATGTAGGTCTGAGCGGAGAGACAATAGAACCCGATCTTTTTTATGCGGCGTTTGACTGTCTTGTCGTACACGATTATACCAGCGGCAAGACATTCCTAAGCGGAAACGGCGACGCCTTTTCTATGATCGTAGAATTGCTTCGCACTACGGAATTTGTGGAACGGGAGTTCATGCCGAGCAGCCCACCGCGATCGAATTTTACACGAGCCCAGTACATATCCGCTGCAAATTCGATCCGGGAATCAATCAGAAATGGCGACACTTATCAGACGAATCTCACTCAAAAGCTGACGATTGAACTTCCGCCAGAAATTCGCCCGGAAGACATTTTTGCACGATTGCGACGAGATCATCCGGCTCCGTTCGCCGCATTAATTAAGAGGGAAAATTCGATCGTAGTGTCTGCCTCGCCTGAGCGCTTTTTTAGTGTCCGAAGTTGGAATGGCACACGTCGCATCACAGCCTCGCCGATCAAGGGAACTCGTCGCCGGGGAGCAGATCCGGCCGGGGACGAAAAGCTACGGGATGAGTTGATCAACAGCCAAAAGGACCGCGCCGAGAATACGATGATCGTCGATCTATTGCGAAATGACCTTGGCCGCGTTTGTGAATACGGATCGGTCGTTGTTGAAAAACTCTGCGATGTAGAAGAACATCCGTCGCTCTTTCACCTTGTTTCGACAGTTAGTGGAACCCTGCGGCATGATGTAAAACCCAGCGATATTCTGCGCTCACTTTTTCCGTGCGGTTCGATAACCGGAGCGCCTAAGATACGTACAATGCAGATCATCGATGAGATCGAGCCAGACCGACGCGGGCTATCGATGGGCGCGATCGGTTACCAAATTCCAGAAACGGGTTTTGAAGGTCTAAAACCGGGAATTGATACGAGCGTCGCTATCAGAACTATGGTATTTCGTGACGGTATCGCAACATTCAACGTCGGCGGCGGAGTCGTGATCGATAGCGATCCTTCCAGCGAGTATGAAGAATCGTTATTAAAGGCAGAGGCATTGCTTGCGGCTATGGGTGTTGAGTTATCAACCCGTGAATAGATGTTCGACGAATTCCCCGGAACATTTGGTCGAATTTGGGGTCTAACTTTATACGAGCAAATTCTGGAGGAACGCCGATGAATCGACCGGAGATAAACGTAACGCCTTTGATAGACGTGCTACTGGTTTTGTTGATCATTTTTATGATCATCACGCCAATTAGGCCGACACAGGTAGAGGCAAAAGCACCACGCGAACAAGTAGCCGATAAGTCGATTCAGGCGCCACTTGCACTTGTGGTTTCAGTTGACACCGCAGGAGGTCTGTCGCTCAATGGCGAGAAAGGACTCGGCTCGACGGCTGCTCCGGATCAACTGATTAGGCGACTTACAGAGATCTTTGTCGAAAGGGAGGGGAATAAGACATTTGCACGCACGACTCAGACGACGGACGCGGCGCCTGAGATCGAAAAGACGGTCTTTATCAAGGCTCCGCGAGCTTTAGACTACGGCAGCGTCGCTCGAGTGGTAGATGCTGTAAAGTCTTCCGGAGCAAATCCGGTCGGACTGCAACTGGATGGACTTGATTAGAATAGCGGTTTTCGAATGTGTAATTTATGATACAATTTGGGTAGTTTCAGGTTGAACATTCGTGCCAACCGGAAATCATCTCTGCTTCATCGAAACCGGCGTAGATGGTCAACTACTACGACACTCTCAAAGTATCGCCAAAGGCCTCGCGGACCGAAATCAAATCGGCCTACCGCAAATTAGCGCGCAAAATCCATCCTGATAAGAATAATGGTTCCGAGGAAACGGCCCGTGCATTTGCCGCAATTGCGGAAGCTTACGAGATTCTCGGCGATCCAAAGGAGCGCGCAAAATTTGACCAGTCGCTTCTCAAAGCACAATTCAATGGTTTAGCCAATGGTGATTCCGTATTCGCAACAAGCAACAGTCACGCGCGTCGTTGGCGGCAGCTTGTTTACGAACACCGTTATAACGAAATAATCGATCGGATGATCGCCGATGAACGTCGCGAATCGATGGCGTTGCAAAAGATCATTTTTCCGACGGTGGCCCTATTCTTATCAACGCTAATGGTAGCGGTGCTGAAACCGAAATATTTCACCGAGGCTCCCATCATTGTGAAGATCGTCGTTTTGACCCTCTTCCTTGTTGGTGTGATCCATCTTGTCGGGCGAATTCGCGAAGGACTTGATCGATATACGTATTTCGACGACGAGATCCACGAATCGATCCTGGACGATCGTGAAACGGTTGTTAAACCGCATTCACGGTTGCTTGCTGGCGGATTTTTGGTAGCGGGCCTTTTCGCGAGTTTCGGTCTCGGGCTCGTTATCGGGCAGTATTCAGATGTTTCGTTTATCCCAAAAGTACAGAATATCGCACAAGCGCTTAATCCTGAGTTCTTGTTCTATCCTCCGATATTCGTCTTGATCGTCGATCTGATGCATACTTTCGCCCTTCGCGTCGAGGGTCAGTGATGGCTTGACTTGGGCTCGATGAGTGGTTAGAATCCTAAGTTTGCTTCGATTGGAGCACTTTTTATCAGGAAATTAGGGAACGATAGATGGCAAATCATAAATCAGCCGAAAAGCGGATACGGCAGAATGCCCGCCGCAACGAAATTAATAGAAGTAATCGAAGCAAGCTTCGTACGCAGATCAAGAAATTGCGAACGGCGATCGCGGGCAGCGATAAGACGGTTAGCGGTGAGTTGCTGAACCCGACGGTTTCAGTGATCGACAAGGCCGTCAACAAAGGCCTGATCCATCGCAACACTGCTGCCAGATACAAATCGCGTCTGACCAAGCACGTTGCAGAGATCGCGTAAGAATTTAGAGTAGAGTTAGTTTTCTCCTTTATTCGGAGGCTTCCTATGTTCGGGCGGCCTCCGTTTTTTGCGCCCGGACGCCGACCCTTCGGAGAGTAAGCTTTTCGCAAATCGAGCGGCAAGCCGCAAGAAAGATCTTTTTTCGATCAATCGGTCTTTAGATCGAGAGCTTCCAGAGCTACCTCACGGTCGTCGAAGTGAAATTTTTCGTTGCCGATTATCTGGTAGTTTTCGTGTCCTTTGCCGGCGATAATGACGACGTCATTTTCGCGAGCTTCGGCGATGGCTTTTCGGATCGCTTCGCGTCGGTCCGAGATCGCAAGATATTCGCCGCCTGAATTTTTTACGCCGGTTTCGATCTCCGAAATTATTATCAACGGATCTTCAGTTCGCGGATTGTCCGACGTGATTATCGCGAGATCGCTGTATTCACCGGCGATTCGGCCCATTGGCTCACGCTTTGTCCTATCTCGATCGCCGCCGCAGCCAAAGACGGTGATTATTCTCCCTTCAGCCAATTCTTTCGCTGTTTTCAACGTATTCAGCAAGGCATCGTCGGTGTGTGCATAATCGACCACGACCGCGAAACTGCCATCGTGCTGAACCCGCTCAAATCTGCCCGGCGCTCCGACACAAGTTGAAAGGCCTTTCACAATATTGTCTAGATCATATCCAAGTTCCAGCGCCGCCGCCGCCGCGGAAAGCATGTTGTAAACGTGCGGCCGACCGACAAGCGGGGAAGTGATCTGCCGCTCACCTTGTGGAGATTTCAAGAGAAATGACGTGCCTTTTAGAAGAGAGACTTCGATATCTTCGGCGGTTAGGTCTGCGTTCTGGGAGGTAGATTGATAACTAACTGAGCCCTTACTTAGGTGCGGGCTACTGATGCCTTGTGAAAATGTAACAACACGTTGGCCATTCGATCTTAGTTCGATTGCCAATTTCGTGCCCCATTCGTCATCGATATTTATTACGCACGAGCCGGGCTTTTCGCCGAGCCGACCGTCGAAAAGTTTCTTCTTTGCGTCGAAATAATTATCCATCGTCAGATGATAATCAAGATGATCGCGGGTCAGATTGGTAAATATCGCCACCTTGAATCTCAGCCAATCGCAACGATGCAGGTCGATCGCCTGTGACGAAGCTTCCATCGCCGCAAATCCGCAGCCTTCTTCGACGGCTTGTTTCAAAAAGCGGTTCGTGTCGCTGGCTTCGGGCGTTGTTCGAATGGCTTCTTCACGGCGTTCACCGATACGATATTCGACCGTGGTCAACATCGCTGGCTTTGCACAAGCCGCTTCCGCTAAAGCATAACAAAGGAATGTTGTGGTCGTCTTGCCATTCGTTCCGGTAACTCCCACGAGGTCAAGTTGGTGCGACGGCTCGCCGCTGATGATCGAAGCCGCCTTCGCAAGAGCAATGCGGGCGTCTGCGACCTTGAGCCATACACCGCTAAATGCGTCGGGCCGATCGAATTCCGAGATCACCCCGGCGGCACCGCGCCTTATTACGTCATCAATAAAACGATGCCCGTCAACGGTCGCACCTTTTATCGCAACGAAAAGAGTTCCCTCGCGAACTTGCCGCGAATCGTGCGTGACGTCGGTAACGTTTGACGATTCGGCACCTGAAAGCTCGGCTTCGATCTCGGCTGATATGAAAGTAGTATTTGTCTCTATGTTTGCCAATTTTCTTTGGGCTAATTTGCGATTAGCGATAGGTGATTGCTAGCTGAGACTGGATTATACGACAGCCTGCAAAAATCCTCCGAACATGCTCGCAAAAAAATCGTATAGTTAGGCAGTGCGGAGGTTTTCGAAATGAATTTTATCAAGATCATTCTGGCGATTCTCGGTCTGGTATTTGGCGTGATGTTGTTTTTCTGGCTGTTTGGGCTGGTTACATCGCTGCTTTGGTATGGGCTATGGTTAGCGGTTATAGGTGGTGCGGGCTACGGCGTGTACAGGCTTTTTACGAAGGCTGAAGACAAATACGTCGGCGCCGGAACCGCAAGAACGGAACTCGGCGACCGCGATTTCAATATGTCGTGGGACGAATACGAAAAAAAGTATCTGCATAAATAGAGCTGCGTTGGTTAGCTATAGATATGAAAATGTTGAAGATCGTTCTAGGCATACTGGAAGTAATCGCCGCAGTAGGGATAATTTACTACTTAGTTTCGGCGGCTTGGGTGTTCTTCTCGTCGTGATAATAGTATTTTTTGTTTCACGCTAGACAATATCAACCGCCTCCGATAAATTTAGATGGTAAGCTGCGTTGGATAGGTCGCGTGTTCTGGATTTCAAAATCCGCGATCTCAAATCCAGATCGGTTTGCCGAGGTGGCGAAATTGGTAGACGCACTAGTCTTAGGAACTAGCGTCGAAAGACATGCGAGTTCGAGTCTCGCCCTCGGCACCAATATTAGTGGCCGGTTATCAGTCGTCAGAAATGACTTTTGGGCCGGCCATTTGCATTTTAGAAAGAATGGATCAGGAATAGGCGCGTCGAAAACCGATAGCGGTCAACTGACAATCGGGACATGACGCGCTATCCTTTTCAGGTAAATGAAAACGGAACTTAAAGACATTTCGCCGACTCTGAAAGAGTTGATAATAGAGATACCGGGCATCGAATTGAAGGATGCCTACAACAAGATCAGCCAGCGATACGCCAAGGGTGCGAACGTGCCGGGCTTTCGCAAAGGCTTTGCGCCGCTTGATGTGATCCGCCTTCGATACAAGGAAGAGATCAAGAGCGAAGTCCTGCAGATGATAGTGCCGGAAAAAGTTTCGGCTGCGATCGAAAAGCATGAGATAACGCCGCTTATCGAACCCCATCTTCATATCGAAAATGTTGAAAAGGTTAAAGTAAATGGTTCCGAAGCGATAACTCTGCAAGCTAATATCGAAGTGATGCCGGAACTGCCGGTGCCAGATTATAAGGGCATAGAACTTGTACGGCGGGTAAAGCCGGTTGAAGACGGCGAGGTGGAAGACCTGATCGCGAATCGACTTGGACAAGAGGCTGCATTAATTCCCATTGAAGGCCGTGCGTCTGAAATAGGTGATACTGTGATCGCCGATCTTTCAGGAACCTTCGATGACGATCCGAACGCAGACCCGATTCTCGCTGAAGATCTTGAGGTCGTGCTTGGTGATGAAGTAATCGAGAAGTCGTTCACGGAAAACTTGGTCGGCGTAAAAGAGGATGATGAAAAAGAATTTTCGGTCAGCTATGCAGACGATTTCTCATCGCCGGCATTAGCCGGAAAAACGCTTCATTACAAAGCGAAGGTAAAATCTGTCGGAAGATCGGAATCTCCTGAGTTGAACGACGAGTGGGCGAAGAGTCTGGACGAAGGTTACGAATCGCTTGCGGATCTTCGGAAAAAGCTTCGAGCCGATCTGGAAACTTACGCGAAATCCGATGCCGATGCTCGCCTCCGAAATAATGCGATCTCGAAAATGATCGAGAAGAATTCGTTCGAAGTGCCTAATGCTCTGATCGAAAATCAGGCTCGTAATCTTCTAAATAATTTTGCCCGCGATCTGCAGGGACGCGGGGTCGATCTAAACCACGTAGAGAACGAATTCTTGCAGATGGCATTTAACCAGATGCGAACTCAGGCTGAACGTGATGTTCGCGGTGCGATGTTATTGGACAAGATCGCTCACGCTGAAAAGGTTGAAGTGCCGAAAGAAGAGGTTGATGCCGAGATCCAGAAGATCGCTGATACTTACAAGACGACGCCGGAAGAGATCATGGCATCTCTCGAACGGGAAGGCGGTCCGGGGACGATCGCGAATAATCTTAAGACGCGGCGATCGATCGAGGCGATAATCGAACACGCAAAGGTGACGGACGGTCCATGGGTCGATGAAAGTTTAGCTGAGGCCGATGCGGCGGCAGACAGCAAAGTCGTGGATGAGGAAGATGAGCCGAAAAAGCCCGCGAAGAAAAAGGCTCCGGCAAAGAAGGCTGCCAAATCGAAATCGGCCGAATAGTGTTCGGCGCTTGGGCAGGTTGATAGGCTTGCATTTTGATGAATTAATAGTAGAATCTGCAATCGGCCAATTAATCAACGACTTAACGTCGCCCGGTTCACCTTTTACTCAAAGTTTTAGTTGCAATTAGTTCCAGAGGGGAAATATATGGCTTTAGTTCCAATGGTTGTCGAACAGACCTCACGCGGCGAGCGTGCGTTCGACATTTTTTCCAGACTTTTAAAAGACAGTATTATCTTCATCGGAACGCCGATCGATGACCAGATCGCGAACTTGCTCGTGGCTCAGCTTCTTTTCCTTGAAGCCGAAGACCCGGAACGTGACATCAATCTCTATATCAACAGCCCAGGCGGTTCGATCACTGCCGGAATGGCCATTTATGACACGATGCAGTTCATCAAGAATGATGTAACCACGATCTGTGTCGGCCAGTGCGCGTCGATGGGAGCATTGCTGCTAACGGCCGGTACAAAAGGAAAGCGGTTTGCCTTGCCGCACGCACGTGTATTGATCCATCAGCCGTCGGGCGGTGCAAGCGGTCAGGAGACCGATGTGCGGATCATGGCCCAAGAGATCCTTCGAATGCGTGAAATGACGTCGCGATTGATAGCTCACCATACCGGGCAAGATTTTGATCAGGTTGAGAAAGATGTAGAACGAGACCGTATTTTAACGCCGATCCAAGCGAAAGAATATGGTCTGATAGACGAAGTTATTGAGCACCGAGACAAGTAAGTCTAGGAAGTGCTGGAAGTCGAGGAGGTCTTGTAAGGTCGGAGTTTCCGAAATGCCGACAGCGTACGGGTAGGTAAGGGCTTTTACTTCCTATACTGTCAAGACTTTCGAGACTGACACGATTGAGGATTATGGCAAATTTCAGACGACCAGAAGAACTTCTATGTTGTTCGTTTTGCGGCAAGTCGCAGAACGATGTGAAGAAATTGATCGCCGGTCCCGGCGTTTACGTCTGTAATGAATGCATCGATATTTGTAATGAGATCATTAACGACGATGAGCAGAATGAGACAAGTGGCTCGAGTCTGAATCTGCCGAAGCCGCAAGAAATAAAGGCTCATCTCGACCAATATGTAATTGGCCAGGACGAATCGAAAAAGCGTCTTTCCGTTGCGGTCTATCAACACTACAAACGTATCGAACTGGCAAAGCGGCGTTCTGATGTCGAACTTCAAAAATCGAATGTACTTTTGATCGGCCCGACCGGAACGGGAAAGACCTTGCTGGCACAAACGCTTGCCCGCGTACTTAGCGTACCGTTCTGCATTGTCGATGCTACGAGCCTAACGGAAGCCGGTTATGTCGGCGAGGACGTCGAAAACATTCTACTTAGACTGCTGCAATCGGCCGGCAATGATGTCGAACGAGCACAGCAGGGAATCATCTACATTGACGAGATCGACAAGATCTGCCGCAAGGATGATAATCCCTCCATCACGCGTGATGTTTCCGGCGAAGGTGTTCAGCAGGCGTTGCTTAAAATACTCGAAGGCACGATTGCCAACATTCCGACCGGCGGCGGACGCAAACATCCGCAGCAGGAATTCACACAACTTGATACGACAAACATTCTGTTCATTTGCGGCGGCGCATTTAATGGTCTCGAAAAGGTTATCGAAAAGCGTTTCCGCAATAAGTCGTTAGGATTTCAGGCTGACGTAAAAACAAGTAAACAGCGGCAAGATGAGTTGATCGGAAAGCTTGAACCCGAAGACCTGATCCATTACGGACTAATCCCGGAATTTGTCGGGCGTCTGCCGGTAGTCGGGGCGTTGCAGCCACTCGATGAAGCGGCGTTGATGACCATTTTGACCCAACCGAAAAACGCGCTGGTCAAGCAGTATCAAAAGAAATTTGAGTTTGATAACATCAGTCTGCGATTTTCGGACGATGCGCTACTTTGTATCGCTCAACAGGCACACAAACGGAAGGTCGGCGCCCGAGGACTGATGATGATAATGGAAGAGGTCCTGCTCGATTCGATGTACACACTTCCATCGGAAAAGCGAGCACGAGAGCTGGTTATCACACGCGAGATGATCGAACGCCGAACTCCGGTCTTTGACGTTGTCCGGCCGCTCGAAGAAGCTGCCTGATGATCTGAACGGATCAGGCCAACGTTGTAACAGTTGGCGACAGCACCCTTAAACTTACTTTAGCTATACATGCCTGAATCGAGTTCAATGCCGTCGAAACGACTCAGCCTACACGTCATTGTCGTACAAATCTCAGCCTAAAGATAAACTTGAAATAAAAGCAAGAATCCGTGACGAATTGAACGTTTAATCAGGCAAAGCGAAACG